>CALHPU010000128.1 GCA_938036435.1 uncultured Pirellulaceae bacterium | reverse complement strand
AGCCGCGACGACATCGGATCGTTCCTGCCGGATTACTTGGAAGAGAAGATCTTGGAAACCGACCCGTTCCAGCAGATCGATCAGTCTGGCGTTGGCCAATTGGTCGAGATGGCAGTTCAGAAAGGCCGATCAACTCGTCCGCAGCTGAAGTGCGGTATTTGTGGCGAGCACGGTGGCGAGCCAACGTCGGTCAAGTTCTGCGTTCGCACAGGGCTGGATTACGTCAGCTGCTCACCATTTCGCGTTCCAATCGCGCGACTGGCCGCAGCTCAAGCAGCGATCGAAGGCTAACGCCTGAGATGTCATAGAATGGACACTCTTGTCCGTTCACTAAAAAACAAAGCCCGCGGGATTTTTCCGGCGGGCTTTTTTCGTATTTGTACGGCGGTCGGTGGGCTGCTATGTGTGTCGCCCTCAAGGCTTGATTGTGTGAGTGCCAGTATTCCGGTGGCTTACACCAACGTCAGGGGATGTGCCGGCCTCCGGCCTAAAGTGAATACACCAGCGCACCACACCACCGGTAGGCCTTGTGCCGGTAAGTTAAGTGCACCGGACCGCTACGAAACCGAAAGGTCCAGCCTACAAAAAGCGAGGAATGGCTACGTGGCTTCTCGCTCTTGAATTTGTTCTAATAGAAACAATCCCAATTCTAAGAAACCCATTCGGCATGAACGTTGATTTTCGAATCTCGAGGAAGCTTGTTGTTGCTGCACTGCTCGTTTGCCTGACGATTTTTGAAAGTGGCATCGTTAGCGGGCAAACCACATCGCAGAAACCTGTTCCCGCCACCGTCAGCTTTCAAAAAGAAACTCTGAAACGGATTGGTCGCGCAGGTGACAACTGGTGCATCACATGGGCCAAAGACGACTCCCAGATCACAAATATGTGTGATGGTAATTGGACCGGAGGTCAGGAACCAAGTTTCATTCACAACAACGTTTACAGAATAACGGGTGAAGCCGACAGTTTTAAGAAATCAGACATTTTAAATTACCCGGACTTCAGCGGCGAAGAAGGAAGTTGGTTTGGCTATGGGATCGTCGCCGTTGATGACAACGTCTATTCCGCCATCTCCAAGACGCCCGGCACTAGTTGGTCGGGGCCTTTTACTGGTATCAAGTTTCTTAAGTCTGGTGATAATGGTGAGACTTGGCATCGAGTCAATCGGCTTGGTCAAGAGAGGCTGCTTGAAGAAAAAAGCCGGCTGCGAAATGTCGTCAACGCGGAAGAAATGTTCTTCCTCAAAGAACATGGTTTGCCACACAAAGAGCAAGAGGCTTACCCGTTCTCATTTGTGTCGTTCGTCCAAAATGGGCAAGACGGCTCGGCGTCTAATGACGGGTTTGTTTATATCTACTCACCCGAAGGTGCTCACTCGCACAAACTCACATTGGCGAGAGTACCCCAAAAGAGTCTAGGCGTGCGGGACCAATGGCAGTACTTCGCCCGTTTTGGCGAAGATCAGGTTCCCGTTTGGACCGACGATATTGAGAAACGTGGCTACGTTCACGAGTTTCCCGACCGCAACGAAGAAGGCCAATTTTTCGGATGGTACTCTTGGCTCCCGTCGGTCGTTTGGAACGATGGTTTGGGGTTTTACATCATGGTCAACGGCGGCACCTATGGCGGACATGGCATGACCGATTCCGACAAAGACTACTACCACCGGTGGATGCACACTGAAACGGGCAGTCTCGGGTTCTGGTATTAGGAGAACCCTTACGGGCCTTGGAGACAATTTTTCTACACCGACAAATGGATCGTCGACGATCCAGCCAACAGAACCTACCAACCCAAACTTTCTCCCAAGTGGATCAGTAAGGACGGCAAGCAAATGACATTGATTTGGTCTGACGCGATGAAAAACGACAAAGGCAAATCACACACCGTCAACTATCTTTGGAACCAGATTCAGATCACGATTGATCTCAAATGACTAGTGGTCCTTCAAAGTTGAATTGACCATGTTATCGATCACTTTTATCTGGAAAAACACAACTCAAACTTGACTTGCGTTTCGTCAATTCAGGTCGGTTTGACCACTAGGATCACGCGGGTGTCCAAGCCGCTCTTAATCGCTTATCCTTTTTAGCCGCACTTTGATCTGTTTAGGTTTACTCAGGAGCTTGCCGCGTGACTTACGTCCCCTCGCCAAAACGTTACGAAACTATGCCTTATCGGCGCTGTGGAAACTCTGGACTGCAGCTTCCTGCGGTATCACTTGGCCTGTGGCACAATTTCGGCTGCGATACGCCGCATGACACCAAGCGCGCTCTGTGCCAAACGGCCTTCGATCACGGCATCACGCATTTTGATCTGGCTAACAACTACGGGCCTCCTGCTGGTAGCGCTGAAGAAGCGTTTGGTGAAATTCTCAAGACTGATTTCCAAAACTATCGTGACGAATTAATCATCTCGTCAAAGGCCGGCTACTTGATGTGGCCAGGGCCCTACGGAGAAATGGGAAGCCGCAAATATTTGATCGCCTCTTGTGATCAATCACTTAAGCGAATGGGGCTGGACTACGTCGATATTTTTTATTCTCATCGGTTCGATCCCGAAACGCCACTTGAGGAAACCATGGGCGCGTTGGACCAAATCGTTCGATCTGGCAAAGCGCTATACGCTGGCATCAGTTCTTACAATTCTGAGAAGACCAAAGAAGCCGTCGCCATCCTCAAGGCACTTGGTACTCCCTGCCTGATCCATCAGCCCAGCTACAACATTCTTAACCGCTGGGTGGAAACCGACGGGCTCAAGGATACGCTGAAGGATCTTGGCGTGGGATCTATCGCCTTCACCCCGTTGGCTCAGGGGTTGTTGACGGACAAGTACCTCAACGGCATCCCCGAAGGCAGCCGCATGACGCAAGGCAAAACCTTGTCAGAGGGACAACTACCGGAGGAGACGCTCACCGCTATTGGTGCGTTAAATGAGATTGCAAGCAGACGTAACCAAACGCTCGCGCAAATGGCGATCGCTTGGGTGCTGAGAAACGAAGGCATCACTACGGCTCTGATCGGTGCCTCTAAGCCCTCACAGATCGTCGACTGCGCGGGTGCGGCAGAGAACCTTACGTTTACCGATGACGAACTTGCTGACATCGATCGCGTCGCAGGTGACTCAAATATCAATCTTTGGGCTGCATCATCTGGCTCGGACAACGCGCCGCCAAAAGACTAGCCGACGGAGTCTACCAATTCTCTCGGTGCGACCCCTTCATCGCCCGGCCAGTACCGGGACGAAGGGGGCGGCAATCGCCAGCACAACCATTGTTGAGCCGACAACCAATTTTCCGGCGGTGCCCAGTAGCCGTCCCAGAAATGCGACGGCTCCAATTTTGACGCTTTCGTCCAGCGGTTTGCCGACCCACCTTTCACCCAACGTTGCCCCGATCCACGCGCCCACGCCGGCGAACAAGATCGAGCCGATCAGCATTCCAACAAGCGGGACTGGAAAGGGGATGCCAAATACGGCTCCCGCCATTCCTCCAGCGATCGAACCAATAACTGACAGGGTTGCTCCGCGGTTGGATCCGCCAAGCTTTTTGGTTCCAAGAACTGATGTCAGAAATTCGATCAGCTCACCAAGGGTTGCAAGCAAAATCAAGGCTACTGGGATTCCCCAATGGAACTGATATAGGTCGGGGCCGACAAAAACCCAAAGCACTCCGATAGCAGCGATCATCCAGTTGCCCGGCAGCCCAAGCAGGTTCAGGCCCCAAAAAAGGATCACTAAAACGATGAACAGCGTTAGCCAAACGTAAACCATCAGCGCCGCAACTATGAGAATCAAAACGTAAAATTTGATCGAACGTTTTCATTCGACCTCGGCTACATAACATAACCGATCGGCGAGTTCATGTTGATCTCCGGGCAAGATCAAAATGCTGAAATCGCTCCGTTGATCAGATAGTTGACTCCACGGTTCATGACGCCATTGGCCAGCCGATTGCCGAAATTACGACCGAATTGCCCTAACGTTGGTTGAGTTTGGTGTGGATTGGCGTGCTGGTAACCGCCACCAAAAAGTGGCTGTTGTACTTGGCCGCCTGCGCGACATCCAGTCGCGGACAACGCAAAGACAAACAAGGCGATGAACATCAAAACGTTTCGCTTCATGACGCGGTCCCTTCAGAATTAGGTGGGGAAATGAGGAAGCGTACTGTAAAGTAAACGCTGAATTAGCAAAATAGAACTCTCAAACGCATGTTGGCTTTTTTCACTTAGGTTTTGGGTTTTGAAAAAGTTACAAAACGTTTTAAGCGATAGCCAGCTCATGCTCTGTTATTCCAACGATGACTGGCGGGTCATGCTGGACCCTTGTAAAGTTCGCAGCACCTCAAGCGAACGCTTCGGCCAACCATTGAATAAAACCTTGCGTCGAGCGAGCGCTTGTGGTTTTGGTCGACAAATCTGCTTGCTATTCTTTCTACTGTGTGTCACTATGACTGCGAAGCTTTCCTCTCTGATCAAATACCCTATTTTCGATTCCCGCCATGAAAACAGTTTTATTAACAGCCCTAGTTTCACTTGTCGGAATTCTTACATCAGTAACGCAAGCCCAAATCATTCCGCTGACAATCGATTCCGCCCAGTCGTCTTTTACCGTTAGCCTCGATGGCGTATCTCGAAGCTCGCAACTATCGGGCACCACAACGATCGATCTTCAGTCGACATCCCCACCGTCCGGGATGGCTCAGATTACTGACTTGAATTTGGTCGCTGACGATGGACTGAGCTTCAGTTTCTTTTTTGGAGTCGTTCGGGCATCAACAGCTCCCGGTGACGTCACTCTTTCGTTGGTGACGCCGGGACCAGCGAGCACAATATCTGGCAACAGTTTTAACCAGTTAGGAAATTTGCTTGCCCTTGGCGGCGACCTGTTTGTTATAGATCCGGCGGGGCTTGCCGGTGGTAGTCAAACGGTTGACCTTTCAACGATAACCATTTCTCCAACGGATTTTAACTCTATCTCGGTTACGCAATCGGGCAACGATATCACAATCAGCGGCTCTTTCTCAAACAGTCAGACGTCCGCTTTTGGTTTGCTTGAATTGGATGCAACTTTTGTGGCTACTGGCGTTGTGCCATCTGTGTTGAAAGGAGACATCGACATGGACAGCGATGTCGATTTCAACGACATCTCGCCATTCATTTCTGTTTTGCAATCGGGCGGTTTTCAAGCTGAGGCGGATTGCGATTGCAGCGGGGTTGTTGATTTCGGAGATATCCCCGCGTTCATTGCCATCTTGCAAATGCAATAAATATTGCTGCTGTCACCAAATTAGATTGCTGCACAGGTAGGAATACCAAAAATCTTCCGGTTGTCGATTCGAACTTGAGCTTTTCTTTTTGCGACGGCTGAGTTCATCAGAACTCGGCTCGTGTTTAACCAAGAAGACCGCTGCTTGATTCCACCGGCAGCCCGCACGTTGAACAAAGGTCGTGCGAATGCGACAATGCCGCATTGTTTTGAAGAAGCATTCAACATTACCAATGAGTAACCATGCGTGAGATTCATTCGTTGGAAGAACTGACCTCTTTTTTGAAGTCGGGCAATTCCCTCAAAGACACCGTCGTACAAAGCGTCGACATGACTTCGATTGCC
>CALHPU010000127.1 GCA_938036435.1 uncultured Pirellulaceae bacterium | reverse complement strand
CAGTCGCGAAAAGAGATGTCAGAGCTGTAACGATGTCTGCTTAACGCAGGAACGCCTCATGGAGGCCACCGTCAACGTTGATGATTTGGCCAGTTGTTTTGCTCGATCTGTTAGACGCTAAAAAGTAGATCGCCTCTGCTTGATCCGCTGGCGTGATTGGTTGACGCGTTAATGTTCGTTGGGCATAAAATTCTGCCAACTTGTTTCGCAAGTCGTCGTCTGATTCCGTTTCCTCGAACGGGATATCGTATTTGGTAAGCGAAGCGATAACGCGGTCTCGCGGAAACATTGTACTTCCAGCGACAACTGTGGCAGGTGCGACGGCGTTGACCCTAACAAGGGGAGCCATCTCAATCGCAAGTTCTCTCACCAAGTGATTGGCTGCGGCTTTTGACGTGTCGTAGGCGACGGAGCCTTTTTTGCCGACGACACCATTGACGCTCGTGGTGAGCACGACAGATGCCTGTAAGTTTTGCTGCTGCAGAACGCTACGGAACTCGTCGACGACGTTGTAGCTTCCTCGAACGTTTACATCGAAGGTAAACTTCCACTTGTCATCGCTTAAGGCTCCGTTACGGTCAGGAGCAACAAAAACTCCAGCTGTGACGACCACTCGATCAATGCCGCCATACGCAAGCAAGGTTTGTTGAATCATTGAGCAGATCGACTCGCGATTTGTAATGTCAACCTTTACACCGATTGCCGGACCACAACCAGAAATGCCAGAACCGGCAACACCGATGCCTTTGCCGTAAATCTCGGTCAACTCGTTGGCGGTCGCCGTTGCGGCATCAGCAGAAAGGTCGGCGCAGACGATATGAGCACCTTCGGAGGCAAGACGGTGAGCAACCTCTTTGCCGATACCATTGCCGGCACCAACAACAAGAACAATGTCGCGCGACATCTCTTTCTCCGGTGGCTTACGCTTTAGCTTGGCTTCTTCGAGTAGCCAATATTCAATGTCGAACGCTTCCTGCTTCGGTAGAGCGATGTAGTTGCCGATTGCCTCGGCACCTCGCATGACTTCGACGGCACAGTTGTAGAATTCGGCGGTCACGCGCGACTCGCTTTTGTCTTTGCCCCACGCGATCATGCCGACACCCGGAATGAGAATCACGGTCGGATTTGGGTCTCGCATCGCGGGTGAGTTGTCGTGTTTGCAAGAATCATAGTAGGCTTGATAGTCCTTGCGATATTGATCGAGGCCCGACTCAATCAATGACTTCAGCGCGATCAAACCGTTAGGATCCTCTTCGGTTGACTGAGTGGGATCCCAGTCAACATACAACGGCTTGATTTTCGTGCGTAGAAAGTGATCGGGGCAACTGGTACCGAGTTCAGCCAGTCGCTGTGCGTCGTTCGAGTTCACGAACCTCATGATTGCGTCGCGCGTTTCTACAGTACCAACGAATTTGTTTTGCTGTGAGACCTTCCCACGTAGCCACGGCAAAAGCTCTACAAGTAATTCGTCTCGACTCTCACCAGAAAGTGACCGGTACTTTTCACCGCCAAAGGTTTGCTCTCCTTTGTCCTTGGATTCGATGTAGGCCGCAGCCTTATCGATCAGTTCAAGTGTCAGCTCATAGCACTCTTTGTCATCATCGGCCCAATTGATCAAACCGTGCTGGCCCATGACCAGACCTTTGAGCGCCGGGTTGGCTTCGGCTTCACGCTTCATCATCAAGCCAAGCTCAAAACCCGGACGCAACCACGGCACCCAACCGATTTCGTCACCGAAGATCTCAGCAGTAAGCTCTTTACTGCGATCACTGGCAGCGATCGCGATCACACTGTTGGGGTGCATGTGGTCGACGTGACGCGCCGGGAGAAATCCGTGCAACGGCGTGTCAATCGAACTCGCTCGGGGATTCAAGTTGAAGGTGCAGTGAGGGAATTGCCCCACCATGCCGTCTTCGGCTGGCGTTTTCGGTCCGTTGTTCGGGGCATTCTCATAGACAGGAATGAGGCCCAAGAGCTTGTCCATATACAGCGAGGAAAAGTTAGCAAGTTTGGCGGTTCGCAGGTCGCCGCCGGAGCCTTTGACCCAGAGCACGTCCGTTTCCTCTCCGGTCAATGGATCTTTTTCCATAACTTTCGAGGACGTATTCCCGCCGCCAGTGTTAGTGATGCGTTGGTCGGCTCCCAAACAGTTAGACCGATAGACAAGTCGCTCTGCTGGGGACAGGGAATCGGCAACTGCATCGTCCCAATGGCGATCTACGTGCGTTAGTGATTTCAAAGTAGACATAGTGAGTCTCGTGTGTTTCGTTTTTAAAAAATTAGTTTGTGCAACACGCAAAGCCAGCTTTTGTCTGACACTTCACGAGTCGCTTTGATTGGTCCGCCTAACAGCGTGACGCATGTCTTCAAAGTTTTAGTGGTGTGTTGGTAACTGCCTCAGGCGGTTTCGTCCCGCCACAATCAAGTGGAGAGTCGATTGGCCTTTAAAGCCCCACCTAAACAAGATTGACGTTGTTGCCAACAGTAACTCCTAGCTCCCATTAATCAGCAAGTCGATAAACGGGCTGATATCGAGGAAATCAACCTCGCCGTCTTGATTGATATCAGCTTCCAACAGGAAGGCCCCAGACTGCAGCAATGATATAAATGGTGAGATATCAAGGAAGTCAACCACACCGTCTTGGTTCGTATCCCCAAGTAAAAAAGCTGATTCAAATACTCCCGGAGTCGGGCTATTGGCTAACCAATTTGTTGCAAAGCTCCCACTGGCCGCAAGATCATCACGTTGCAGTGACTGCCCATTTCCATCTGCATTGGGAAACGGGGCTAAGTCATCATAAACAACTTCATCCACTACGACGTGAGGAATGTTCCCCAGTTCGTCGGGGGCATCCGGCTGCTGTAACGCGATCCTACCCGAACTGTTCGACTGCGAACCGATCAGTCCGCCGACGATCATCGTCGAACCAGAGGAGATACCGTAATGTGCCTCAAAGGCTGCTAGTTTATTTGGTTCAAGTGCTGGGTCAAACGACACAACGACGATTGCTTCTCGCGGGCCAATGACAGTTCCGGCCGCAAAGTCAAAATCGGCCTCGCCGCGAATCCGCCAGTTCGTCAAGTCGATCGGCGTCGCAGTTGAGTTGGCGATCTCGATGTATTCCAAATCATTGTCTATCAACGTCGAATCAATCAATAATGCCGCTGCACTTGGGTCACTCGGGTGATAGTTGATTTCACTGATTACCACCGGCCCAACTTCTGCTTCCTCGTTGAAACTGCCGAAGGAGTTTGTAGCCAGTCGCGTCAACCGTCCGCTACCATTTGGTAGTCTACCGAGTGACTCGCCACTGAATGTTGCGCCAAATTCAACCGAATCTTGCAGCGCGACTAAAGTTCCCGTGACAGCTTGGCTCAGGTACACCTCGTCACCCTCGGAACCGCTCAAGGCAAACCCGTTGACCGTCACATTGAAATCAGATTCGTCGAAAACCAGGTAACCACCGGCTGCAATCACCATTGCTGCTGGAATCTGATACTTGAATAAATCATCGCCTTCATTGCTCAGATACCACCCTCCAACGTTGATGGCATTATTTGTTGGGTTGAAGAGTTCAATCGAATCCGATTGCAAGGCATCGGTGTGAGCAAGAACCTCGTTAACCACAACACCCGCTCGCGCGACAGGCGCAACTCCAGGAGTACCACCAAAGAAAGTGCTTGATCTCCAGCTGTAATGTTTACCCAGTTCATCTACGGGCGTGTTGATCGGGTCATCTAGGACAAGGCTAAAACCGTTACCGTCGGCCGCTTGATACCAAGGGTCGTTGTCACCGTAATTAACGGACATGATTTCAAGCAACGAACTGTCCCGTAGCGTGACTGTTTCACCGCCGTTACTTAGTGCACCAGACCACTGCCCCAGCACCGTTGCGTTATCACCGTATCGCATAACGAACGCTTCGATGTCTTCCACAACGACCGCTCGCTCGCCAGAGAGTAAATCGAAGTCTCCGAAATCAAAGGTAATTCCATTGGACAGAGAAACGCCGTTTAGATTGATTGAACCTGTTGCCGATGGGTTGAAAATTTCAATGAATTCAAAATCGTCATTGTCATCAAATCCAGCTGCGATCTCACTGGCCGAAGGCGCCGCCGGATTGAAATGCAATTCGGAAATTCGAAGTTCCGATACAGAAGCCGATACGGTAAACGTGGCTTCTTGAACCGCAGACCATTGGCCATTGCTCAATACTCTGGCACGAATATTGGTTGTTGCATTCAGATGCACGCCACTGGTATCTGTCAGAGCATTGGGAGCAACACCTCCGCCAGCAAGCCGTGGATCTGATCCGTCGAGCGTATAGTAAACGATGCCACTTGAATTGATGGAGAGTACATCGCCAGCTTGAATCGCGCCGCCAACTTGGGAAATGCCATTAATCTGAAAGCTTGGCGCTTCGATTTGCGAGGCGAGGCCGGCACTCTGTAATTGACTGATAAAAATGTTGGTGCGTTGCGGCAGATAAGTATCGACGACCCAGTCAAACTCATTCTGCCACTGGTTATCGACCGTTAGCGGGACCGTTGGATGAACATCGCCCCAACGGGCCGACTCAGCAACCAATGCTGGCTTGACCAGTTCACCCAATTCTGTGTATCGCTCGATCGAAGCGTCGGGAGCAAGAGCGCCACCATCTGACAGATGCAAGTGAGCGCGATCTATAAACAACTGACGGAAGTCCGCGTTGGCTCGCAGGCGATCATACAATTCCGCAGACGAATTGCCGTCATCAACTCCTGTGCGGTTGCTGTCCAACTGGTTCATTGAAATTTCAGCATCCCACACGTAGAACCTGAACCCACCACCGTCCACGCGATTGTTAGCTGCAACCCAGTTGTTATGAGGCCAGTCATCCACCCCGGCGTAAAAATTGACCAGCATGTAATCTACCAGATTTTCTACATCCAGTTTTTCCTTGACTGCCTCGTAACCCGCGGTGGTGGACAAATCGGTGGTTCGAACCAAATTGATCAGATCATCCCATGCGTCGCGATTGCCGTCCTGCACCGATCCTCTCGCTGTGATGACATCAAAGTCTTCAGCATTGCCACCGAGATGGTCTGCGAAATACTCCGCATCAGGACGTTCGGTGATATCGTAGACGCCCCAATAGAGTCCGTTAATATAAACGTTGACCGGTCGGCTGCGAATCGACAGGTTCCCCATCTCGGCAAAGCTGTTTCGCACAAACGGATCCTGAATGAACTGACCGCGCGTGTGCAGGGCAGAACTGACCGCTTGCCACGAGTCGTTGTAGTGGCTGCGAAAGACCAGTCGATCAAAACTGGTAACACCTTCATCGCCAAACAGAGGGAACTCTAGGCGTCCCGGACCATAATCGTTGCGGAAATACAAACGCAGGCCGTGTTTGGGTGTTCGCCAAGGCTGACGACTGACGCCACCGTGGGCTCGAATGCCGGCATTGACCTGGAATTCACCCGCTTCAGAAGGATCCCACCATTCCACCGACGTTTCGCGTTCCCATGCTCGACCGCTCCGTAGCGAATTGGCATAAAACCCGGTATCGCCATCGAAGGCGTCGTCGATGTCCAGCGCCAGTGAAATCGTGGGGATGGAGGTCAACGCGTCTTCGAATCGTTGTCCCGTATACGCGCCATTGAACAAGTCATTGGGGCCGACCACATCGGAATCGATTGCGTAATCCGCGACGGCAAGGAACGGCGTGTTGCCGGCGGTATGATTATTGTGCGTTCCCCAATCTGCGGGAAAACCTTGCGGCGAAGCCGACTGCGTAGCAACATCGGATGCGAATAGGTAGGTATGAGTCACCGAATCCGATGGAAAGAAATCACCTTTGACCGCGACGGCACGCAACGCTGTTGTGCCCGCGATTGTCACCGGTCCAGTGTACAGCGTTCCATTTGTTTCACTGGGTGTGCTACCGTTGGTGGTGTAGTAGATATTGGCCTCAGCTGTCGCGGAAGTCAACGTCACACTAAAAGCCGAATCATAGTAACCGCGAGTCACACTGAACGTCGGATCGGCGGTAAACCCCAAAGCGTTGGTGCCGTTGGAAGTCCCCGGGGTCGGGTCCGAAAAATAACCCAAGGTCTGGGGCTGGACCAAAGTCGATTGCGCTGCGGTCAATTCAGGTATCAAGAGGAGATCGCTACTGCCGGCAGTCCGATTGAGGAGTTGAAATGCAAGCACGTTGGATCCCACGACCAACTCGTCTACGTGATCTGTTAGATCAAAATCTATTGGATCGGTAACCTGCGCGTCCGGGGTGCCGCTGGTTGAGAGCGAGTTCCACATTGGCGACGCCGGCGCGTTCGCCGAAGCGACCTCTACCCCATTGAGGTATGCGACGAAACCATCGTCAAATTGCATCGCCAATGAAAGTTGATTGATGTCTGCAACACTATTCAAGTTGAATTCGAAACGCGCGTATGCGGTTGAAATACCACCCGCCGAAGGCGTCAAAGGCGCGTTGATCAACGGAGCGTAACTGAATTCGCTCGTCGGTGCATTTTCGTATCCAACTCCTGCAGTGATACCAGAACCGCCTTGCCAGCTGCTATCATCAAATGACGGATTGATCCAGCTGCTCCCAAGTGATCCATCGGAGGGAACATGCGTCCGCACGAGAGTCGCGTCATCAATCAAAACAGATTGCGAAGTCTCCATCGCTAACCCATACGAGATACCTTCAAGCTGGGATGGATATTGGGTGCCGAAGTCGAACGCGACAGTCTCACCATCCGGCTGCACCAATGCCAAGTACTCACCATCGGCGTTTAGCCTAAAATTTGTGTGAAACTCAGTGCCGACAATACTAGGGTCTCTTCCCGAAGCAAACACAAGCAGCGACTCATTGGATCCCAAAGTAGTCGTTGGAAAAGACCATTTTGTTAGGTCTGACGCGTCATCAGTTAATGACCAACCGCCAAGATCCACTGCGACATCTCCGGCGTTGTGGATTTCAATCCAATCCGATGCCTGTCCATTTTCATCAAGCAACGCTCCATCATTGAAGGCCATAAACTCAGAGATAATCGGGTTCGCTGCTAGGAGGCAACGAGTTTCAAGTTGGCTGAATTGACCCGAGGAACGATCAATGCGCCGCCGTTTTGGCGTGCGTCTAGAACCTAACTGAGAACGCCATTGCATCTTAAGCGAATCATACAAACGAAAGGACATTGGAAATTCCATGAGGGATTGCTGTATTCATTCAGCAGCGGGCTTAAGATGCCTTATCGCGGCCCATCCACATTGGCGTGGCGATGAACCATGCGATCGTGCCAACAAGCGCGATCCACTTCATCGGCTCGATGCCAAGGGCCCCCAAGAAGACCAGTAGACTTGGAACAATCGTGACCACGAGGGCGATTGCCGATACCATTTTTGCAGTCGCACCCATTAGACAGCACCTTCCGTTTCAAGACGCTTTTGTGTCATTTTGCTTAAAATCAGATAGATCACACCGCATGCAATCCAGCACGGAATCACTGCATACGCCGCAAAGATACCTTGCACGAATATCAGATATAGTCCAACGGACACAGGCAGCAGCCACGCGACCAACACCGGAATGCTGATCGATTGGTTTGTCTTGTTTGAATATTCGTTTTCGAGCCCAAACTTTTTCATTAGCCAGAAATCAACAAAGATCACAGCTCCCATCGGTCCCAGCACAGTGCCATAGGTTCCAACAAAACCCAGCAATTGAGCGGACAAGTTCGGAAACGCACCAGCGGCGGTTGCCAAGGCTCCGGCAATGAGGGTCATGACTGTTCTTGAGCTTTTAGGAATCATCGCTTGAAACGCAAGGCCAGCTCGATAGATCGTTGGGTTGGCGGTCGTCCAACCGGCGATCACAACGCAAAGAATACCTGTCCAACCAAGTGCTCCCCACGCGAGGGCTCCCGGGTTTGCCGAGTGATCTTGCGAGAGCTTGATTTGGGCGGCGAGCAACAGTGCCGCAGCGATCCAAGCCATATAATGACCGAGGAACATTCCGATCGCGGGTGCCCAGCCAGCGTTTGCACTTTTTGCAAATCGAAAGATGGACAGGTCAGCCATTCCAAAATGCATGGCCCCATTGCATAGCCACGCAAAAACCACGATCTGCCAGAAGCCAAACTTCTGTTCGCCTTCCTTGGACTGTACAAAATCGATCGCATCGGTCCACCACTTGCCTTCGGATATCGTTGGCCAATCGGTGGCTCCCATTTGCGTCAGCGAAACAATGCCGCAGGCTGCAAAGATTCCAATCATCCAAGGTGCCGCGATGTTCGCAAAACGTGCTACCGTCGAATAGCCCGCTGCGGCAATGATTGCAATCACGATCCCCACGAGGACAACAAGCCCCGTAAACGAAGGTGCGCCCAGACCGAAAGTGGCCTCGGGGACAGCATAGTTAATTCCAAAAGGAATGCCGACGGCACTGGCCGACACGGTGATCATGGCTCCAGCGAGGAAGCAGAATAGAACACCATTGATGAAGTTGTAAAGCTTGACCAGTGCTCCGCCAGCGATGCGCTCCAACTGGTAATACAGCGTCATTCTTTTGGCGATCGCGATGGGGGCCACCAAAAATCGCCATGTGAGCACTGCCAGAATATTTCCCAGTAGCAAACCAAAAATAAGGTCCTGAAGACTTGCGCCTGCGGCCAAGAACAACGGACCGATCATGAACTCGGTACCTGCCGCATGCTCGCCAGCATACATCCCCCAGAATTTGCTTTGGCCCAGCAACGCGCCTTCGGAGACGGGCTCTCTTTCGAACTCTCCGCCAGATTCAGATGTTTTGTCTGTCATAGTTTTGGTTAAACCAAGTAAGCAAAGCTTCCATGTTTCGTTAAAAGCTGTCGTTGGTAGATCGTCTTCATTTCCGAACGTTCTAAGAAGACATGCGTTACGGAATCACTGCTTAGACTTTTTCGGTTTTTTGGCTGCGGTGAAGTAGCACTTGGCTTTCGTATTGTTTGACATCTTTTAGCCATTCGGCACCGACCGGAACGCCGCTGGAAAGGCAATAATAGTCCCACACTGCACTGAAGGGCATGAACTTCAACTCTTCCATCAGCGCCAATCGGCTGGTGTAATCACCTTCGAGTTCGAGTTGCTTCAGCTGATCTGTAGGTTCAAGCATCGCGGTCAGTAACGCTTTGATCATATTGCGTGTTCCAATTACCCAAGCAGCAACTCGGTTAATGCTGGCGTCAAAAAAGTCGAGGCCAATGTGTACGCGATTGAGGTAGTCGCCACGAACGATCTCTTGGGCAATTGCCTGAAGCTCATCGGAATAAGTGACAACGTGGTCACTGTCCCAACGAACTCCGCGGCTGACGTGCAACAGAACCTCAGGAAGATACATCAGAACACTGGATATTTTGTCTGAGATTACTTCCGTTGGATGGAAGTGCCCTGCGTCAAGACAAAGAAGCTTTTTTCGAGACATCGCATAGCCAAGATAGAACTCATGCGAACCAACGACGCAACTTTCAGATCCGATACCGAACAGCTTGCACTCAACAGCATCAAGGTTGTGATTTGGGCTAACCTCTTTGGTGAAAATTTTGTCCAAGGAAGCTGCTAATCTTTCGCGTGGTGCTGTTCGATCGGCTGGCATGTCCTTGAAACCGTCGGGCACCCAAAAATTTGTTACGCAAGGGTTGTTCAAAGCAACACCAAACGCTTCTCCAATTTCACGCGAGCGAATCCCATGTTCGATCCAAAAATTTCGAATGTCGGCATTTGGATGTGAAAGCGTAAATCCATCGGCCGCGTTGTCGTGCGAAAAGAATGACGGATTGAAGTCCAATCCCACTTGCTGCTCTTTTGCCCAATCGATCCAACCTTGAAAATGCTCGGGGCCAACTTCGTTACGATCGGTTGGAGTCAGGAACTCACCATAGATTGCGTGCAGGTTTAACCTGTGACGCCCTGGCAGCAACGAAAACGCTTGCTCGACATCCCGACGCAGTTCGTCAACGTTACTAGCTTTGCCGGGATAATTGCCTGTGACGGCGATTCCGCCGCCAAGCTCTTCGGCGTTGTGCTCGAACCCGCCAACGTCATCTCCCTGCCAGCAGTGAACCGAGATTGGGATGGTTTTGAGCTTCGCCAGCACACTGGCAACATCTATCCCAATTGAGGCATACCGTTCCGCAGCAAGCTCATAGGCTATTTCGATAGGTGTATCGCTGTGCGAGTTGCTCATTTGGCCCCTTTAAGTTTAAATTGATCGACTTGCTATATCGACAACACTGTCTGATTCATGCTTATAAAGTAGAAACCAACCCGAAGGTAAAATATTTCGACTTAAGATAAGCTTATTCGACTGATCATCAAATGCGGCTTACCTACAACTGTCGTTTTGCGACAGCCAATAACAACCAGCGTGCAGCTCTAACGATTTCGTAGACTGCTGGCAGCTGGGGCCACTTCTCTGGTTTTCTATAATCGTTAGATTCGATACCGTTAAATTTGATTATTCGGCTGCCTCTTCGCTTTCCATTTCGAGCTCCTCTTCAGTTTTGGCATCCTCTCGGGAAACGCTGCCCTTTAGAAGTTTCCGATACTTTGCATCATCGGAAACCTCCAAGACCTTTCTATTGGAAAGTATGACCAGCCGAACGCCGTCCTTGCCAACTTTCTCAAAGGCGATCGGTTCTTTGGCGCGTAGGGGATCAGGATTCACAAAAACACCCCAACGAATCTCAAACTCTTCGCCGTCGTTTTCACTGACGAAAATCTCTTCGATTGTATCGCGTTGAAGCCCACTCCGATCAAGATATTTCGTCAACTTGTCATTCGTCTTAATGAAGTTGATCAGAACTTCTTTTGATTTTGGTCCGGTATATCCATGCCGTGACGAGTAGAGGCTGTACGCAGTGAAGACCTTTTTAAGGTTGGTGTCGTTTGCATTTTTTAGGAACTCAGCATTCCGAGCGGACTTACCATCGCAGCCGCACAAACAGACAACCAACATTAAAAATAAGAACAAGCCCCTGCCTGAAAATTGAATTTTCATCACGTGAGTTTCGCCTCTCAATGGAAGGAACAAATTCACACAAATCTGCGTGCGAGCAAATGCTCAACACGCAGCTACAAACCTGCCTTCTCGTTTACAAATCAGTTTGGCTAACCACGAAGCCGTCCGCTTTGTGGATCAATTTATAAACATTGAAATCGTCAATGTTGAAGCTAATCCCACGTGTAGACCCATCTCCGAAGACTGCATTGAAGGTACCCGGGTGTGGACCTCCGATGCTTTGAGCTTGGGCAAACCTTTTATAGTCTGGGCTGGTGGAAGTAACACTGTCGGGGTAAGGTCCACCAAGGCTAGAACGCATGGTTGGGTAACCTCCTATGTAGATTCCCCGATCTCCACTTTCTGTAGGATGTGCCGGATCATTGTATAGGTCGGCAGGAATATGTTTCTCAGAATACAGTATCGTGTTCGATGACCCGTCGGGAACAAGGACCTCTACCTCTGAGAATTTCATTACAGAGCCGTTATCAGGAATTCCCCCCAAATTGATCAAACCAACCCAGTAGTTCTGTTGGAGAGTGGCAGCATTTGACACTGATGGGCGAACGATCTGCGAGTTACTGCTGAGCACAGGTGTGAAAGTTACGTCCACATTGCCAGAACTTGACACCACGTTGGCCAGAGAATGCCCACTGAAAAGCCCACAATAATCACCGTAAAATGTATCGCCGTTAGTGCTTACAATAACGCGAGTCCCTCTACTCGGGCAGACGAAGAACCCCATTTCCTGCTCCAGAAGCTCAGGCACCAAACCAATTTGCGAGCGAAGCTGGAACAAATTGTTTGCTTCCAGAAATGGAAGAATCTGGTAGGACCACCCAAGGTTCTCAACGTCGTGGGCTGATTGAATATTGGGCTCACTATTTGGGCCGTTAAGAAAGTTTTCTGTACGCCTAGCGAATTCGCTTAAACCTGCGTGGGGCAATCTTCCATGGGCCGATTCAAAATTCAATGAAGCCAATCCAAGTTGCCTCATGTTATTCAAGCACTGCGTGCGTCGGGCAGCTTCTCGCACCTGTTGCACCGCTGGCAACAACATCCCGATCAAAATGCCAATGATGGCAATGACGACGAGGAGTTCCACCAAAGTGAATCCCTTACAGGCCTTCCTTTTTCTAGCTTCGTTCATCACAATCTCCGGAAATCAAAACGAGTAAAACATGAGATCGACTCTTACTGAAGTCGCAATTTCATGTTACCGGAATGTTGTGAGCCCTCACAGGCGTTTCAATTGTCAAATTACGACAGCGACCCCTCTGACATTGCTGCAGAAGCCCCGATTAAACCCTGTCGTGGGTCAATTCTGTTGCCGTTATCTGACTTTGGCGTTGAGCTATACAATCCGATTTCGCATCAAATCGCATTTCGGCAAATACGTGGGTTTGCTGCTCGGATGAGCCTGAACCTAGATTCACTCAGACTCGAAACCCCCATCGATTTCTGATTCATCTGGACCGCTATCTTTCTTGGATACGTTACCTGCCCACAGTCGATCGTATTTCTTTGCATCGCTCACCTCAAGAATCTGGTTGTCGGCCAACGCGACTCGTCGCACGCCATCAACACCGACTGCATCGAAAATCAGCGGTGAGCGATCCTCGTCCAATCGTATCTTCAACCCAAAACGTATCTTAAAAGGTTCTCCGTCAGCGTCACTGACAAGAATCCTCTCCAAATCATTTAAATCGCCACTGGACATGCCCAGTCGCGGCGGCACTCGTTCATCAGTTTTGATGAAGTTGATTAACTCATCAGCATCCTTCGGCCCAACGCTTTTGTTTACGCTAGCGAACATAACGTAGGAGTTTACTAGCTTTTGCATGTTAAGCTTGTTCATGTCCCTGAAGGAATCGGAAACTTGGTCACTTCCGCAACCAAGGACCAAGCCGACAAGGCAAAGTGCGATGAAGTGCCAAGAATAATGAAACGTTCTCATATTTTAACCCTATCTAATTTCTGCACTACATCACCAAGGCGCGAGCTTAAACCCCCGATGCATGTGTGCATCGAGGGTACTTGCCTGCTAACCGCGCCTGTGAAACAACCCTAGATTACAACGATTTGACGTCGATGACGTCACCGTCGTTTCGCATCCCAAGCCGGATGAAATTCAGCCGATCAACTAGCATTGCAACAGCGTGAGTCGAACCGTCTCCCAAGACGACATTGAACGTGCCTGGGTGAGCCGAACCAAATCCACCTAACTGGGACAGACTGCGAGTTGAGTCCGCAAATGCAGCCTCTCCATTGCCGAAAGCACCACGGTTATTTGCGTGAAACGGACCAAGAATCCCTCTGTTCTCGATGTTTCCAAAGAAATTGTTGCCGTTGGGATACGCGCTGTTTTGAACCGGACTGTAGTGCGATGACCAAGCACCTTTCTCACCGAACAAAAGCGTATTAGACGAACCGTCAGTCAGCCCGCCGTAGTTGACATTGCTGATCTTTCTTAGTGCGAATCCACCCTGTGCACTTGAGTCAGAAACGAATTCACCACTGGGCACGATCAACCCACGCCAGCGTGACGCCTGCCAATCATTTCCAGGCTGCGCTGCCACCAAATTCGAAGTCGTTGGCGATTGAGGGTTTGTGGTCAGCAACACGCTGTCATTGTTAGTAGTCCAATATCCGCCGTAATCGGCAATAAAGTGACGACCGGGCTCTAGCGCAATCGTATTGAAGAATCGCTCTCCACGTGAAGGACAACTGAGGTTAGGAACCGACTCACCCACTAGAGACTGCCCAGTGGCCATATCGACTCCCAGACCGCTGGTCGCGGCACGTCGATCGAAAAGATTCTGCTGTTCCATAAACGGCAAAATTTGGTAGATCCAGCTAAAGTTCTCAACACCTCGATTGGGTGAATCCAAGCCCCCCAAGAAGAACGATCCGTTAATTGCACCCTGAGTCGGGAAATGCATATGAGCGGATTCGAAGTTGATGGCCGCAAGGCCTGTCTGGCGTAAATTATTCAAACACTCAGTACGTCGAGCCGCCTCGCGCACCTGCTGGACCGCAGGAAGTAACATTCCAATTAAAATACCGATAATCGCAATGACGACGAGAAGTTCCACCAAAGTGAATCCCCTGTGGCCCTTTCTTTTCAAAGCTTCGCTCATCATTTTCTCCAAAAAACCAAATTAAATAAAGCATAAAAACGACTCTCTCTTGAGCCACTGTACAATAGTATCGGTCAAACGTGACAAGTCACGTAATTTTCAATTGTCAAATTGCGACAACAATTTGGACACTATCGTCATGTAATCTACCGTTTTCCGCTATCGTGCGTCTGTTTCGCAGCCGTTATTTCGCTTTGTCTTTCAGCTCTGCGAACCGTTTCCGCATTTCCTTGAGTTGTTCGGCAACCTCCGAATTGGTGGCCAGATCGTTCTCTTCATGCGGGTCATCTTTTAGATTAAACAACTGCTCACGGTCGAATT
>CALHPU010000126.1 GCA_938036435.1 uncultured Pirellulaceae bacterium | reverse complement strand
CGAAAATCCCGTGATGCGAATGCCGGTGGTGCCTGCCGGAATGAAGAAATCAGTCGTTGTCGCGCCGGCGGTGCTGTCGCGAAAACCGGCCTCCGTTGCGATGATGTCTTGTAGCTGGCCGCCTTGAGTCAGCGACGGGCTGAGTGTTAGGCCAAGATCAATCGACGTGTCTTCCAGTCCCGTCGCGGTGGGGAAAATCGAGAAGTTATCTTGCACCACTTCGGTAGCCAGCCCAAAGAAATCTCCGTCGGCGAGGTCGACTTGGTGAAAGTAAACCAGCCCATTGGCCGCGTCGTAGCCACTGGCCACCAGCGTTGTGGTGTTCGGGCCGTCGGCCAGATCAGGTTGGTCGGAAACGATCAGACCGAACTCTGATGCGATCGTGGCATTGATGCCCGCAATGCCACTAACATCAAACACATAAGACGCTCGGCCAGTATCGGCGGTTTCGTTGAACTGCCAGACCGTTTCAAGCATTTGTCCGACGCGCATTGGTGTGCCCAGTACCGTGACAACACTGGGGGCGCCGTCGTTGGTCAGCGTGATCGTGCCGGCGGCCGAATTTTCGGCGTCTTCGATCGTGACGATGCCGTCGGTGGCTTCTACGGCCAGCGTGCCCTGCCAGTTTTCGGCCGACAACGTCGCCGCTTCTACGGCTCCCTGAACGAATTCAAGATTCCAGTCGCCTCCCTGAGCAGCGTCACCTGTTATATCTTCCGAAGCGGCAACGTCCGCGCCTGTCACAACACTAATTGACTCAATGAGAGATCTACCATCCTCATTGGCTGCTAGGTCACATCCGTAGAATAACAGGTCGGCGTCTTCGGTTAGTGCATCTGACCAACTTACTAATTGATCGCCGTATCGACCTAAGTTGTCATTGGACAGGACGGTATTTCCAAGGGTTACTTCTCCCTCTTCGCCGTGCGAGAGAATATGGATCGCGCTGTACTTCTGATCCGATGAATTGAGCGTATCGGTGATTTGCTGGATTCCATTTTCATTGGAATCCAAGAATCGTATCTCAAGTGTGGAACTTGATTGCGATTGCAGAATCTCAGACAACAACTGCTCTGCGTTTTCGACGCCAGCATCAACGAGAACTAGTTCTATTGGCGGACTGGTGTCGGCGATCTGAGAGTTTTGAACGTGCGCAGGTATAGGTTCAGCTACGTCCGTAGCAGGAAGGATGAACGTTGCATCGGGAACAGCATCAAACAACACGCGCTCTTCAAGTGGTTCGAAAAGAGAGCGAATAGGTTGGGTGAATCTAAACGAATTGCGCATTACGAATGCCCAAGGAATGAAAAGGAAAGGGGCTTGCTTCCTCTTTCAATCGACCTCATTTTCCTTTTTTTCCCTGATTAGCGTCCAAACCGTTAAAACCCAACAATAAGGTTGTGTGATGACCAATCGCGACAAAAACCGAGTTCTGCTCGCTTGATTGAAATTAAATTAACCAAACCTTTTCGAATTGTATCCATAACGTGATCGCGCGTTGGGCATACAGTCCCTACAACCGTCAAATTCACCATGCATCGTGGCCGCTTGAGCAAGCCGATAAAAATAGCGGGGTGGCAAGCTCCAGTTGTGACCGGTTGTTCGACGGTCTTGAATAGCAGAGCTTTATTGTTGTCAAATAAGCCACTGAGCGCGATCAAACTGATAGCGATTCGATCCATTGAAAAGAAGCGTGGCCGAAAATAAAAAGGGTTTTTGACGCATTTTTAGTTGGCATCATTTTTGCTCTACAGGATATCAGTCTAACCAATGCAACTCTGGGATCATCAATTAGAAGGATCAAGAAATGTCATACCTCAAGTTTGGATTTATCTTTACTGCGGCAGCCTTACTGTTAGCTCCTTCAACCGCTGAAGCGCAAAATTTCACTCAACGTGGAACTCGCAACGGTGCAATCGCAGGTGCAATCATCGGAGGTCTTATCGGCGACCAAAACAACAGGGCGTTTACCGGCGTGGTGGTTGGTGGTCTCGTTGGAGGCGCTGCCGGACGGGCGATAGGTCGTTCCAAAGACGCTAACATTTATGGTGGAAATCAATTCTACGGTGGAAACCAGTTCTATCCGCAAGGCAATTTAGTACCTCATCGGACCTTCTATGGCGGCGGTATCCACAGCACGAATTTTGGAGCACCGCTTCGTTCAGTGCACCAAGGATACGGCGGTTTCCGAGGAAGCCATTTTGGTGGCGGCGGATTCGGCGGCGGCCCGGTTCTCATTGGTGGCTGGTAGTCAACAGCGAGAAGTGCTGAACAAGAACAATTGAAATCGGCAGTCTTATGAGCCTCATAGGACTGCCGTATTTTTTTCTGATAGTTGTTTGATGGTTTTTAGTACAACCGCTTGCGGCAACGCAGTCATTGTCGTGGCGGGCGTTTAACTCCGACTAGAAGATATTCGTTTCAATACCTGTAGGAGACTGCACGGGAAGTCTAATTCATTTCAAGGATTCAAAACTTGTTTAGAGATTCTCGATTCATTCGCACGTCCTTTGCATAAATGTGAAAAATGCGATCGGTATTTCTTTGATTGGCACAATCGGGAGAACAGAGACGATCCATGCCGTGCTTGGGAGTCTTCTTGCTGCGACAAAAGCCCAAGGTTACAGAAACAACTACAGAAACAAGCAAGCGTTCACGAATAAGTAAACTCATACGTAAACGCTTGCTTGGCTACATTGACAAGTGATTTCCTTTTACAGGAATTCGACTTGGCCAGTTTCCAACGCGTAATAGGCAGGGACGACTTTGAGTTTGTCCGACGCAATAGCGTCACCGATAATTTTTGATCGTGATGCCAACTCGGTGGCAGTTATTTCGGCGTTCTTCTTGACGATCGTATTCACATCCGCACCATCACCTGCCGAAACGATGGCTGGGGTTACGTGAGCCAATAGGTGGTTGATGTTGTAGCCGTTGTCTCCACCGCCGATGGCTGCTGTTACTGCGCCGCAGCTTTCATGGCCCATGACAACCAACAGCGGGCATCCGATGTGAGCCACCGCGTATTCAATGCTGCCGATGGACGACGTGTTGGCCACGTTTCCGGCAACACGCACCACAAAAAGTTCACCCAATCCAGTGTCGAAGCAAAGCTCGGGAACGACGCGACTGTCGGCGCAACTGAGAATGATCGCGTAGGGTTCCTGTCCCCCGGTCAAAGCGCTTCGGCGCGAACTGCATTGCAACTTTCCATCCAGCTTGTCAGCTACAAAACGTTCGTTCCCCTCTTTAAGACGGTTGAGTACTTCTTGGCTATTCATTTTTCGTTTCCTGCTAAAACTCGATTTAATGATTCAGTGACCGACACGATTTTACAGGCGAGGTGCCGAAAATTTCAAGCAGCCACAACCGAATCCAAAAAAAGCGTCGTCAAAAGTTTATGATTTTTTGAGGAATCAATCTCCGTTTCTTGAGACCACCGGCCAGCTTATTGCTTTGATTGCAGATAATCGAGATAACGCAGCATGTCGGCAGGCCAGCGCGTTTGGAATTTCATTGGCTGCCCTGTTGTGGGATGGTCGAAGCAGAGATCGGCGGCGTGCAACGCCATGCGGCGGATCTTGCTGTTGTCCTTTACCGGCGGCTTTGCCAATGGGCCGCGGTATTTGATGTCGCCACAGATGGGGTGACCAAGCTCGGCCAAGTGGATGCGGATCTGGTTGGTACGGCCTGTTTCCAATCGACATTCCAATTCGCTGTAGCTTCCGATTCTTCCCAAAGTTCGAAAGTGAGTGACGGCTCTTTCGCCCTGCGAGGGATCGGAGGTGCTGCCGCGCAAACCGTCGCCTCGATCGCGCGTCAAATGTGAGGTGACGGTTTGGTTCTGGATTGAACCCGGGATGAGCGCAAAATACTTTCTTACCGCATCGTGTTGGGCAAACTGCTGAATGATTTTGGTTTGGGCTTCTTTGTTGCGAGCAAAGGCAATCAATCCGCTGGTGTCGCGATCGATGCGGTGCACTGGCAGCAACCGCGGATTCTTTTGGTTGTTGTTTTCTGATTTGGTTTTTCGGGCAGCATGTTTGCCGATCAGACGTGACACGCATTCGTCGAGTGTCGGTTGTAAGTTTTTTCGCGCCCACGGCCAATTCAGATCCTGCTTTCGCCGCAGTGTAACCATCGGAGTAGGTTTTTCAGCGACCACTAAATCACGGTCGACGAAATGTATTTTTACATGTTTGTCGTTGGGAGGCGGGGGCAATGGTTGCTGCGAAATGGTGATGACTTCGCCTTTAGAGAGTTGTCGGCCTTCATCCACGCACAGCACGCCACTGATGGCAATTCGTCTGGCAC
This sequence comes from uncultured Pirellulaceae bacterium, assembly GCA_938036435.1. Lineage (GTDB taxonomy): Bacteria > Planctomycetota > Planctomycetia > Pirellulales > Pirellulaceae > Mariniblastus. The sequence continues at coordinate 9,532 of CALHPU010000126.1, read as the reverse complement.
GAAGCAATTTTCTGACCGCCGACCAGGATGGGTTGTCGGGTAAATGCTTGCGCATTGCCGCCAATATCATTTGAGCGTCTTCGGTTACTGTGAAAGCGTGTTCGGGTTGCATGAATCGACCGAGCTGGAGAGCGGGCTCACATTATAGCCGCAATGGACCGACTGTAATTGGCTTGTGTTGTGCGACTGGTCCACGAATTTTGATGGCGGTACCAAAGAAACGTTACTTTCGCAGGGTAGCCGGTCGATAGGTGCCGAAGTACGATTAAAACCGAACTCACTTGAGATATATGCTTTTATTGTTCTCCAATCCTCATTTTCAAGAATCATGAAGAAACACGAATGGCGTGAGAAAACTGAGGACGGTGAGACTCGCCTGGTCACCGTAACCCGCCATGCGGGCAAGTGGCAGCTCCAGTCGCGTCTCAAATCGGAAGACGAGTGGAGAAAATTTTCAGTGATTGAACTGGAAGATCTCGAGACACTTTTGGACATCGTAAAGCGGAAGTACCAACGGAGCCGACTTCCGTTTGAGCATGTCAAAGAAATCGAAAAGCTGATTGCCGCTGCTGAGCCTCAGCAATAGTCGACGGCATTTCCAAACCCGTAGTGGACTTCGCCAGAAGTCCGATTCATCTCAAGGACGAAAGAAATTCCGGCGAATCCCACTACGAACGATCCATGAAATTGAGTTTTGAAACGTCCTGTATTAGAAACGAGGACCCGATGAAACACGTTGGCGGCAGGTTTGGATAGATTTACTATCCCCTGCATGTTGGTGAGATCACGGTCGCCAAAATCGCCCGAACGAAGAAGCCTGCCAAAGACGATCGTCCGATCGAAGGTATCGATTAGATGGCACTAATGACTGGGGAATTCTAGCAGCGAAACAAGGAATTGTTCTTTTTGCCAACGAAGACTGCAAGCTGGCGTGGACGGCAAGTGAGTCATCAATGGCGATTGGAAATTAATGCGAGTGGAAAAGAAAGACGGCAGCGAAGAACTCTACGATCACCAAAGCGACCCCGGTGAACATCACAACCTTGCCGGCGATCCAAACTATGCCAAGACGATAGCTAGATATCGTAAACACTTACCCAAAACGAATGTTGTCCCCTTGTCGATGAAAAAGGGAAGAATCGACTCGTTCACCAAAAAGATAAAGCGGCTTGAGTCTACAGGAGTTCCAGCGTGGCTTGGTGGCAAGAGAAAGACAAATCCGGAAATGATGCAAGAAGTCAAAGAATGAAATCGTTGATTAGATTTTTGTTGATGTCGATTTTTTTATGTGTTGTCGCCGTCGACGGTAGTAAAGCTCAGCAACAAGCTGGCCCGGCAAAACAACGCACGAATGGATTCTCCGTTTCACGCGATGCCGGACGGGTCACCATTGAGTACGATGGGGAACTTGTCAGCCGCTATTACTTTCGTGACCAAGAAGCGCGAAAGCCCTACCTTTGGCCAATTATTGGCCCCACGGGCAAGCCAATGACGCGCGCGTTTCCAATGAAGAGCGTTACCGGGGAACAGCAAGATCATCCGCATCATCGCGGCGTCTGGTTTGGTCATCAAGGCGTTGCCGGCAGCGATATGTGGCTGGAGGCCGCTTCGAAAAAGAATTTAGATGACGACCGGCAAAAAAAATTCTTAGCGGGGCTGGGGTCGATTGTCCACACGGGTTTTGTCGAGGTCTCGGCCGGAGAGAAACGGGCCGTGATTCGCGCGAGCAATGATTACTTGGATTCTGCGGGAAACCAACTAATGGCCGATCAGCGTTCGATGATCTTTCGCATGTCTGGTAGCGACCTCGTGATCGATTTTGATATTACCTTGGTGGCCAAGTACAGCGATGTGGAACTGCAGGACAAAAAAGACGCTGGGTTGAACGTGCGCGTGCCAACGTCCATGTCAGTAACTCATGGCAAAGGCCAAATTATCAACAGCGCAGGCGATCGTGATGGGAACGCTTGGTCAAAGGCAGCCCAATGGGTTGACTATCACGGGCCGGTGGATGGTGAGTTGGTGGGCATCGCGTTGTTGAATCATCCTTCGAGTTTTCGGCATCCGACGCGCTGGCACGTGCGCGAGTACGGATTGTTCACAGCAAACGCGTTTGGTCTAAAGAGTCTCGATCCGAGTGAGCCATCTGGAACATTTACTTTGAACAGTGGTCAAAGCGTGGACTTGCGTCATCGCATCATCTTTCATAACGGCGACCATCAGACGGCCGCTATCGACGAAGCCTATCGCGCTTATGCGGTGCCCGAGCCGAAAGAGGAAAAATCCCAAACAAAAAAGTGACCATTGTTCATTCTCCGGGCAGATCGGCAGAAAAAGCTGTAGAAGGTCCTCGATGGCTTGTGTTTACGTGAGCTATGAAGCTACGCCAAGTCGTTGCTTTTTCGTTATGCAAATCTATCCAATCGGTCTTTGCCGCAACATGAAATTTTATCTGCTAAAAGTTATCGTCATTTTTGGGATCATCGGTTTGTGCACGGCAATGACGGCGTGGAGCTTTCTGGTCGAACGCGGAGGGCCCAATACTCCCGATCGAATGATGGTCGCCGAATTTGACAAAAACAAAGATGGCTGGCTGAACACGACCGAACGCAACGAAGCTCGCGCCGAACTACTGCGAAGCGGTGGGGAAAATCGAGGGCACCGCGGCGGACGCAGGGGGCCCGGTGGAAACCGCCAAATGACATCTGGAAAACCGGGACCTAAGGTGGCCATCGAAGACGCGGCAATCTATCCCGAAGTGAAATTATATGACCAGACTGTCATACGGACACTGTTCCTAGAATTCGACATGGAAGACTGGGAGGTTGATAGCTGGGAGAAGGAACTGGACACTTTCAAACCAACCGATGTCGAGGTGCCTGCGAAACTTACCGTGGACGGGAAAGAGTATCCGAACGTCGGAGTCAGTTTTCGGGGCGCGTCTTCCTTTTTTAAGATTCCTCAAGGTTTGAAGCGGTCGCTGAATTTGTCGATCGATTTTATCGACAAGGACCAGCGGCTCTACGGTTACAAATCACTTAACTTGCTCAACTGTAATGGCGATTCGAGCATGATGAGTTCGATTCTGTATTCGTATTTGTCGCAGCATAAGATTGCGGCGCCCAAAGTCAATTTTGTGAAAGTTGTCATCAACGGCGAGAGTTGGGGATTGTACGTCAGTTCGCAGCAATTCAATAAGACGTTCACGCAAGAGAATTTTGATTCCAGAAAAGGTGCGCGTTGGAAAGTGCCCGGCAGACCGCAGGGAGACGGAGGCTTGCGATATCTGGGTGAGGATATCGAAGACTACCGTTCGCGCTTCGAAATTAAGTCGAAAGACAAAGAGTCCTCGTGGCGTGATCTGATCAATTTGTGCAAAGTTCTCAATACGACACCGGCCGACCAATTGGAGCAGGAGTTGGAGCCGATTCTGAACATACATGGTGTGCTGTGGTTTTTGGCGGTGGATGTCGCGACTTCTAACAGCGACGGCTATTGGACGCGCGCTAGTGATTACAACATTTACCAGAACCCCGAAGGTCAGTTTCAGATTCTTCCGCACGACATGAACGAAGCGTTTCAGGATGGCCATGGTGGTGGCCCTCCCGGAGGCCGCGAACGCCGTGGTGGTAGATTCGGAGGCCCCCCCGGTGGATTTGATGGCCCGGGTAGAGGTGGCCCTTCCGGCAGATTTGGCGGACCGCCCGAAGGCGGCCCGGGCGGTAGATTGGGTGGCCCCGGCGGAGGTGGTCCTCCCGGTGGGTTTGGTGGACGGCGTGGAGGTGGTCCCGGCGGCGGACCCGGTGGTCGCGGCGGCGTGGAGCTAGATCCATTGGTCGGACTTGATCAGGAGCGCATGCCGCTTAGAAGTGTGCTTTTGAACGTTCCCGCGTATCGCAAGGAGTATTTGGCCAACTTGCGAGAGCTTGCGCAGCTGATGGACTGGGAGAATATTGGACCACGCGTCAAGCAGTACCGCGATCTGATTGAGCAGGAAGTTAGGCGTGACTCACGCAAGCTGTTCACGACCAAAGAGTTTTTGCAATCGACTGCTCAATCGGAACCGAGCAAGAACTCGAAGGGACTCCGCGCTTTTATGGATAAACGTTCTACGGTTCTTCTCGATCACCCGGCGATCAAGGATTTAGAGCCTGTCTACTCCGGTAGTGCGGCGGAGAAATAGAAAAGCTTTGGTGCTGGGGGCGATTTTACTTTTTGCGAAACCGCAAAAAGTAGTTCTCTTGCAATCCTTCGACTTGTTCTTGAGCGATGAGCGTAAAGCCCGCCTCTTCGATTTCGGCTTGGAATGTTTCCTTGCTGGCTCGAACATGATCCATTGTCCATTTTTTGGTTCTTCCCTCGATTCGTTCGAAATCGATTAAAACCAGATGTCCATCGCTCTTGAGGGCTCGATGAATGGAGGCGAGCGTTGATTTTGGATACTCGAAGTGGTGATAAGTATCGCAAATGAAAGCGAGGTTCACTGAGTCGCGCGGAAGATTGACGCTGTTTTCGGCACACAATACGCCGGTGATGTTGTTGATCTTTTTGTTGTTTGAGACTTTGTTGATGTGTTCGATAAAGCGCGCTGAAATATCAACGGCAAACACGGTACCTTGATCGCCAACCACGTTGGAAAATAAACGCGTGAACAAACCTGTGCCCGCACCAATATCAGCAACGGTATCGCCTTGGTTGATCTGGCAAGCCGCCAAGATGCGCTCGCGGTGAAGGAAGATCTCGCGACTTTCTAGTTCCAGTTTCTTAATCCATTGGTCCACATCTAGATTTGGATCGATGAACTTTTTGTTGATTCCGGGCTTAATGCTTGCCTCGCCATTAACGGTGGGCGTCTGCATGCGCTTGATGTAATCGATTGCTTTGTCTTCGAGAGACTTTGCTCTGAGGCCAATTTCTTTTGCTTCGGCCAACGCGGTCTCGATAGAAACACCTTCATCGAGTACGCGGTACGGCAACCAGACGCTGCCGACACGATTGGCTGATCCACAGTGAACTACAGTGACTTGAGACTTGTCGCCAAAAAGTTCGCGGGTTCTGTCAAAAACGTCGTCGGTTAGATCTTCCGGCGATCCGAACGGAACTTTGAGAAATTTTATACCGGCGGCTTTCAAGGCAGCCTGTTCGTCCCAGTCAACTTCTCCATCAGTTCTAAGCGTCACTACACGATTGATGTTTTTGGCTTGGAGGCTGGCAATGTCGTCAGTAGAAAATTGCCCGGCGAAATATAGATTGTCTCTTCTGTGAACATTTTTGGCGCCGCCAAGCTGCGAGGCAATGATCTCCGATGGTCCTGTTTCGTTTTTTGTTTGGGCAAGGATGGCAGCAGGAAGTGCCAACATTAGAACGACAGCCCAAGGAAGAGATTTACCAAACATTTTCGTTTTCCTTCGCAGGCCTTTGAGTATTGAATCACAGTCTGCGTTCAATCTAGCAAATCGGACCAAAGATGGAATGGACTCGTTCAGAATCTAACCTTTTGTCACTGCCGACCAACAAACTGGTGGTCAGCGACGTGTTTTATCGCTACGCTAAAACCATTCTTTCAAGATCAACGGTCAGGAGTTGCCGATGCCGAGCCCGAATGACTTGTGCCAGCTGTTTCGCCGCATGCCCGTCTTTGGTGGTATCGCGACCGAAACGGTGGAGTGGTTGTTGGAAAATTCGGCGACGGTCAATCTGAATGCAGGTGACTATTTATTTCGGGAGGGCGACGAGGCCAATTCTTTCTTCGTCATTCAAGAAGGCTCTGTCGCGGCTGAAAGAAGTTGGCAAGGCAATCCGGTTGAATTGCAGCGGTTGGGCGCTGGTAACTGCGTTGGCGAGATAGCCATCATTGAGGTACAAGCACGCTCTGCCTCAGTTCGAGCGATTGAAGATACGTTAGCTATCGAAGTGACTCGTAGCACGCTTCATCAGATGTACCAACAGAATCTTGAGCAGTACGCGATTCTGATGATGAACATGGGACGCGAGGTCAGTCGTCGACTGCGATTGGCGAACGACAGTTTGTTTGAACTGGATCAAACTGCGCTGAACGTCGACGCGCGGCGCACGCAGTCCAAAGGGCCAAATGTCCCCCAAGAACTAGATATGTTGCGTGTGTTGATGGACCATCTTCCCGACACCATTTATTTCAAGGATCGCAACAGCCAGTTCTTGCGAGTCAACCATGCTCAACTCGAAAGGCTTGGCCTTCAATCGGAAGTCGAGGCGATCGGTAAAACGGATGCTGATTTTTTTTCGGCACCGCACGCCATTCAAGCGCGACAGGACGAGTTGAAAATCATGCGGACGGCAAAACCAGTCGTGGACAAAATTGAACACTTGAAATCAGACGACGGTCCAGACACTTGGGTTTCTTCAACCAAGCTGGCTTGGCAAGACGCGACGGGCCACGTGATTGGAACATTCGGGGTGTCGCGCAACGTGACTAGACAAGTGTTGGTCGAAAAGAAACTTGAAAAGGCCAAAGAGGAAGCCGATCATGCCAATCGAGCCAAAAGTGATTTTCTGGCCAATATGAGTCATGAGATCAGGACACCAATGAATGCGGTGATTGGGATGAGTGAGCTTCTGTTGGATTCGGAACTGACTGAAGGGCAGCGCGAATACGTGTCCATGGTGCTCTCCTCTGCCGAGTCACTGCTGGAGTTGATCAATGGAGTTCTCGACTTTTCAAAAATCGAGGCTGGGAAATTTGATCTGGAGCACGAGCCGTTTTCGTTGCGGGAGGTTGCTAACCATACGGTCCGCTCGTTGGCCGTTCGGGCTGACAGCAAAAAACTAAAACTCAGTTTCTCCGCAGGGGAGAGCGTTCCAAATTTTCTGGTCGGCGATCGTCATCGCTTTCGTCAGATCATCGTCAATCTGATAGGCAACGCGATCAAGTTTACCGAAGATGGTGAAGTGGTTTTGGAGATCTCGTTGGTGGAAAGAACTGCCAGTCACGCCGTGATCCGCGTCGAAGTACGAGATACGGGCATTGGTATCCCAGAATCAAAGCAGCGAAAGATTTTCTATGACTTCGAGCAAGCTGATGCATCGACCACGCGCAAGTATGGTGGCACCGGACTTGGGCTGGCGATTACCAAACGTTTGGTTGAATTGATGGGCGGAGAGATTGGCGTCACGAGCGTCGAGGGCGCGGGGAGTACTTTTTTCTTCAACGCCAAGATGGAGATCGGGTCAGCGCCGGCTCCAGATGAATCTGACGACAGCAGCCCGGCCGCAGACACAAATGATGAACCGATCGAAACGTTACGGGTGCTACTGGCCGAAGACAATGCCGTTAATCGTAAACTGGCAGTCGCTGTGTTGGATCGCCAAGGCCATGAGGTCACCGTTGCGAGCGACGGGCACGAAGCGGTGGAGAAATGGCAGGAAGCAGAATTTGATCTGGTGTTGATGGATGTGCAGATGCCGGTCATGGATGGTTTTGAAGCGACGACTGAGATTCGCCGCCGAGAGGCCTTGGCACCCGATCGAAAGAGAACATTCATTATCGCCGTGACGGCCAGAGCGCGTAAATCAGACCGCCAACAGTGCTTGGACATTGGCATGGATGACTATATGGCCAAGCCAATTCGCGTTGCCAATCTCGCCGAGGTTCTTGCTCGTCGAGCCAAAGCTAAATCGACAGCCAGCGTTAATCGGGAATCGACTTCTGCCCAAGAAGGATCGCCTCAATCTCTCGCGGCCCGCACAGCGCCGGTTGAAGAGATTGACTGGGACTACGCGCTTGAGTCAGTTGCTGGTGATCCCGCGCTGTTGAAGGTTATCGTTGAGACTTTGGTTGAAACGGGCGCAGATCTCGTTGAAACGGCTGCTGCGGGTGTGGCGGCCAGTGACTATAAAAAGGTAGCAACGGCAGCCCATTCTCTGAAAGGTTCCGTGCTGTTTCTCGGCATTCAGTCGGTGCGTAAACCCGCAATGGCTCTTGAGGCGGATGCTGAACTTGGTAAGCCTCAAGAGCTACCGCGCTTGATCCAAGAACTTCAGATCGAGTACTCTCATCTCGAAAAACAGTTAAAGGCATTTTTGCAATGACGGGTTAGGTCAGATAGAAATCCTCATCGATCTCGATCAACAACGTTAAATTATCTTCAATCAAAAGCAGAACCATGATTCCTCGCAACGAAACACAGACAACAGATTTATCCCTGCCGCCGATCGACTTAGCCGTGCCTGAGTCACTGCAAACGGCTACGTTTGCGCTTGGCTGATTTTGGGGGCCCGAGTCCCAGTTTGGGGCTATCAAAGGAATCTACCGGACGCGCGTTGGCTATACCGGTGGCACAACGACCGATCCGACTTACCGCAACATGGGCGACCACGCCGAGGCTATGCAGGTCGACTTCGATCCGCAGCAAATCACTTACGAGGACATAGCGACTTTGTTTTGGAAGACTCACAATCCGTGTGCGGCGCCCTACAGCCGGCAGTATATGTCGGCGATCTGGTATCACGACGCTCAGCAGCAGGACTTCGTTCAGGGTTTACTCGCCGCAGCGAATGATCGTTTTGATGGTGGCGTGACAACTCCCGTTGAGCCTCTGGACGCGTTTTATTTGGCCGAGGACTATCATCAAAAATACCGGCTGCAAAGTAAGCACGACTTAATGCGGGTATTCGAGATGATGTATCCAAATTTCAATGATTTCAACAACTCAACCGCTGCCGCACGGCTGAACGCTTTTGCAGCGGGGGATGGTACAAGGCGATTGTTTGAAGAGGAGGTTGATCAATACGGATTTCCACGCGCAGAATTGGAACGCGCGTTGAGGATTTAAAAGATAGTCGCCTTTCGCTCCGCGAAAGTAGCGCGCAGTACGCATCTTTGGCGGAGCGAAAGGCGAGTGACTAAGAACTGCACGACAACATCGAACAGCCCACTTTGTTTCGCGCCCACTCAGGGCGTTTGGCAAACCAATTCTCGCAGTCCGGTTGCTCGTCGTAAGGCCGCTTCAGCAACTGATACAACTCCTCGATCAAGCCAACATCGCCCTCGGTCGCTTTGTCGATAGCCAGCTGAGCCATGTAGTTGCGAAGAACATATTTTGGGTTAACCGCATTCATGCCGGCTGCTCGATCAGCGTCGGACTGGTCCGTTTTCTGGAGTCTTATTCGATATTTTTGGAACCAGCCACGCCATTTGGAGACTACGTCCCCCGCCAATTCGGTCGGATTATAAAAAGCATCGTTCACGACTGCCAAAGCATCTTCCTCGTCTTTGGCAGATGTGGACTTGCTTACTTTTGCCAGCAAGCGAAAGAAGATCGTCATGTCGGTTTCAGTCAATTGCAACGTCTCTTCCAGACTCCCCAGTAATTCGTAATCTTCGCTGGTCACATTGCTCAGGCCAATTTTTGCCCCCAGCATTTCGTTGTACTTGACCTGAAACTGCGATTGGAAATCGTGCAGAATCTCCTGAAATGGTTCGGCCGCCTCGACTAACGGAAACAGTGCGTTGGCCAATTGCAACAGATTCCACAACACGATTTGTGGCTGATGA
>CALHPU010000125.1 GCA_938036435.1 uncultured Pirellulaceae bacterium | reverse complement strand
CGCGTCCTCTCTGGCAGCAAAATAACTCTCGGGGTAAAGATTGAGCCGCTGAAATCCCTGAAAAATGCAGAAACTAAATCGGACAGGTTTGATTAGATAGTCCTTGCCAACCAAACGCTTAGAGAAAAACGTTAGGAGCTTACTTTCGTACGCGAAGGTGCAAACGGACGTAGGTCGATCTTGGGAGTCTTCTGCTCTACAAGGTCGGCTACAACTTCGGCGGTGCCGGGCGAGAGATGCAGTCCAGCTTTGAAATGTCCGGTAGCCACGAAAAGATTGCTGGAATGAGACAGAGGGCCGATATAGGGGAAGCCATCAAAGGTCCCCGGCCGCAGGCCCGCCCAAGTTTTTACTAGGCAGTTTTCGCTGAGTTGCGGAAGTAAGCTCTGCGCGTGCTCGGTCAGATTCGCGATGCCCGATTCGGTCGTCGAAGTATCAAAACCAACCTCTTCAATGGTCGCACCGAATAGGACGTGGCCATCGGAGCGCGGTACAAGATAGCGGGTGCCTTCGTTAACCACTGCCGCAAACGGAGCGGTGTCTAGTTTATACAGCAACATCTGGCCGCGCACCGGCAACATCGGTAGTGGATCGCCCTCAGTATCGACTGATTGATCCGAAGCTTGTCCCAAAAATCGGCTCGCGATTTCACCGCTCCATGGGCCTGCGGTCAGGCAGTAAGCATCGGCGGAGATTGCTCTGGGGGCGCTTGAGTTTGGATCAATCGTGATTTGCGTGACTGTGTCGTTGCTGTATAGGATCTTCGGTTCTCCACAGTTCTCCAAAAGCTCAACGCCCTGCTTTCTGCAGGCGCTGATCAGCGCCTGCACATGGTGAGGGTTGCAGATTTGCGTTTCTCCGGGAGCCCACCACGCCATTGCATTGTCTTGGACGGTTTGAGACAAGGCTGGGAATTGATCCGACAATTCTGCGCGTGTGAGTTCATGAAACGGGATAGCGCGTTCCTTCCACTCTGAAGCGCGACCGAGCAGACTTGCGCGCTCGCCAGTTGTGCGAGCCACATACAGACCGCCGCAGGTTTGGAAGCCATTGTCGATTCCAGTCTCTTCTTTCAGCCGCTGGGCCCATTGAGGGTGAAGCTCGTCCGACCGCGCCTCAAGATGTTCCATTGGATGAATCGCAGTGGCGGCGTTGGATGGCGGTAGGATACCTGCCCCAGCCCATGAAGCACCTCGACCCAAACGAGATTTCTCGATCACGACCGCTTGATGGCCTCGTCGGGTTACTTCCCAAGCAATGGACAGGCCGATCACCCCGCCGCCGATGATGGCGATTTTCATGATGCCTCTTCATTGGACGATTTTGATTGGCGATCCGACGGTTCATCCAGAGGACAAATGTTGACCAGCTCTTCGAAAAGTACGGCCTCCATTGTCGATGCATCCCCAGCTGATCTTGTGTCTTCTAATTGTTGAAGGTACTGCTTCAAGTCATCGATCTGATCGATGTCGTTTAGGCGATTCAAGCAGTGGCAAGTGATGCCGTTGCGTTTGGCCAGAGACAGTGTCTCTTCGAACACGGATTCTGTGCTGAAAGTTATCTCGGAAAAAATGTCGTGAAATTTCTGTGCCATGCCGACCAGATAATAACCACCGTCAAACGTCGGACCCAAGACAACGTCGGAATGTGCGAGCGCTTCAAAAGCCTCTTCGATGACATTTGGGGTAACGTCGGGACAGTCCGATCCGATCAGCACCACGCGCCTAGCGCCGGCGGCGAATGTTTCGACAAAATAGTCCGCCATCCGTGCTCCCAACGAGCCATCAGACTGAGGTGTCTTCTGCCAGTGCGGGAATACGGAAAATTCTTTTACCTTATCGGTAGGGGTATAAGCGATCACGCGTCGATCTGCGACAGAATTGAGTGAAGTGATAAGGTGGTTGAGAAGGGCGCAGTAGACTTCGCTGGCCGCTTGATTACCGATCGAAGCGGCAAGTCGGGTTTTGACTTTACCAGCCTCCCAGTACTTGGCGAAGATGCCGAAATAGTCCAACGTCATTCCTTTCTGCCCCTAAATGGGCCGTATAATTGGCAAGACGCGCTGAAAGTCAATCGCCGCCGCTGCCATGGTCAAATAGTCAGCAATTATTGTAAATTGTAACGCGGCCGATGCGGTGAAAGCTGTCATCGGACAATGTTTGCAGTAGAATGCAACTACCCTCCCAGCGGCAGGATCCGTTGCCCTCCTCGGGTAGTGCCTCACTGATCTGTCTTAATCTAATTTGATCACCGGACTGCGAGTAGTCTTATCGCGGTAAGTCACCGGAAGTTAACCAGAATACATTAGGGGTCAACCGAACGATGGCGGACCAGAGCGCCAAAAGTTTTCTCAACCTTCTCAATCGAAGCGGCATTGTTGTCGAAGACAGGTTGAAGCGTGCGCTTGGCGAGTTGGCCGCCAAACAGGCCGAAAAAGGCAAAGGTGCAAAAGTATCAACCGAGCTGCTGGCGACTCATCTGGTTGATGCAGGGCTGATTACTGACTGGCATGTGGAGAAGCTGCGAGGCGGAAAGTACAAGGGGTTCTTTCTGGGTAAGTTCAAGCTGTTGGGGCACTTGGGGACCGGCGGTATGAGCAGCGTTTACTTGGCCGAGCATAGAATCTCCGGCAAGAAACGCGCGATCAAGGTGCTGCCCAAAAAACGAGTCTCCGACAAAAGTTATCTTGACCGGTTTTATTTGGAGGGTCGTGCGGCTGCTGCATTAAACCACCCAAACGTCGTGCGGATCTACGATATCTGTAACGATGCAGACACTCACTACATGGTGATGGAGTACGTCAAGGGACGAGACCTCTATGAGACGGTTAAAGCAAACGGGACCATGGGTGTTGCTGACGCGGCAAACTTTGTCGCGCAGGCCGCCGAAGGATTAGCTCACGCCCATGAGAAAGGCTTGGTGCATCGCGATATCAAACCCGCCAATCTGTTGCTGACCGACCAAGGTGAGATCAAGATTCTCGATCTGGGGCTAGCCCTGTTTCAAGAAGAGGAAACCGAATCGTTAACGGTTCTGTACAACGAAAAAGTGATGGGTACGGCAGACTACCTTTCACCGGAACAGGCGATCAACAGCCATGAAGTTGACCATCGCGCTGATATCTATTCTTTGGGTTGCACGCTTTATTATCTGTTGACCGGCAAACCGCCGTTTTCGGAGGGCACGCTGGCACAGCGTATTGCCAAACATCAAACCGCAGAGCCGCCGCCGTTGAAGGATCAACGTTCCGATTGTCCAGATGAGTTGATTGCGATCTGCAACAAAATGATGCGGAAAAATCCTGCGGAGCGATATGTTGATTGCAACGAGTTATCGCGCGTGCTGCAACATTTTTCCGCCAATTGTGTCAGCGCGATGGGGACCAGCAAGCGGCTTCCTGATGCGGTTGTTGCTGGTGATGCCCAGACCGTTGGTACCGCGATTCCGCTGACGCCATCGAATTTGTCTGATGACCTGACGCCAACGACCGACGCCTACTCACCAACCGAGCAAATCGCAGGTGCCGAGATCGTTTCGACTGGCGAAGAGGACGATTCGTCGGTGTCGCCGTTTGCGATCGAGACTTCGGCGGTGCCCGATTCCCCCAACGCGTCAATGTCGTCAAAGATAATGACGCGCCCCAAACCATCGGCCAGCAAAACCGCGGCTCCCAAGATTCGCGCTAGACGCAGGAAAAAACCGCCTGTTTGGCTGGCCCCCGCGATTGTTGGAGGAATGCTGCTGCTACTGTTGGCCGTACTGGTATTAGTGACTCGGAATCTCTGAGTTGTACTGTGTGAACTAACTCTAAAGCCCGATCCAAAACCTTTTTTTGAAGTGACGTAGATGCTCAACGGCGGAACAACCATGCGACGACTATTTTTGCTTCTACTGATTTCACTGGCCGTTTCTTGGGGCCCGTCGGTCAACACCGCGTTTGGGCAGTCGGACTCTAAGACCACTACCGATGGCTCGAGGGTTCTGGCTCCAACCGATTTGCGTGGCCAAATCAAACAATGGCAGAATTCGATTCGAGATGCGGGCAAGCTTTTTAAGGATGGTCAGGTAGAACAAAGCGCGGCGTTGATTGGGGCCGTTCAGAAAGGCGTCCTCGGTGCGGCCAAAGGATCAGACAAAAAGAAGATCAGAATGCTCAAGCCCGTGTATCTGAAACTGGCGCGGGCGCACAAATTGCTTGCAAGCAAAGGTGCGAATTTATCTCCGCTACAGCCATTGCCAGATCCGGCGGCGATCGCCGTCACCAACGTCAGCTTTGTTGCGCAGATTGCGCCAATGATTGTCAGCAAGTGTGGTAACTGTCACGTGAATCAAGAACGTGGTGGCTTCAGCGCTGCTAGTTTTATGGCGCTCGATCAGAGTGCGATGATTGCGTACGGATTGCCGGAGCAAAGTCGAATTGTCGAGGTCATCGAGAACGGCGAAATGCCCAAAGGAAATTTGAAGGTGACGCCGGAGGAGTTAAGGTTGCTCAAGGCATGGGTGGCCGAGGGAGCAAATTTCGATGGCAAAAATCCCAATGCCTCGCTGGCTTCATTTGGTCCGAGGATGCCGAAGCCTAAAAAGGCTCCCGTTGTCGATTTGGCGTCGATGGCGTTGACTGGAAAAGAAACAATTTCTTTTGCGGTCGACGTGGCTCCGATACTTTTGGATAACTGCGCCGAGTGCCATATCGCCGGCCGCCAAAGTCGCAATCTAAATATGGCAAGTCTCGCTTCTCTTTTGCAGGGAGGCGATAGCGGTGCGGCGCTAACCCCGGGCAATAGCGGCACGAGTGAAATTGTCTTGCGATTGAAGGGCGAGGGCCGCGATGTAATGCCGCCCAACGGGAAACTGGATGATGACCAAATTGCGAAAATTTCCAAATGGATCGATGAAGGAGCGCGATTCGAGCCAGTAGATGTTTCCTATCCTTTGGATGTGGTTGCCAGAAAAGGACTTGCCAATTCAATGGATCATGAACAGATGACCGCCGTTCGTGATGATGCGTCTAGAAAGTTATGGAAACTAGCGTATTCGGATCTAGAGGCCAGCGAGACGAAGACAGATAATTTCTTGGTTTTTGGAACGGGCTCAAAAGCTCGTTTGGCCAACATCGGGCAGCAAGCAGAATCTCTCGCCAGCCGAACGGCGTCCGTCTTGAAGTCCCAAGAAGGCGATCCGTTTATCAAGGGCAAGGCGAGTTTGTTTGTCGTGGACAAGCGATATGATTTTTCCGAATTTGGCAAAATGGTCGAGAAGCGGCAATTTTCAAGGTCGATCAGCAGCTCATGGAATGCCGATGGTGCGGAGGCCTACATCGTTTTGTTGGCTCCATTTTCCAGTGAAGAGAGTTCCTACGAGCTAACGCTTGCTCGCGATCTGGCGGCGGTTCATGTTTCAGGTTGGAACCCAACCATTCCGCGTTGGTTCGCTGACGGGATGGCGTATTGGACAGTTGCGAAAATGTTCAAACGAAATAAGGCGTTGGTAAATCTTGACCGCAGCGCCGCTTCAGCGGTGGCTCAGATGAAAAAGCCCGACGACTTTATCAGCGGAAAAATATCTGCCGATCAAGCCGCGCTTGTCGGGTATCAGTTCGTCAGTTCACTACAGTCCAACAGCCGTTCGTTCAAACGCTTGCTCAAGGCGTTGAGAGAAAAGGAAGGGTTCGATCAAGCGTTTGAGCAGTCCTATGGGATCTCGCCGAAAGAATTCTTCGGTAAGGCTGCCGACAACAAGAAGTGGTAAGCAGATGCGCGACTAGATGCGCGACTCTTACGCGGCCGTTGAGCATGCGCACAAAAAAAGCCAGCCCGATTTGGGTTGGCTTGAATGTCTTGATCTCGATGGAGGCCGCTAGTCTTTTTTCAAAGGCTCTTTACGCTCGGTGATGTTCTCGCACTCTTCGGCCTTCTCAGCGTTAAGCTGAACGAAGCTTGACCATTCTTCTGGAACTTCGTCTTCGTGGAAGATCGCCTCGACGGGGCATTCTGGAACGCAAGCTTCGCAATCGATACACTCATCGGGGTGAATGTACAGCATCTGCTCACCTTCGTAGAAACACTCCACTGGGCAGACGACGACGCAATCAGTGTAACGGCATCCGTCACATGGTTGGGCAACTACATGAGTCATTGAAAAAATCTCCTGATGGCAAACATGTGACCCAAAGGTCTTCTGCCGTTGATGATGTCTATCTGAATGAGATAGCCTCCAAGAGCAACACAAAGCCCCAATGTTTTTGGGAGATGCACAAGTGACGCTACCGTCAAAGTTTCACAAAATCCTAGGTTTCTCCTGATACCGTGTCAACTAGAGCTGGGTAACTCGAAAAGACGGTTTCCGGGAAATAGGCGTCTGTATCTGGAAGTTTCCACACACGCACATCTGTTTATCGGAAGCCCATTGGCATGAAGTCCAGCGAAAAAGCGTACATAGCGGTCATGAGGATGTTGCTTTGGTCGCCGCGGATTGGCGGTCGCTCATTGGCAGCGGCCAATTTTTTACAGGGCTCCTACTCCGTCTTGGACATGTCTTCCAGCAGGCCGTCGATTACCTCTTCCAGTTCGTTTTGATCACCTTCGGCAAAGCCAATACTGGCGTGAGCGATCGATCCATCTGGGGCAATCACAAAGGTGCGAGGAATGGACTTCGAAGCGAATTTGGAATAGAAGAACCTGTCGGGATCCGCTGCAGCCGGAAATGTGTATCCCTTGCTGTTGAGGAAATCTTTGACTTCATCTGCGGTTTCCTCGCGGCTGATAACCAGCATCTTAAATCGGTCATCGTGTTTTCGAGATTCCCAGATTCTTTGCAAGTGCGGCAGCTCAACCAAACATGGCCCGCACCACGTCGCAAAGAACGACACGACCAAGACTCGATTGGGCTGAGGAACGTCAAACACCTCTCCCGAGAGTGTTTTTAGATTGAATTTCGGTGAGAGATCTCCGGGCTTGATGAGTGTTGTTTCGGAAAACCGTTCTGCTCGCGCGGCATCGTGTTGTGCTTTCATTTCTTTTCCCACAAGAGGCATCCAAACGTACCAGATGCTGCAGTAGATTGCAGCAGCCAATAGTGGAACCGCCAAAAGGGAAAGTCCAAGTCGTCTGGCGTGTCGTTGGCGGCGATCGGTATTCCAGTTCACGCAAAGCATGAACAACGAAAAAAGAACGTAGAGCAGGAAGACTACTATCGCGACGTACATCGCGATGATGTAGAAGACGACGGAAGTCATTGAGGTTCCCAAAGCAAAGAGGACTGCTTACTTATGATCTCTTCGATTGCAAGAAAGCTGAAAAGAGCGCGGTCCATTTCTCCTTTCTTTACAAAAGACCGCAAAGGACGCAAAGGCCCATTCGTTTTTGCGCTCCTGTCCTTTGAATCAAAATTCTTACTTTGCGTTCATAGCGTCCTTCTGTGGAAAACGAAAGCTTATTGGCTCCGCGGTCATTTTCTTTGTCCTATAGGGTCAGCAACAGTTTTCTGGTCGTTTGATTGACCACTGAAGTGACGGTTTTACTACCAAAAGTCTTGTATTTGCGGGGTTTTGTCAAATATCCGGCGTGTTCAGCCGAAAACACCTATAGGAAGTGGGTAATTCCCGCTTTCCCTCAATCCCACTGATGGTATAGTTGATCAAAAGGAGTAGTGATATGACAACCAAGACTGTAGATGCCAAAGGGCGAATCACCCTCGGCCGTGATTTCGCTAACCAAACTGTGGTCATTGACGATTCAAATCCGAATCAGTTGATAATCCGAAAAATGGTACTGATCCCTGCTGAAGAAGCATGGCTGTACGAAAACGGCGAGGCAATGAAAAGCCTTCGTGCTGGGTTATCACAAGCTTCAGGACTGCAGTTTTCAGACTCCCCCCCAGATGTCGATTCTGACGCCGAAGATGCGGAATAGACCCGAAGGGCCGGTATGTTCAATTTACGATGGACTGTTGAAGCAGACGAGAAGTATAAAGAATTGAAAGCAACTGCTGAGACGCGTAGGAAGAAACGTGAAAAGCAGAAGATTAAAAAATCGTCACAAGCTGAAGGCCTGTTCAAGCAAGTGGCGAAAACAATCAAGCTCTTAAAAAAGAACCCTCGTCATCCGAGTTTGAATACCCACGAGTATTCAACAATTCCTAACCCGTTTGATAAGAAGGCGAAAGTTTTTGAGGCCTACGCACAAAACAAAACACCTTGTGCGTATCGGGTGTTCTGGTGCTACGGCCCAGACAAAAAGGACATTACTATCATCGCGATCACTCCACATCCGTAATGCTAAGTCGATGTGAGGCCAAAGGGTCCGTGTGAGGCTAAAGGGTCGGCGGTACCTTTTTCTTGCCTTCGTTTGATTCAGCATTGCCGACGTTATCGCCGCAAGCAAGAAAAATCTGACAGCCTCGTGCTAGGCAGTCGCTGATCATTGGGAAACATAACGCACGCGTTTACGCATACGCATATTGAAGCGTTGTCATCCATATTACTTGAAGCCAGCGCCGATTAGGTTCGCCGATTTATTTCTTTTGGCTGTGGGCAGCAATAGAAGTCAGACCAGCAAACGTAGAGCGGCTTGGTCTAACGCCCCGGATAAGCGACCGGGCGGAAGTCGTTGCGTTGTGGCTGTTCCACAGGAGTAAACTCCCCGACTGGAAGTTGGCTTGGCGGACGAGCTGATGTGGCGACATCGGGAGCAAGATTGATGCGCTCTACATCTCCGGGATCAGGCATCTGCCACATCAATTGTGGGTCGCCGAAGAGGCTGTTCATCTTGTAACGGTCGGTCGTAACCAGCATCGTGATTTCCTGCCCGTTTTGAAATAGGTGTAACTCAATCTTACGCGGCAAGCTAATGTTGTGCTGCGGATAGAACACGTGATCGCTTGAATTAGTGAACGCGACCAGCTGACCCTGCTGGTCGTAGAGCGATTGTTGTTCGATGATTCCGCGACGCGCATCAAAGACGGTAACGCGGTACTGTTTACCACCGGCGCGCGTGCGACTGCTGATCATCTGCATGCGGTCGCCGGGTTGCGGAGTTGGCTGGGAGTGTGACTCGTAAGTGGAAAAATCTACAATGCCAAGTGCTTCAATCAGCCACTCGGGTTCCAACGGAACTGCCTTGCGAATGGAGGATGTGGATTGACGAAAGCTATCGTGGTGAGCCCACATCAACGTTGGAGATTGTCCGGGCAACGCCGCGCGCGTCCAGATCCAAAACAATTCGTCGTTGCTTCCCACATCGACGCCCATTTCGTTCATCCCCAGAACTCCCGCCTTGAGACGCATACGGTTAGGGCGTTCAATCTGAATCGATCCACGGAGTTTTGGCGTGCCAGTCATGCTCACCAAAATGCGCGCGTCAAGTTGTTTGACATTCGCGGTGTGATGGAGCATCCACGTGAGAAATTGTTGTTGGTTTGGTGGATAATTAAACGCCAGTGGAATTTGGTTGCCCGAGTTAGTCTTCGGTCCAAAGCTGTTGCGTAGGTTCCGGAACCACTGACCGTTGGCTTGATCTACGTTAATGAACAACAGGCAGCACGCCACCAATAGGATCGCCCATTGACGCCATGCGAAACCCTTCAAAAAGCAAACGCAAGTAAAACGTATCAGATTGTTTTGAATCTGTGTCAAATTGATTTTCTGTCCAGGGGGTTAGCTTGAGGAGATCGAGATAAATCCAATCTCGTTTCGAAAGCTACTCTTGTTCAGTAACTGGGAGGTCCGAAAACAGCTGCTCTTCAAGCTGTTTTTGAATCGCATCGATTCGCTGTTCGTCAATTTCTGGCTCGCGTAGCTCGTATTCCTTTTTGGTCTTTTTGTTGACCAGACACAAAATGTCGTGATCTGTATTGCGATCCTGACGCGTAAATAGGCGCTTCTGCATCAGCAAAAGTGCCATCACCCAGGCCGTTTCATTTTGGTCGGCGTTTTTATCGTCCTGGCGAGCGTACAAGGAATCAAACCAAGCGATCAGAACATCGTTTGGTGCCCAATAAACTTTTCCCGAATCCAAGTCTGGCACGCGTTGCTTCCACCATCCGATCAGAGATTGCTGTTCGGCACCCTCGTCGGAACTGATTTGGTGTGTCGTGGATTGTTCTCGGTCCTCTTTTCTGCTCCAAGGGCTACTTTGCCAAGCTTCGCAGGAGTAGTCATTACGGATCACTCCGGTGCTTGTCTCGATCAACGCAGAGTAAAAGAAAACTCCCGGTCCAAACAACTGTTCGGTTACGCAGCATTTCCGCGATCCACGCTTTACATCAAACTGTTGCATGAATCTCCTTCATTCGATATTCAAGGTGATTTTAGCTGTCGGCTGGGAAGATGGGGAGGCTGGGTTGTTTTCGAGGCTTTCTTTGTACTTGTTGGCGATCGTAGCGAATTCAACTAGCGCACTCAATAGTGTTTGCCGATGAGGATAAGCAAAACGACTGTGAGAGTTGAGTGGGCTGGGCTAGCAGTGTTGATTCGGTAATATCTGACGTTGGCACGTTCTGAAAAATCGTTCATAACACGTGTCCGTCCTTTCACTTGCTTTGCCACACCCAACCAAAGGACTGGTTTGGTACGTTCCTGCTTTGGTTTGGGGATGCAACAATCGGTTGAGAGGTACTCGTTTTACAACTTTGTGCGGCTCTTTTCGTTTAGAGCCAAGTCCACAATGACATCACCTAGTTTTTTTGCAAGAAACTCAATTGTGTACGGAGGCTTGTCAAAATGCCCGTTAACTCGAAAAGAACAGCTATGAAAAAGTCACGCAAGAATAATTCATCTCCCAAGCCTCGTCGTTCCCGAACTAGGGGGCAAGACTACACAACGCTCGAAGATAGGAAAATGCTGGCAGTTACGACCGGCTTTGCTTCCGCTTCAGGCACTTTAACGGTCAATCTTGGTGCCGCTAACGAAGCCGCGCAGATCGATGTTGTTGGAGGCAATGTATTGGTCAATGGATCACAAGTCGGATCCGGTACGTCTGTGGGAGCGGTGGATCAAATCGTGGTGACAGGCACCACCGCGGCCAACCAAGACGTAAGCTTCATTGGTGACTTCTCCAATGCGGGATTGAGCAGTGTAAACATTACGAATGTGGATGATGTTGCCATCAATGAAGACTTGAGCGTCAGCGGAAATTTGACTATCAATGCCGGCGGGAATGTTTCTGATGCGGACAATACGGACCTTGTGGTCGGTGGCGTCGGCAACTTCACTGCCGCGAACGTCTCACTCGGCGGAGCAACTAACGAGACGCGCTTCCAACAGACTGCGTTCAACGTAAGTGGGGCCGTAGACCTTCAAGAGGATGATAATACGGTCTTGGGAAGCGTTACCGCCGCTACTGTTCGACTGGCATCCAACGGTCGGATTCTCGATGGTTTTACGACACAAATCAACATTAGCGGTCTGGCAGAATTGTTCGGCAACGCAGGCGTGCGACTGGGCGACAACGGCGCTGACACTTTTCAAGCCGGAACGATCAACTTCAGATCCAGCGGCCAAGTGTCTATCAATGAAGATGATTCCACGAACATCGTGGGCGACAACACGGCACGGTCGATGAATTTGCGTTCACAAGGTTCCATTACCGATGCTGATGATGCCAGTATTAATGTTCAGTTTCAGTCGGGGTTCACTGCCGAAAGTGTGCGCATTGGCGATACCGCCACTGACGAATTTAACTCAAATTCAGTCTACTTCTTTACGACCGGGCGTTTCGATCTGACCGAAGATTCTGACACTTTAATCATTGAAGAGAAGAACTCTGCTCTTAGTTTGAGGCTAACTTCCACTGGGCAGATTGCCGATGAGGCAAACGCCCGCGTCACGATCACTAATCTTGCCGAATTCGACGCGCAAAGTGCAGTCATTGGAGATCTTGGAACGGACTTCTTCACTGCTGGTTCAATTCAGTTCAACACGGTCGATGAGTTTAGGCTCACCGAGAATGATGACACTAACATTTTGGGTGTCAATCGTGCGAACAACTCGATCATTACTTCCGTTGGTAATCTCTCCAACAGCAGCAACGCTGACATTGTTGTTACAACCAATGCTTCGTTCCGTGGCGATTCAATCAACGTTGGTAACCAATCGGGCGACAACGCTCAGTTTGGAAGCCTAACTTTCATTACCCCGAATGTGGCTAGTGCCAACCCTCCAACTGGGTTTGCGTCAGTCAACATTTCGGAGGATGACTCTACTCAGTTTGGCGGAAATAGCAGAGCCGGAATTCCTGAGCAAACTGATGGCAGTGGTCAAGTCACTGCGCAAGAGATCACAGGTAACGTCCGGATTACATCGGCTGAAGGCATTATTGATGGATCCAATTCGTCGGTCAACGTAATAGGTAACACGAGCCTGACGACCGGCAACAACGGAAACATCACCCTTGGCGACTCTGGGGTTTCTGGAGCAGGTGTTCCTTTCGATGCGACTTTCAATACTAGCTCGCTGACGATCAACACTGATGGAACTGGTAACGCCCAGATCTTTGAGGACAGCGACATTTTCTTGGTTGGCAACAATCAAATTAACAGCCTGACGTTGGATGCTAATAATGGTCAGGGGCGCATCACCGATTCTGCGACGGCCAACATCAATGTTAACTTCAATCTGAATGTGCGTGGAGATTTTGTTAACCTGGGAACCGGTGTTGACGTCAACGGCGCAAACACCGACACGTTGAATTTCAATACCTTGACTTTCAATACGTCCGGCAACACGAATGTTTCAGCTGACAGTGGCTTCTTCCTTGTGGGTTCTAGCACCGCTGACAACCTGACATTGGCGTCGACTGGGAACATTTTCGATTCGTCACCGTCAGGTGGAACCCCAGCATCAACAACTGTTCAGACCAGTGCTAACTTTATCACTCCATTGGATGCGATAATTGGAGAGTCTGGTGCAGACTTCTTCACGATCGTTAGCGGTAACGCACCGGGCGTCGGTAATGTGGGTGGCACGGCTAACGTTGTCGTTAGTTAACCTGTCCAGCATTGACGTTCAGTAAATCAGAAAAGCAAAACACGCTCGGCAACGAGCGTGTTTTTTTCTGGTGTGAGCGCGTTTCACAACCTGTAGTGGAGTATGCCAGAGGTCCGTTTGATCATGAAGATAAAGTAGATTCTGGCGGATTCGACTAAGAACAATCCATGAATTTGGGTTTTGAAACCTGTTCTAGAAAACTGCCTGCTGGCTGTTTGTTTCTTTGACGCAGATTCCAATGCTGTTCGAGTCTGGCTTGGCCCATGGTCCGTGCTTCGCCTACACATTGGTAGCTTATGGACGCGAGCCCGATTTCATTCTCATTTCATTAGTCCTTGTTCACCTGTTTGGGGCAGCCGATGTCGCACGACTTTGGATTGCTCACGATGAAGCGGTCCAATGAAAAGCTCTCAGCAATAAATGAAGTTCACAAGTGAGTGCCATTGAATGCGAGGCTTCCGGTTTTAGGGAGGTTTAGTTGAACAGCACCGTTAATCTTGCGCTACTCCGTCACAAAATACGGACCATTGAGCGCGAGGTGACTTCGGCGAGGAGGCGAACTCCAATGCGAAAACGCCACAAACATGTTTTTATGAAGTCGAGGGTCTCACGGAAACAGAAGTTAGCTACAATTTATCTTCATGCCGCGCAATGGTTGCCGGCTTGTTTACTGACTTCCGAACTGCTTGCCAGAACTTTGCCGTGAAACTCACTTTTCTTTCTCGAGTCAAATCGCTCTGCAAACGTTACGCCGATAAGACTGATGAAGAGTTGCGGGACATCTCGTTGGATCTTGGCTTTGAGTCTCGCCAGTACGATGAGGTATCGCGCCTGCTTGATCGTGGTTTTGCACTGGTGAAAGAAATGTCTCGGCGGAAGTTGGGCATGGATCATTACGACGTGCAGTTGATCGGTGGCCGCGCGATGTGCCAAGGGCACGTTGCCGAAATGCGTACAGGAGAAGGGAAAACGCTGACTGCGACGCTTCCGATGTTTGTCTATTCCCTCTCGGGACGTGGTGCGTTGTTGGCAACCACCAATGACTACCTTGCCAAACGCGACGCCGAACAGATGCAGCATGTCTACCGCGCCTTGGGCAAAACCGTTGGCGTGATTCAAACTGAGATGTCGCGCGAACAACGTCGCGCCTGCTACAACTGCGACATCACCTACGGAACGATGAAGGAGTTTGGGTTTGACTTTCTCAGAGATCATTCGTACCAGAGACAACTGAAAGAGCAAGGCGCTCGCAGCGGGCATCAAGCTTCCATGGAACGCGCGGAGCTGACTCCCGTTCATCGAAAGCCAAATTTTCTGCTGATCGACGAGGCAGACAGTATTCTGATTGATGATGCTCGCACGCCGCTGATTATTTCTGCCGCCGAAGATGGAGCCACCGTGGAGCAACAGAAAGAACTCTACCGGTGGACCGCCAAAGCCGCCAGAGAATTTGTCGAGGACGAGGATTACTGGTACGACCGTGAGAAGCGTCGAGTTGATCTAACGCCTGAGGGAATGGCGCTGGTCAGAAAGATTCCCAAACCTGAATCTTTGGCCGGGATCGGTCTGTTGGAAATGTACGACTTCATGGAACGTGGAGTTCAAGTCGCTCGTGATTTCAAGAAGGACCGTGACTACGTGATTCGCGAGGGCGAGATTGTCATTGTTGACGAATCGACAGGCCGTATCGCCGAAGGCCGTCGTTGGAGCCGTGGTATCCACCAAGCTATCGAAGCCGGAGAGTCTGTTGAGCTGACGATGGATACTGAGACGCAGGCCAAGATCACCGTTCAGTCACTGGTTAGTCGTTTTCCGCATGTCAGCGGAATGACTGGAACGGCTTGGAGTTCACGCAAGGAGTTCAAGAAAATCTACCAGATGCCGGTCAGCGTTATTCCTACTAACCGGCCGCCCCAACGGCGCGAGCTTCCGATCAAGTATACGCCGACCGAAGCCGAAAAATGGCAGCAGATCGTGCAAGAAGTTCTTGAACTTCATGCTCAGGGCCGTCCAATTTTGGTGGGAACGCGTTCGATCGCCAAATCGGAAATTTTGGCCAAGCACTTTATTGAGGCCAACATTCCTCACGAGGTGTTGAACGCGCGGCAGATTGAACGCGAGGCGGAAATTGTACAGGCCGCCGGCGCGAAGGGACGCGTCACCGTGGCCACGAATATGGCGGGGCGCGGAACGGACATCAAGATCTCAGATGAAGTCAAAGAACTTGGCGGCCTGCACGTTATAGGAACGGAGTTGCACGAGTCCAGCCGGATTGACCAGCAGTTGTTTGGCCGGTGTGGCCGCCAGGGCGATCCGGGAACGGTACAGCAGTATCTGTCAGCCGAGGATCAGCTGTTGGAGGCGGCATTTGGGCTGCCCACAGCGACTCGATACCGTAAGGGAGCTAAGAGTCGGGGGCGCAGCTACTGGATTAACTTATTTAAGAAAGCTCAGCAAAAGGTTGAGAGCCAGCACTACCGATCTCGCAAAATTCTCATGTTCAGTGAGAAACAGTTGGCCAAATCCCAACGAGAGATGGGACTGGACCCAATTTTGGATAACTACGAGTGATCTTGGTGCGTAGGATTGGTCCGATTGTCACCCCAATGCGGGCGGGTCATGGCGACAATAGCGGCAGTTTGAAGTTTCAAACAGACTGCACGCGACATATACTGATAACCATGAATGCCTCCGGGCGTTGTTTAATCGATCTGTCATCTCTGAGCGTTTTGTCGCATGTCTACCGGCCAACAGCAAGCCAACACCGAAAAACTCAAAGACGAAGTCCGCCAAGCGGTCCGAGGCTTAGCAGAGTTCAGTCGAACTGCCGACAATTACGGTCAGTTCTGCGAACGAGTTCTCAATGACATCGTCCGCATCACGGGCGCCCACGGCGCGCTGTTGTGGGAGATGAAGCAGAGCAACAGCCCGCCCAGTCTCTCTGGATTTTCTGGTCAAGCACCGGATGATCAAGCCCGCGCGATCCTCTCGCCAGAAAACGAGAACCATACTCGCATGTTGATGGAGGTGATTGGCAAGAAACAACCTGTTGGCATTAGCTCCGATGCGTTCACTGGTCCCGTCGATCCAGAAGCTCCCGTTACGCCGATGCCGTTTCTGATGCTTTTCGCGCCAGTGGTCAATCGCAAACAAGATTGCTATGGAACGCTGGAGTTAATTCAGCGTGGCAATATTGGAAAATCCGCTCAAGAAGGCTACCTGCGCTTCCTGTCGCAAATTGCTCAATTGTTCCAGCGCTGGCACGAGCACCGCGATCTGAATCAGTTATCCGCATCGGCCGATAAGTGGAGTCACAAAGTTGACTTCATTAATGAAGTACATCAGTCGATCGACACCAAAGAAACGGCCTATGCGATCGCCAATGAAGCTCGGCGTTTGCTCAAAGCAGATCGCGTCAGCGTCGGTAAGTGGAATGGTCGCCGCTGTAAGGTCATTGCCATCAGCAGTCAGGATCGTTTCGACAACCGCGCTAACGTTGTTCGAAAACTATCTAAAGTCGCGACGTCGAGTGTCGCCGCCGATACCCAGTTTTGGATAACGGGAGACACCGATGGGATTGCGCCAGAAGTGGCGCGGAAGATAAATGATTACTTGGACGAATCGAACTGTCGTACCTTTGCCGTGATTCCACTGGTGAAACGACCGGATGACAAACCTAATTTGGAACAGAAGAAGCGAGGTCGCGAGAAAGCAGTGAAACTTGGTGCGTTGATTGTCGAGTACTTCGACGCCGACGTGTCCGAAGATCAAATCGCCGACGACTGCAGCCTGATTGTTAATCAATCTCAACTGGCACTGCACAATGCAAAACGGCACAACGAAATTTTCATGGCTCCGGTTTGGAAAAAGCTTGGATGGTTGCAGACGTTTCTCTTTCGCGATCACTTCGCCAAAACGATGACAGGCTTGGCAGCGCTTGCGGGCATCGTACTGTTGATGATTTTCTTGCCTGTTGAGTTGAAGATGAACGTCGATGGCGTGATGCATCCTAAAATTCGCCAGAACATCTATGCCCAGACGCAGGGGACGGTGGACGAGATCTTTATCGAGGAGAACAGCGTCGTCGAAAAAGGCACGCCCTTGATGAAGCTGCGAAACGTGGATTTAGAAGTGCAGATCAACCAAACTGACAACCAACTGCTGACCCTGAAGTCGCAAATGGACGGTTTGGAGTATCAGTTGAGTGCTGGTCGAAGAGACGACAACGAGCCCGATCGCAGAATGGATGCTGACGCCCAGCTAGAAATGCTGACCGAGCAAATGGCCTCACAAAAACAATTAAAGAAGCTGCTAGAGAAAAAGAAGTCAATGTTGGAGGTCAACGCGCCGGTTGATGGTAGCGTAATCACCCGAGACCCGCAGCGATTGAAAGATTACCCGGTTAGCCCGAGTCAAAGACTACTTACGATCAGCAAGCTGAACGGTCCGTGGGAGTTGGAAATCCAGATTCCTCAACACAAGATCGGCTACATTGACAATGCGATTCGCGAGGCTGAAGAAGAGGCGAAAGACGGTGACAAGCCAAAACTTCTGGAGGTGACCTATTTTGTTACCGCTAATCCTAACGTCACTCTCAAGGGGGAATTGGTTCGGGTCACTGACCGTACATTTCCTGACGACCAAGGAGTGCCGCACTATCGCGGCGTGGTACGGGCACTGGACGTTGAAAATTTGGAAAAGCCGCGTCCGGGCGCGGGCGTTACAGCCAGTGTCTTTTGCGGCCAGCGTTCGCTGGGCTTTCGCTGTTTTTATCAGGTTTGGGATTGGGTACGAACGACGTTGATTTTCTGATCCCTTCACCTACCACTTTCTCTTTGAATCTTTGAGAGTGAACTGCTTTGCTTAACCCTCGGCACGTTTGATGTCTGTCGCAATTCCACCATCGGACAAATCCCAATACACCGGCACACCGGTTCGGATGAAGATGCGGCCGGATCTGACGTTCGATTCGCAGAGCTATCAAGGTGTAGAATTCTGGGTAGTAAAAGAACCCTTGGGGCAAAAGTACTTCCAGTTTCCTCCAAGCGTGTTTTATCTGCTGCAACAACTCGATGGCAACCAGACCATCGACGAACTACAAGACAAGTACCACAAGGAATTCGCGCCCAAACGGATTACTCGCCAAGACCTGCAGCAATTACTCACTCGGTTTCACAATGACGCGTTGGTAACATCGGACGTCAGCGGCCAAGGCATTGAATTGCTTAAACGAGGTGAAAAGAATAATCGGATGGAGCGTTTCCAGACGCTGTCGAATATTTTGGCGATCCGCTATCGCGGATTCGATCCTGAGTTGATCTTGAATTGGATCAACCGTTGGTTTTGGTGGGTGTTCACGTTTCCGTGCGTCTGCTTCGTAGCGGTGGCTTCATCGATCGCGTTGCTGAGCGTTCTGATCAACTGGACCGCATTTCAAAGTCGCCTGCCGGGGTTTGAGGCGTTCTTCGATCCACATCAGTGGTATTTGTTCGTCGCCGTGTTGTGCGTCACGAAAGTTTGCCACGAATTTGGGCATGGTCTGTCTTGTAAACGACTTGGCGGTGAGTGTCATGAGATTGGTTTCATGTTGCTGGTACTGACCCCGTGTCTGTATTGCAATGTGTCAGACAGTTGGCGGCTGAATAATAAATGGCATCGGGCCGCGATTGGTGCGGCGGGAATGTATGTGGAAATTATTCTCGCTACGATCGCAACGTTTGTCTGGTGGTTCGCGCAGCCGGGACTCATTGAAGAGATATGTCTGAAGGTGATGCTGGTCAGCTCGATCAGTACCGTGCTGTTCAACGGTAACCCGCTGCTGCGATTTGATGGATATTATATCTTGAGCGACCTGTTGGAGATCCCCAACCTTGCTCAGAAATCGACGAAATCGCTAACGACGCTTTTAGGGCGCCATTGGTTAGGTCTTGAAATTCCTGATGACCATTTAATGCCAACCAACCGCCCATGGGCATTCGCGATGTTTACGATTGCGTCGTTTTGCTATCGATGGTTGATTATGTTTTCGATCATCTATTTTCTGACGACGTGGCTCGAACCGTATGGTTTGGAGTCCGTTGGAATCGGGATAGCGATATTCTCAATGTTCGGCATGGTGGTGATGCCGCTTTATAAGCTTTACAAGTACATGTCAGTTCCGGGGCGGATGCATCAAGTGAAAAAAGTAAGATTCTTTTCAGTGTTAGGGGCCATTTTGTTGACGTTGGCGATTGTGTTGCTGACGCCGCTTCCGCATTATCTGCGTTGCTCGTTGATTGTGGTTCCAGACCGATTAGAGACGATCTATATCGAGGAAGAAGGTGTCCTCGAAGAGTGCTTGGTCAAGCCGGGCGACATTGTCGAAAAAGGTCAACCGCTGGCTCGGCTGAGCAATCTTGAGCTTAACCTGAAACTGGCCGAAAACGAGGGGAAGCTACGGGCCAAACAGGCGGAAGTTGCCACTGTGATGGCTTCAGGGGCCATCGACAGCGCTGGGCGATACCAAGATAAACTTCCGATGTTGTATTCAGAGATCCGCGAGCTGACGCAGTCGGTCGAGGACTTGCGTCGGCAAAGTCAAAAATTAGATCTGCGTTCGCAGTTCATGGGCGGTACCGTTTTAGAGACGCCATACAAGCATCAAGTATCCAGTCGGGAAGAGGATCCCGATATGGATCAGCCAGCGCTGTTGTCAGGGAAAAACCGTAGTGTTTCCGTTGCTCGCGGGCAGCGCTTTTGCGAGGTGGCGGATTTATCCAAATGGCAGGCGTACGTGTTGTTGACCGAACACCAGATCAAATTTGCCAAGGTCGGCAATGAGGCGGTGATGAAGCTGTACTATCGTCCGTGGGAAAAGATCAGGGGGCCGATTGAACAGATCGGTGTGACGGATTTGTCGATTGATCGTAAGAACTATGAGATGAGTCAACAGGAGATTGCGTCGCTGGGGCAAAAGAACGAGATCCCCGATTTGGTGCAGGAGATGGTCGCCCAATATGAAAAACCAGACCTGCAATACTACGCGCGCGTGCCACTTACGGACGTTCAGAAGCTTCGTATTGGCGTCGGAGGACAAGCGCGACTGTTCTCTGGCTATCGATCGCTAGGATCCCGAGCCCTCTGGTGGATCAATCAAACCTTCCGGATGTAGGACTACAATTTTGACGCAACTTAGGTGGGATAAGACCGCTTAGACGGGAGATGGCCATCGATTTTCTGAGTTTGCTTGGGATTAACTAGCGTTTTTTTTCTTCTTTCGGCAAAGCGGGTGGTTAAAATGAGGCCTCGCCTAAATGCGTCGCCTTCCTAATCGAGCAACCACTAAGGAGTCTCAACGTGAAAGCCATCCTTCCAATTGGATTTCTCCTCTTCGCCGCTATCGTTTCAATGGGCCAGAGTGTGCTCGCGATTCAGGTTTCGTACAGCTTGAACGAGGTGGGTGGAAGCGGTATCATTAAAGGCGGCGACGCAACCGAATTGAATGAACGGCTCGAGGCAGACATTGGAACTTATCAATTTTCAGGTAGCGTACTTCCGGATCGGACTGGGCTGATCGGGGTTCGCAGCGGGTTTCGTGCGGCGGTCTCCAGATTCATTCCCGGGTTTTCACCAGAACCGGGTAGTGGTGGACTGATTGATGTCGGGGGAGAGGCGCCCGACAGCGATACCGGCTTGGGAGGTCCATTTGAAGAGCCATTTACCGAATGGTCGCGCGTGACGATCGATACTCTCGCTGCGGGAACATACCAAACGGTTGCCGACATCAATGGCTTGAGTGCGACCAACGACGTTGGCTTTGTTCAGTTCGATTGGGTCGTTTCTGGAACGTCGAATCTCTTTCTCGACGCGACGGGCCCCGGAGATGTTACGGTCAATGACGCGCTGAGCCTAGCCACAATTCGCCCTACCGGCGATTTGTCTATTCCCGATACGTTTCTTCATGACCGATCTTCCGATGGCGATTTCATCAACGATCTAAGCTCAGCCAACCTTGAAATAGATTCCTTTTTGG
This sequence comes from uncultured Pirellulaceae bacterium, assembly GCA_938036435.1. Classification (GTDB taxonomy): domain Bacteria; phylum Planctomycetota; class Planctomycetia; order Pirellulales; family Pirellulaceae; genus Mariniblastus. The sequence continues at coordinate 24,199 of CALHPU010000125.1, read as the reverse complement.
TGCCGTTTGATTTTACGCAATTAGATGTTGGAGAGACGCCCCAAATAGCTGTCGATTTCGAGCTCGCCGTTGCGACGAGACTAGATATCACTAACGACAATAATCTTGGGAACTTCGAAGCGTTGTTCGATGCTGATTTTGATAACACGGCAACGTTGATTAATGTGACTGTCTTAGACGTCAGTGAAAACGCAATTATTGGTGCTTCGGTAACTGATTCGTTTACAGGTACGAGTCTGGTTGCGTCGAGTGTCCCAGAGCCTTCATCATTGGCGTTGGTGGCGTTGATTGGTTGTGTCGGCAGTATCCGTAGACGCCGTCAAGCGTAAGTGGGCTATGCGAGGTGCCCACGCAATTCGCTCAAGCAGTGGACGAACGGCACTTTGTCGGTGGGTTGTACACTGGCGTTTTTTGAATAACCGATGACTTGCATGCCGGCGGCAATTCCGGCGTCGATACCAGCCAAGCTGTCTTCTATCACGATACAACTTGCAGGATTGATGGACATTTGTTCTGCCGCATAGAGAAACAGGTCGGGGCGCGGTTTCCACACGTCGATGTCGTAGGCGCTGAAAATGCGTTCGGCCGTGAAGAATTGGTCCAACCCCGTGACGCTTAGGTTGATTGCAATTTTCTCCTGAGGCGCATTGGAAGCAACGCAAAATGGTTTTGCAATCGCCGCCAATAGTTCAGCCGCTCCGGGAATCGGTAAGACGGACTCTCTCAATGCAACGGCTTGCCGGGCCCTAAATTCAGACGGGAAAAACTCTGGCAACTGGGTTCCATGGTTGTCCTTAATCCAAGCGGCAATGGATTGCATGTCCCGTCCAACGAATAGTCCATGGGCCTCATCAAATTCTAGTTCTAGGCCAAACTCTCGCAGGAACTTGATCAAGACGGTGACAGTGATCGGTTCGCTATCGACCAAAGTACCGTCGCAGTCAAAAATCACGGCTTCGAAATTTCGGGAGATCATAGACAAAAGGCCGTTTGGTTTTGGATGCCGTTGGGCGATTGAGTTTGCAACAGAATTGGAAACTATAGGTCGCCGGGCCAGAAGGTGGGATACTGTATTTGCAACCGATCGTACTTTCTTGCAAGAAAAGGGTTTAGCAATTCGCGATCCTCGCCAACATCCTCCAGCAACTTACGAATGGCCAATGCTTGTTCTTCTCGTCCACCGCCAAAATCTTCCGCCGACTGGTTGTCCAAGATTACGGCCTTGCCGACTACGCCACTGACCTGAAATCTGCGATCAAGATCACCTGAGTTGGCGAGTTTGTTGTAAATCTCGAAGGCCTCTTCATAGCGTTTCTGTGTTAGGTAGATCTCGCCTAATCGCGCCCTAGCACGCTGATGGTAGAGCTTCGTTTTGTTTTCCGCGTCACCGGCTTCGTCTAACGGAAAGTAATCCAAAACGGCTTTCCAATGTAATTCTTCGCGAGGTAACGCTTGTTTGGCAGACAGGTCAAACGTGGACCAATAGGTTGATTCGTACTGTTCGTCGACCGTCTCCAGTTTCGGCACCGGTTGTTCCAAAAGCGCGTCGGAGTTGAACGTGATCTCTAGTGGGTCGGCCGGCGGCGCGAAATTCGCTAACCAACTACCCCCAAACCAACCACAGGCGGTCGCCGCTACAGTGCCGAGTCCGAGGATTAGCGGTGTACTCGATCGCGTGGATGCTTTGCCCAGCATTGCTTGTTGAAGTTTAGTGCGCTGTGGGGTGTCTGAAGTTTTATCGACGATGGCAACGGGTGAGACCTTGATGTCGTTTAGCGCATAGGCTTCATCTAGATTGATTTGCTTCAGTACTCTTAAAACATCGTCTGCAGACTGAGGACGATTCTCCGGGGATTTATTGATCATGCGATGGATCAACGTGCAAATTGTCTCGGGTAGGTCCGGTCGAACCAGCGCCAACGGGGCGGCGTCATTTTTGACTTGCTTCATCGCAATGGTCAGAGGATTGTCACCGTCAAAAGGTGGTGTGCCGGCGAGCATGTGGTAGGCTGTCACACCGAGTGAGTAGATATCACTTCGCGCGTCGAGGGCGCCGCCTTCGACTTGTTCGGGGCTCATGTAAAGTGGAGTGCCCATCGTGATTCCGACTTTGGTCAGCGTATCCTCGGATTGATCACTGTTGACGCGCGCCAGCCCGAAGTCCGTGACTTTGATTTCGCCTTTGTCGGACAACATAATGTTCTCCGGTTTAATGTCCCGGTGGACGACTTGGAATTCGTCAGCTTTTCTGATCGCCTTGGCCGTGCCGACCAAGATTTCCATCGCAAGCTTGGGTTCGGCCGACCCATTGCGGCGCAGCCACATTTTTAAATTCTGTCCAGAAATGTACTCTTGCGCGATGAAGTGGATGTTGTCGTGCTGGCCGACTTCGAAAATTTGAACAATATTGGCGTGCACCAACGCGGCAGCAGCGCGAGCCTCGCGCAGAAAGCGTTCTACGTAGGTCCGGTCTTTGGCGAGGTCCGGCCGTAGCACTTTCAGTGCAATGGGGCGTTGCAGAGATAGCTGCTGCGTCAGATAGACGTCCGCCATTCCACCGCGTCCGAGGCGCTGGAGGACCAGATAGTCTCCGATCGTCTGGCCTGTCAGGTCGTTTCCAAAATTCAGATTATCGACGCTCTCTGACATGCGTTGGCTTGGGATTTTCTTAGGCAAGAGGCGCTGTGCCGCTAGGAACGTGCACCAAAAGATCAATGATGTGGAGGCAGACAGCTTCCAGTAAGAATCAGTATGTTTGCCAAACCTCTTTTTGACAACGTGCCGTAAGACTTATTCCCCAGCACACTGACTATTCATCGTTGTCTTCGCCGTGAGCGATCGCAGGCCAGAATTTGTCAAATCCATTTGGATCCAAAGCGTAATCCGGGCTGTTGTCCAGATCGTGGCACGACAGGCATAGATTCGCTTCTGCCTCAGCCTTGGTGACGATCATTTCCTTTCGCAACGCTTCGTCTTCGTCACCATTTTCCTCTGATTCGACATGAGCCGATCCGGGGCCGTGGCAGTTCTCGCAGCCGTTGCCATGCAGATGAGCATGTTTATCCAGATCGGTGAAACCTGTTTCGTAAGGGAAGTACTTTTGAGGGTCCCAACCAACCGCGTGGCAACTTACGCATTCAGGATCAAAGTTTCGCTTTACCCAAGTGCGTTCGCCGGGATCCGTCAGATCACGGGTCGCTTTGGCGTGTGGTCCACCTTCGCCGTCGATACCTTCTTTCCAAATTTCATACTCGGCGTCATGACAGTCGGCGCAGGCTTCTGAGCCAACAAACTTGTGTCCCGACGGGTGTAGTTTGGGTTTGATGTCCTCAAACTGTCCGGTTGTCCATAGTAGCTTCAGCTCTTCTTGGTAGTTCTGGAAGACTTTTCGCATTTCGATGTCATCTGCGAAACGGGCGTCCATCGGTACGCGTTCGTACTTCAATGACATTCCGTCGGGTGTTTTGTAGATGCCGACGATACCCGCATACATTCCTTTAACGCCGACTTGAATGATCGACGTCGTGTGGTTACCTGTTTGGATCACGTCGGGTTGGAGTTTGGGATCGCCAGCGCCACCCGAGGTAATCAAAACGTCAAAAATTGGAAATTTCTTCGCGATGGCAACGCAGGTGGCAGGATCGCTCTGCGCTACAAGTATGTTCAGGTCGCACTTTTCTGCGACTAAGGGACCGGCGACTCTTTGTAATCCGTCGGTCACGGGTACCTTCTCCAATCCATTCAAATTATTAAGCTTGGGAATGTGCTCGTCACCGATAACAGCAGTGACCCCGATTCGCATGCCATTTTGTTGGATCACTTTATATCTGCTGGTGGTGTCTTCGAATTCAGCGATCGAGACGTTTGCACAAAGAAACGGATTATCATCACCGGCAACGTTGAGAATCGTTTGCACCAAATCAATGGGAGCAATCGAAACGTCGTCTACTCCCAGTCCGATCGCTTGGTAGCCCATCTGTTTACAAAGAGCATCGTAGGTCGTGCCAAGCTTAATTCTGGCTTGTTGTCCCTTTCGACGAATCTGGTTGCCCGCGTCGATGTTGACCAGATCCCAACCGCGCTCAAGCAAGATTTTCTGGCAAGTCCGACGTCGGAGAAGTCCGCCCTTTTGTTTGTCCAGTCCCGTGCAACCGCAGGGCTCGATGTAACCGTGCAAACGACCGGTCACAAACAGCGACACATCGGGTTTGTCCCAGTCGCTGACCAATTCCTCGGCAGGAGGGAATTTTGGAGCCGTTTCAACTTCTCCGTCAGAGGCGTCACTGCTGGTTGTGGCTGGATGGGAAACAAATGGATTGCTAGCAAGCAGCGCAAGTGGTTTTGCAATGATCTGCTGGAAAGTCGTGACTGGATTTCCGCAACCAAGCGAGATGAGGGTGAGTGTTAAGACGAGGCAGGCGAGTGCAAGGCGACCAGAGATCCAGAGGGTTTTCATCGATAAAGTACCTGTTTTGCAATAGCAAAGAAGCCGTTGTCTTTGTGAGTGGGCGACTTCGAAGAGTCTGCCTTTGGTATCGGCAAGGGCAAGCCAATACCACTAGAAAACATACAATTCTAGCGCGTTTGGGTAAATGCCAACGGGGAACATTTGTCGCGCGAACAACCGTCCGAAAGTCTGTGCGCCCCATTACAAACCTCCAACCGCCGGACACTTGATCTAACCAACCTGCTTTCGGTTTCAGACCGATAAGACGGGGCAAGACAGCTAGTTGTTCGTCAAGGCTGAAATGAAGGGTTGCTCTTAGTGGATTTCGCCAGAAATCCTTGGTCCGTCAGGAATTCTGGCAAATCCACGACCTTGTCAACTCAGCTTTGACAGACAACAAGGCTAATTGCTGCTTTCAACGCCGAAATACTCCAGCACGCGCTGGTACATACTGACATCCGTCACCGTATCCATATCGGCGACGTCACTGATGCCCGCTGTGGTCAGTAGGACCCCGCGATGATGATCGCCGGCCCCTGCGGGAGCATTTTCCCAAGCGTAGCCGTGAGACCCCTTGATCAGCGTTGCATCAAGCGGCACCGACATCGTACTGATGTCAAAGTGCAGCTCTACCGGATCGTAGCCCGGCTTGCGATGAATATCTACCGTGTGCGCGAACGCGGGGGCTCGTTCATCGCTTTGCCACCAGTAGTACGCCTGCCAGCTGTTGGGCGAAGAAACCAGAACGACATCGCCACTGCGCTCATGGTCCAAACGGCCGCGCTCACTGCCAGTCAAAACACGTTCGATGCCATCGACGCCCTCGAAGTGTTTCACAATTTGCTCGATGGTGTCGGGGCTGCGGTCTTTGACGAAGACATGTGAAAACTGGTGATCGACCAAGGCCCAAGCTTTACTGCCAGAAACATCAAGATGCTCACCATCGTTTTCTGACAGAACCTCTAACAGGCCAAGTGATCGCAATTCGCGGTTTGGATAGCTTACATGATCGACGGATGTGATCACATATTCACTGGCAAACATCCAGTCGATACTGCGTTGGTCGCCATTGGAAGATCCTAGTGCAGCTCCTTGTGCTACTCCTAGTGCTGCTTCAAATCCAGTCACCATTTCGCCAACAGTGTTGTCCAATTCGGCCAGCGCTTCAATTGCTTGTTGACTATCAGGCCCGAACTTTTGGGCAGCGTAATCTAAGTGCGGAAGATAGATGTAAAACAAGTTTGGTTTGAACTCGGCGGCCGCCAAGGTGGCTGATTTGACGATCCAGTCGCTTGACTTGATATTCGCCAAAGGCCCCCAAAAATGTTTTAGCGGAAAGTGCCCGAGCTTTTCCAACAGCTGTCCATAAAAGTCTTGCGGCTTGGTGTAACACCAAAGATCCTCGCTGCCGTCAGGCTGGTGAATCGGTGCCGGCATACAGACATAGTCTGCCCCGCAGCCCTTGCTGAGCATCGGAAACCAAGCGGCGGACGAGATGCCATGTTGTTTCAGCGTGTCCCAGATTTGTGGCTGTTCAATCACCTCGTTCCAAGCAGTCCACATTTCGACTTTTGCCTTTTCCCGCCAAAAGAAACCATTTCCGATGATTCCGTGTTCTTGAGGCGACTTTCCCGTCAGCATGGTGGCTTGTGATGGCCATGTAACGGCCGGGAACGAATGCTCGATGCGAGAAGAATTTCCCGAGGCGAACAGACGCTGGGTGTTGGGCATCGATGCAAGATCGCTTTGCCGCAGTCCGGGGATGGAGGCAAATACAAGATGCTTCATGTTGAGTAAATCCATTTGGATAGAGCGAGGACCGGTAGAATTAACGCGACGACGACCAAGGCGAATGCGAGATTGTCGGGACGTGTGAGAAAGCAGATTGACGCGTCAAACACGATTAGGCTTCTCAGAGTGGAAATGATAGCCAGTTTGACCGATTGTGGCTGCGCGTCGGCGACGCAGACCGCGACTCGGCGAATCGAAGCCAGCGAAATGATCGCCACCAAAGCGGGATAGGTCTGAAGTGCGGAGCAAGAAAAATTGGCACCCGGACACCACGCCAGCGTCGCCAGCAGCACGAATCCCGCCAGCATCACCCCTGCGGCCAACACCAGTTTGCCGCGCTGTTGGACAGCTCGGCTCTCGTTTCTGGCCAGCAATGTGACTCCCATGATCAACACGCCTACAGCGATCGCCGCCCACCACACCTCGACAGGAAAACCGATAACGTTAGTCAGGTTTTGCTCGGTGAGCGTCGTGGAACTAACGGTCGACGCGCCCAAAAGAATATTCAGGCTACGGCAGGCGCCCATCAGGGCTGGTGCCAGCGGCGTTTGTTTTAATGGTCCGTCGTACAAATAAATCGCCCACGCCAGCAATGCCGCGACGGAGCCACATTTGACAATCGACTGTGGCGTTGACAGAGCGCCTGCGGCAATGGCGGCTAAAACTCCCATTGCCATTAAGCCCCATCCAAGTGCGGTCGCCGTGCCGAGGGAGACCTGACCGCTGGGTATCGGGCGGTGGGACTGATCCACTTTGTCGTTCGCGGCGTCAAAAACATCGTTCAGCACCATGCCACAGCAATAAAGAGCGAGGCTGCTGATGATCAGGCACAGCAGCACCGACCAGTTGTCCCAGCTTCGATTGGCTAGCAGATATCCGGCTAGGATGTTGGCAGCTGCCGTGGGGGCGTTGGGGACACGGATAAGCTGGAGCCACTTCATGGGCGATGAAAGTTCCTGAGTTTGTTGTTGGCCCGACGGATTGGCCTTAGAGGTCGAGCGGCCTAAGAGGAGCACTGTTGATCCAGCCGCTCTCTCTTGCCTTATCTTAAGCGCTTTGGCACTTCCCGTCGGTTCCGTAGACTTTTTGGCTCTCAAAAGGCGCAAAAAATAAGCCCAGACGCCAGCGAACTGGCGATCCGGGCTTTCCCCCCTAGGATATCCTCATGTCTGATAAAGCCATTATCGGGATGGTGGAGTTTCAGGGTTAGCTAAAGTTTGCCAATGCAGCAATATTTTAGCTTGAGGCAAGTATTTCTTTTTTTCTTGCTTACGGAGGCCAGAAAAGCTGTTCCGGATGAGCGAGACATTCCGATTCAAGAGATACAGTCTGTCGTACAGGTTCGTTCGTAACGCGGCAGTCACTCAAAACACACGTTTGCTATCGCTATGAATCATCCGACGCCCAGTGAACATTTAGAAACCGACCGGCATTCGACGAAACGGTCCTCTGGTTGGCTTTCGGTATTGCCTTCCCTGTTGACGCCAATTTGCATCGGGCTTGCGTTGTACTTTTTGTTGGCATGGGCAATCAACAAGGGCCACGTTGCAGACGAAATGGTCCTGCGTTATCTAACAGGCCATGCCATCAGCAAGGTCACCGTTGGGATGTTCTTGATTGGTGCTGCATCGCTGTTCTTGATCGCTTACAACGTTTTTGAACAGTTCTGTTCTGAAAAGACGATTCAGCTTTCTGATCTGGAGCCGAGCAAGGATCAATCCCCCGTTTTGCGTCAGAACGATGCGATTGGTAACATTGATCAAGAGGTAGAACGCGCCGTCGAGCATGGCGAGCAGCTGTTGGAGATGCCTGCTTGGACACAGACGCATTATCTTTGGAATCGTTTGGTCAAAACGCTTCACTACATCTACCGAACCGGTTCTGTCTCGGGTGTTGAAGAAGAGATGAAGTATCTGGCGGAATTGGACCTAGACCGATCGCACCAACGGTACTCATTGGCGCGAATTTTAATCTGGGCGACGCCGATGCTTGGCTTCCTTGGGACGGTGTTGGGAATCTCACAAGCACTCGGTGGAATTTCGCCGGGCCCCGAAAATGATTTTCAAGCCATGATGAACGGACTGCAGAGCAATCTGTATGTGGCGTTCGATACGACGGCGTTAGCTTTGACGCTATCGATGGTTCTGATGTTTGGCCAGTTCCTTGTCGAGCGATTTGAGATTCAGTTATTGCAACTGGTCGACCAACGCTCCCGCCGTGAGATTGCTGATCAATACGACATGACCATGGCTTCAGCCGCCAATGGAAGCTTTGACAAGATCGGGCGTGAAGTATTAGAGGCAACGCGTGACGTCGTTACCAATCAAACTGACATCTGGAAGAAAACTATTGCTTCCGCCGAAAAGGCTTGGGCGGCTTCGTTGACTCAAACCAGCGACGTGGTCCGAAGTGGATTAAGCGAGGCGTTAGAGGAGAACGTAGAGAATCTTGCTGACTACCTTGGACAGGCCATCGAGAAGGCTAACCAATCAACCGTCTTTCGCTGGGAGCAGTGGCAGACAATGCTCTCAAGAAACGCTCGGCTGATGAAAGAACATCAGGAACAGATGATCGAACAGACCAAGAGTGTTCATTCTCTGGTCGGCACGATGGAAGATTCCAGTTCCTTTAATGAGGCCCTTGACCAACAAAAAGCGGCCATCAAAGCCACGACTGACATGCACGAGGTGTTGACGCAAGTCGCTCGTGAGCTGACGCTTCAGGGAAAACAACTGAAGAAGCAAACCGCTGCTCAGGCTGAAATGGTCAAACAATCGACTCAATGGATTGAGAATTCCGGTGACGCCAACAAGGTTTCACAGCACAAGCAGCTCGCTGTGCGAAACACGCTGCCGAAAACTGCTCCGCTGAATCCGACGTCATCCAAAATTGCGATAGCAGAAGCAAAGGCGTTCAAAGCGTTTGCCAAGTTGAACCAAGGTCGTGATCAGGACGCGGCGACGCCGGCAAAAGAAGTCGCGATTGATAAAGCTGTTGTGCCGGTCAAACGCCGGAGAGATCCAAACAAGCCAGTGATGTTCATGCGATCAGAAGCAGTCACGGCGATGCGAGAGAAAACGGCGACGTTGGTTGCCGATTCCAGTCCGGTAAAAGAGCCTGAGAGTGTTTTGAAAATACACGCAGCGGTTAGCGAAAAACCTGCTCGCCTCTCGCGGCCCTCGCCGATGATCATCAATCCTCGCAAGAGTCCATTTGTTGCCAAAAAAACCGAAGCAAAACCAACTGGCAGAGATGAATCTCAGGCTCGGATTTCGGTGAATGCTCTAAAGCAGTTGTTGAAAAAGAACGCGCCGAAAAGCTTAGATCAGGTAGTAATGCCGGACTCAAAGACAATGCAAGAGCGTGTCCAATTCCGCAACAACCAACGAATCGGCCACGATGCTGAAATGAAATCTGCGTCTAGGTCAAACAGGGCTGCTTAAGAAGAGGCCCTATGAATCGATCAAAAAAACGCAGGCAATCCGAACGCCTCACGGTATCGCTATTCCCTTTCTTGGCGGTCTTGATTTGCACGTTGGGGATTTTGATCGTGCTGTTGGTCATTTCGGTTCAGTCCGCAAGTAGCGAGGCAGACCAACGGGCCGCGACTAGTCAAGAGGAACAGCAGCAGCGGCTGACTGAGGTGTTAGAGCGTGGCGAGCTGATGCAGTTTGAAGCCCAGAACGTCGAGTTAGTTCGCGCTGACGTGTCCCAGCGACTGGCAATTTCGAAATCCGATCGTAGCTACCTGCAGCAGCAAATCAAAGATTTGGAATTTGAAGCGCGATCGGTCTATCTTCAGTATCGCGAATTGCAAAAGAGGCGAGACCAAAAGCGCAAGCTTGAAAACGAAGACGCGGTGTCTGATGAAGAGTTGGAGCAGTTGAGTGAAAGCCTCGCCAACGTTCAGCGAAAGATCGAGCTTAACCGCCTGAGTACAACTCAGGTTACCGCCAAGACCAACTTTCAAATTGTTCCTTACTCAGGCGGTGGAGGAACCTCGCGTCGCCCCATCTATGTTGAATGCGATGCGAAAGGGTTAACGTTACAGCCTCTTGGGATTCGGTTAAGCAAAACAGATTTTGTTGATCCGAATCGTATTGGAAATGTTCTTGATTCTGCCTTGTTGGCAATTCGTGAGTACTATCAAAAGCACGGCCTCGCAGACGACGAAACGAAGCCCTATCCGTTGTTGGTCGTGCGCCCAGAAGGAGCGTGGGCGTACTCTTTGGCGCGGCGAGCAATGAAGAGTTGGGACGATGAATTTGGCTATGAACTTGTAGATCGCGATGTTCCGCTAGAGTTTGGCAGCTCGGACGCGCTCTTGGAGAGCGAGATTCGATCGACGATCGCGACGGCTTACCGTAGGCAATTGGCGGTCGTCTCACGCTCCCGAACCCGAGGCACCACGTTCGGTACCGCTTGGCGGGATGGTCGCGGAAGTTCCGCCGAAACTGCTGCTGGTGATATCCCATCGCATGCAGAAGAAAGCAGTGGTCCTCGCTTACAACAAGCTAGTAACGACGAACAGGAATTTTCTTCTGCCAGTCATGCTGGTGGCGCGGAGGTAAGTTTTCACAGCAGGCGAACCGGTCGCAGTGCAGCTGCTGCGAAAAATACAGTTGGTTCGGTCAGCGGCCAGTCGAACGGAGCAAACGAAGCGTTAGGGTCGGGCGGGCAAGGACAGCTAGGATTAAGTCCAAAATCAGCGCCCTCGCAAACGTCAGCGGCGACAAGTATTGCCCGCACGCGCGGCGCTAATTGGGCTTTGCCCTCCCAAACAACCGGTGCCCGAGCTTACGTCAGGCCTATTCGTGTGAGCTGCGGCAGGGAGCAGTTGCATGTTCTCTCGCAGGACAAAATTGTTGCCACTATTTCATTGGCATCGCAAACAAGGGATTCGGTAGATGTACTGGTTTCTGAAATATGGGAAACCATCGATCTTTGGGGTATCGCGGGGGCAAATGCATTCTGGAAACCAGAGCTGCGTTTCTCTGTATTGCCCGGCGGAGAGCAGAGGTTTGAAGATTTACAGCGATTGCTGGATCAAAGTGGTTTGATTGTCGAGGTTGTCGAATGAATAAATCTAGCATTACTACCGGACAGGATGCGTTTCTTGACATCGTCGCCAACCTTGTCGGGATCCTGATCATCTTGATCGTCATCGTTGGTGCTCACGCCGGTGCTGCTGCTCGCGCAATTGTGGCCGTCGATAAAGATCTTGAATCCAACATTCATCAAGCCGTGCTGCAATCGCAGCGGCAAGAGTTGGAACTAAAAAAGCTTGAGATCGACAATGAACAACTTGAGACGCTGATTGACCATGAAAAGGCGTATGCTCGACAGTTAACCGACGTCCGCCATCAACGTATGGTCGAATTGGAAACCGTTCGGCAACTTGTTCACAAACAGACAAACGAACTTGATCAAAAAGACAAAGCTGCATTTGTTGCGAAAACCAAGCAGCTGGATCTTCAGCGTCAATTGGCCGATGCCCAAGCGACACTTGCCGCCCTTGAAAGTGCGAAAGCATCGACCGAGCCCATGACTAAAACCGAAACCATTGAACATTATCCCAGCCCAATCGCCCGGACAGTTTTCACTCAAGAGGTTCACTTTCGACTCGCTAATGGAAAATTACTTTGGGTGCCGCTGGACGAATTGGTAGATGCGATGAAGCAGCACTGGCGCTTGATTGCTGAGAATAAATCGTTTCAGAAAACCAAACAAACGATCGGTCCGGTGGGTAACTTTCGCTTGCAATACGATCTGGATTCGCGCGGTCAAGGCGCCAAACGACGCGTGCAGTTTCGCAAGTTCGACCTGATTCCCGTTGACCAAAATGCGGGTGAGCCAGTGGATTTGGCGCTGCAGTCCGACCGTTCACAGTGGATGTCTCGACTGAAAAAGTACTCTCCAGAAACAACAACAGTATCGGTATGGGTTTATCCTGACAGTTATCAGGAACACTCTGAGATCAAGAATTGGTTGCACTCGCACGGATATCAGATGGCGAGCTGGCCGATGGAGCATGGCCGATTGATTTCTGGTAGTCCTGACGGGTTCAAAACATCGGCGCAATAGTTGCGGCCACCGAAGATTGACAATAGATGCGGGCAACAATTATCATTGGCATGTTGCGGATTAAGAAGAGACAGCAGTTTGACTGTTTCTTGGTTCGGTTCCCGCCTTTTGTTTGCTTGCTACGTCAACGTTCTATGCCTCGCAAAAATCCACGTAGAAATATCTCTAGGCTTCAGCGCGTTAGCCAGACTGGAAAAGTGACTGGAGGCTGGTCGATGAGGATCCAGCGACGCGGAAGAAAGATCGAGGAGTTCTTCTCGGATCAGCGACACAGTGGAAAACGTAACGCGCTCGTTGCAGCTCAGCAACGACGCGATGAAATAGAGCACCGTTCATCCCACTACAGTTCCCAAGAACGTGCAGAACATCCTTCTGCGAGGAACAAATCGGGAATGGTCGGTGTCAGGCTGCACCAGCAAAAGGACATTCGTGGTGAATACGAGTACTCATACTGGTATTGGGTGGCTCAGTGGACCGATGGTCGGGGGCGACGGCGGACGCGCTCGTTTTCGATTCACAGCCACGGAGACGAGGAAGCCTATAATCTAGCCTGTGAAGCGCGTCTGAAAGGTCTACGACAGGCCAACAGATAGCATTTCAGTGCTATCAGTTTCCGCGCTTTCTTGTGCTGGTCTTCGAATATCAGGCCGTAAAGTCTGCCTGTTTTTACTAACCCGAACACAAATGAAAGAATGTCCGGACTGGCGGAAGTTTTACCGATCTAACGAATATGGCAATCAACGCAAGTTTATCGTTGGTCGTCGTTTTGGTTTTGAAATCACTTAAAAAAGATCGTTCGATGAGTTTCCACACCAACGGTTCATTGATTCTGTTTGCTGCCTTTTTGCTCTCGGCGGCTATTCCCATCACCAGCAATGCCCAGAATTGGCAAGATCCGGCTCTGCAACAACCCGTTCGACAGTATTTTACTGGAGATCGATACCCTCTCAATAGTGCCACTGATACGGCGGTCAGCGCGCCTGCTCCAGCTGTTTCCAAACCTGCGCCACCGCGCGTTGACCAAATCGATTTAGAGGGGACTTCTCAAAAATTAAAAGCAAAAGAAGTAGCGAAACCGGAGGTCAAGAAAAAGAAGCCCGTGTCGAAGCCACCCGTTGATGAGAAAACTTCGGCCAAAAAAAAGAAGCGTGGCGAAAAAGCGGCTAAAAAGGAAACGAAGACAAAAGCGAAGGCCAAAAAAGAAGCTCACCATCCTGTGAAGACGTGGGATTTGTACCGTGATCGGTCGCCCTACCCTATCGACCCGAGGAAACCCTGTAGCGTTTGCAAACGCGAGGTGGGAGATTGTCACTGCGGCTGTCAGAGTCCGCACTGCGGGATCGGCAACCAAGGAATGCCATGGCAGGACACCGAACCGGGAGGACGCTCATGCGGGAAGAAAGGTTGCAGTGACAAACGCCCGGAATTTTCCGTTTACTGGCCCAAGCCATTGTCGGCCAAGCGTGCCAATCGAGAGGGGTGCTGCCAAGGATGTGGGCAAGCCTCGTGTCGGTGTCGAAAAGTGAACGATTTGTTTGATCACTTGGTCAACTTTAGATTGGTTGACTATCAACGCAAGGACAATGGCTTTTGCGGGCCCGGCGCCGATCCTTATGGCTGCCTTGGTGAATCGCGCTCGCAGGTTGCCGGTGTTGGCTTCCGGTTCCCGTCCGAACCAGTTCGGCGGTAGCATACCACTGGATCACAAATCGTTGCTCTAGCGGTCAATCAGAATTGATCACTCTCAAGATGTCCTCGTGCAATATTCCGTTGGAGCCGATTGCCTCGCCAGCATCGATTCTGCTTGTTCCAGACCAATCGCTGAAGCGGCCGCCGGCTTCTTGGATGATGGGCTGGACCGCGGCCGCATCCCAAACATTCAAAATGGGATCGATCATGATATCGACGCGCCCCGTGGCAACCAGCAGATATCCATACACGTCCCCCCAAGTGCGACTGAACCAAGTTGCTGCGGCAAGGCGAGTGTAAACATCACGCGCGTCACGTTCGTCAAACGTTTCCACTTCCGAGGTTACCAACACCGCATCGGATAGGGTGGATGTTTTTGATACTTGAGCCCGAGACGGAGACGCGTCGCCCGTGAAATACCAAGCCCCGTTACTTTTAGAGGCAAAGATTCCTTCGTCGATTCCCGGCAAGTACACCGAACCGATCAGGCTCTCGCGATTACCGCTGCTTACCTCTCGTTCGACGGCAACCATTGTGCCATATAGCGGGACGCCACTGATAAAAGATTTGGTGCCGTCGATCGGATCCAAAATCCAAGTATATGGAGACGTGCCCTCGGTCGCACCGTACTCTTCACCAACAATCGCATCATCGGGGAAGCTTGCTGCGATTTGCTCACGAAGGAACGTTTCGGATTCTTGGTCGGCAATCGTCAGCGGTGATCCGTCACCCTTTTTGATGACGCTTAGTGATGCATTGCGAAAATGCTTGAGCGTTATTTTTCCTGCTTCAACCGCAATCCGATTGGCAAGCTCAAGGCGTGGGTTAACTTCGGTTGACATGGAGTGCATCTTCTTCTTCAGCAGCGCTGACATCATCAGGCGGTGCTAGGAACAGGGCGTGAAAAAACAATAGGGCCGCTCCGCAAACTAACCAGCAATCGGCTAGGTTGAAGTTTGGCCACGGATCAAAAAACGGAACGCCCTCGAGTCGAAACAGGATCCAGTCACGCACATTGGTATGGATCGATTCTGGATACGAGGGAAGTGCGCCCCAACCCAGTCGGTCATAGAGGTTTCCCAAGATACCTCCTGAGATCAGCCCTAGAGTCAGGGTCAGAAACAAATCGTAGCCCGCTCCAAAGACGAACAGCCACAAGACGATTCCAGCAAGTGCAACGACCGAGAGAATGGCAAACAGCCAACTATAACCGCTGCCCATTCCAAATAAGGCACCGGGATTGGTCGAAGTTTGGATGCCAAAAATTCCATCAACCCAATAGTGTGGGGACTGGAAGTTTTGCGTGGGATCAAAGAATGACGAAAATGCCATCGATTTGGAAACAAGGTCCGCAAGCAGCATCAAACCCGCAACACAAAAAAACAGGACAAACCGCCTGATGAGAAGCGACTTGTCCTGCGATATACTCTCGTTGCGGCCTAAAGCCGAATCGTTAACGTCTGATATTTGAGTGTCTTTAGTAGTTGTCGGATTCGATTTCACTTGCACACTTAACACAGTAAGGTGTGTAAGGCAAAGCCTTCAACCTTGTTTTGGGGATCTTGCCTGAACACTCAGTGCAAAAACCATAGGTGCCGCCCTCGATACGTTCAAGTGCACTTTCGATCATGGTCAATGTCTCGCCCTCACTGTTCATCAGCAAGATCGTATTGTCCTGTTCGTAGGTGTCACTTCCCAAATCGGCGATGTGACTTGGAACCGAAGAGGAGCCGCTGCTTCCGCCACTGGACGACAAGGCCGCATTGGCCAGCGTCGATACATCGCCGCGAAGCCGAGCGCGAAGGATGATCAAGGACTCCTTGAAAGGCTTTACCTCCGCCTTCTTCATTTTGGTCATCTTTGCCATGTTAACTCTCTTTCTTTTTCTTCCGTCTCAAACGGTTGTTTGTCGGAGTCTCGTTATGGAGCCCCGAAGGGTGCCGCCTCTTACCTCGCGGTCGCACATTCTAAAAACCGACATAGCTGCCGTCAAACAAAACACGTCATGGAGTTGGGTTGGTTTTTCCTAAGTGCTCATAAGTACGGTGGTTAGAGGCATGTTCGCGTCCAAGGAAGCCAACTGCTGTTCCCCCTTAGCACGGCTAATCCCCTGTTTAACTACGTTTTTACCCACTTAGTTACGGGCAATCTTAAACGCTTGTTTCAGATTTTCCCAAAAAATACGGGCGCAAATGGTAAATTACGATGATTAAGCGTGGTTTATGGCGCTGTTGGAAGTCTTTAACGAGTATTTAGTTTCCGCAAGTGGTCTGTTTCGTTGGCCGGATGCTGGACAAGGGGAAAGTCGGGCCGAGGGCCTCCAAAGACGTGGCTGCTTCGGATAACTTGTGTTTGTCAAAGTTGTGTGATGGTTCGAGCAATTTGAGAATTGTGATGAGGATATTGGACATCTTTATGAAACAGCCAGCTATTTCTGAAAAAGTGAATCCTAGAGCATGACGAAACTTGCGATCAGTGGCGCCGCGGGGCGCATGGGCCAGAGGCTAGTCGACCTTGGTAATCAGGACGCCGATCTTGAGTTGTCGGGCGCAGTTGAAGCCGCCGGCCATCCCAAATTGGGCCAAGACGCCGGTGACGTTAGTGGTGTTGGACCGATCGGTCTACCAATAAGCGAGGCGTATGAGGATTGCGAAGTGGTGATCGATTTTTCGACCGCTGCAGGAGCAGAAAAGGCGATTGAATATTGCGCTCGGACAAAGACGCCACTGGTGATGGCGACGACCGGACTTGAACCGCAGCATGAGGCGGCACTTCAAGCGGCATCGAAGGTCATTCCGATCGTGTGGGCTCCCAGTATGAGTATGGCAGTCAACCTGACGATGAAGCTGACGGAGATCGCCGGCAAGGCGCTCAAAGATCACTCGACCGGAGTCGATGTCGAAATCATTGAACGCCATCATCGGTTCAAAGCCGATTCCCCCAGCGGAACGGCTTTGCGGTTTGGCCAGATTGCTGCTGACGCGATGGGTATTGCAGGCCATCGCCACGGACGCGAGGGCATGGTCGGAGCGCGTCCTCACGACGAAATTGGCTATCACGCCGTTCGTACAGGCGATAACTATGGCGAGCATACTATCGTATTTGGAATGCTTGGCGAAACGATTGAATTAAAGGTGGGTGCATCCAATCGAGACTGCTACGCTAGTGGCGCGTTGGAGGCTGCGAAGTTTGTGGTCAAACAATCTCCCGGAATTTACTCTATGTATGACGTGCTGGATTTGAATTAGCAGTAGGGTTGCGCGTCGTAGATATGCATTAGGCGTACCAGAGCATGGCGAAATGTGACGAGGGATATTTGTGTGCCGTTTGTGGCGAGGACGTTGCCAACGTGACTCACAGTGATCTTTATTTGCGGTATGTGATTGGCTTGGTCGATCCGGAGATGCTGCATTCAACGCCCGAAAGACATATCCGATGCAATCCGGCATTGGCTCAGTTCATCGTCGATGCCGATTTTGATCCTGTTGTGGTTGAAGGTGAGTTTTCCAAAGCGACCCTCGATCCTGAGTATGTCGCGCGGCGTGAGACATTGGTGACGCGTGGTTATCGGCGTCTGTCCGAGATCAAACAAATGCAGGACACGTCGATCTTGGAGTTCCCTTTGCCTGAAGTGATCGAACAACTAAAGAATCGATCGTAGTGTAAGCGTCCCGCTTGCGAGGTGATAAGCAAGCGGGACGCTTGTACTACGATTATCTAAAAGAAAATTATCAATGTTTGAAGACACGATTTCGCAGGTTGGTCGCGTTGCTGCCCAAGCTGGCGCTAAAGTCGTTGAGGCGTACTTCGCGGATCTAGCCTCTGCAGGCATCACCGACAAAACGTCCGATGCAAAATCGGAGGGGCTGGTCACGGCGGCTGACGTCGAGGCAGAAAAAGCGATCGTGGACGCAATCAGGTCAACGTTCCCCAATCACAGCTTTCTCGCCGAAGAAGCATACAGCCAATCAATCAGCGCCGAGCATCTTTGGGTGATTGATCCGTTGGACGGAACCAATAATTTCGCCCACGGCATTCCCCACTTCGCTGTTTCGGTAGCTTACTATCACGACGGCATCGCCCAATACGGAATCGTGATCGATGTGGCTCGAGGCCACGTTTACGAGTGTGGCCGAGGGCTCGGCGCTTGGGTCGATGGCAAACGCGCTCACGTCAACCAGCATGATGCCCTTCGCCAAACGATGGTAGGCGTTGGTTTCTACTACGATCGTGGGGAGATGATGCAGGCGACGTTAAATAGCGTCGGACAACTGTTCGAAGAAGACATTTACGGCATCAGACGTTTTGGCACCGCTGCATTGGACCTGATTCATGTTGGTTTAGGAAGATTTGGCGCGTTTTTCGAGTATACTCTCTCGCCTTGGGACTTCGCGGCGGGGCGTTTATTTGTCGAAGAGGCCGGTGGCACCGTCACGACCTGCCTCGGCGATGACTTGCCTTTGGACAGGTCTTCGGTGTTGGCGACCAACGGACCACTGCATCAGGCGATGCTGAAAATCGTCTCTCAATATAAGCCTGCGGATTCTCAGGTGGATTGAGGTGAGAAGCATCCACGACCGACATTAGCCTTGTGAAAACACATCCACGTTAACGAAAACGAATTTATGCCCAAGCAGTCTCATTCGCATACCGTCACCGGAGATCAAGCGTTCCGCGCGGACCACATCGTACGTGATTTAACTCAACTATCGCGCAGTAAAGTCACTTCGTTGTTTGGTAACAGCTGCGTCAAGGTCAATGGAAAACTCTGCAAGGACAGTTTCTTTCGTGTCAGCGATGGCGATGTCGTCGAGGTCAGCTTTAATCCGGACGCTGGTTACCCCGAACCGCCTAAGGCTTGGAAGGATCGCACATTCGATGTGGTATTTGAGGACTCTTGGATCGTAGTGGTCAATAAGTCTGCTGGCATACTGACGGTGCCAACCGAAAAGTCCGGCGGGAACACGCTGTTGGAACGGTTGAAGCTTTACCTAAATCATTCGCGCCGCGGTCGTGAATGTTTTGTCGTCCATCGACTTGATCGTGAGGCTAGTGGTTTGTTGGTGTTCGCTAAATCAGAAGTTGGCGCCGGACTGTTGCAGGCTCAGTTCGCTGACAACGCTCCGACTCGTATGTTTACTGCAATCGTTAACGGCAACATGAGCAAGGCTGAGGGGCGATTGGAAAGTCGCTTGGCGACGGCTAGTAATTTGGATCAGTACACCGTCTACGGAAAGGACGAAGGGCAGTTGGCGACGACTGGATATCGAGTGATCCGTGAAAAGTTGGATACAACCATTGTTGAACTGAAACTGATTACAGCGCGTCGACATCAGATGCGCGTGCACTTGGCTGATGCGGGACATCCAGTGCTAGGAGACCCACGCTACGGTAAAGGTAAGTCGCAGCATCGCAACTGGCACAAACGTCGGATGGCACTGCACGGACACCGACTAGAGTTTCTACATCCCGAAAGCGCGGCTGCAATGGTCTTCGATTCGCCGGTGCCCATTGGAATGAAAAAGTTTCGTCCTCAACCGCTGGAAGAATAGCGGCAAGGCCATCGCGAGATACGACTAATTATCGCCAATGAACATTGCTCCGTCGGGCATGAATTTAGAAACGCAAACTTCCGGTTTGCAAGTGGTATGCGGTTATATGGTGGCAAGCAGGATGCTTATCCAACTTTTGAGCTGAAACACAACGGTGGTGACTTTGGCGACTTAAGTCGTTCCCTCCATCAGGGATAATTCGCGTTGCAAGATCTTCAGTAAAGTCTGCAAAAACACGACAACCATTGGGCCGATCAAGATGCCAATTGGCCCCAGTGCCGCCACGCCGCCAATCACGCTCAATAACGCCAGTAAAGGGTGCAGGTTGGTTTCGCCGTGCAAAATGTACGGTTTGATAAAGTTGTCTGCCATCGAAATCACGGCCACTCCGTAGATCGCCAGCCCGATCGCGGCAGGTAGATTGTTGGTGAAGAAGTACAGGTACAAACTGCAGGGGATCCAGACGGCAGCCGCTCCCACAAACGGAACCATCGCCAACACAGCCGAAAGTAGCGTGAGCAAAAAGATCGACTCCAAACCGACGAAGTAGAACCCGACTCCCGCCAGCAGGCCTTGGATTAACGCAGACAGCAAGGTCGCTACTACAACAGCGCGGCTGACGCGTCCGAATTCTGCCACCAATTCCTGTTCATGTTCGTCTTCCAATGGTGAGAGACCCTTGAAGGATTCAACCATCGCAGGACCGTCGAGCAAAAAGAAGTAGAGGCTGATCAGCATGATGGCCGTGCCGATGACCAGACTGCCGATAATTGAGCCAGCAACGCCACCAAATTCGACAACACGTTTTTGGAGGAAATGACGGCCCTCGTCAGAGTACTTTCGCAGTCTTTCTTCGGTCGGATTAAGTAATTCAATGGCAAACGCTCGGGTCTTCCCGCCCAAAAGGTCGTATTTAAACTGAGCAAACGTTTGCTGAGACTCGTTCAGCAAAGCTTGGTAGTCGTGCAGTCCGGAGTTAAATTCGTCCGAGCTTGCGTCCATGTCAGACACTAGCGTCCTCTGTAAAGCGCGGAGGCCAACAAGACGACTGGAAAATGCATTCCATTTTTCTTCGCGACTGGTCGGTTTGGTAGTGTTATTGGCTTCGTCGGGTGACTCGTTTTGATCGGCGAGAGTGTCATCATTGCCGGGCGGTTGAAGATTCTGTTCTTCAGCAATTTGCTCAGCGGATTGTGAGATCTCGAATAGATTGGTGCCATGTGATTTTAGTTTCTCGAATTCGGCAGTGTCGGCCAGTTGCAACGTACGCAGGCGCTCGTCAATGTCTCTAACTTGGTCTGCGTTGGGCAGGTCAAGATTCATTTTATGACGCGCTGTTTGGATGTCCTGTAGGATTTTGGAGGAGCTAAATTGATTGAAGACGTCGCGGCTTTCGGCAGCTGCCATCATCAGGAGAAGCGCCAACGGCACCAGCACGGCCAGCAGAATAGAAAGCGTCGTTAGTGCGGCGGCCACTTGTTCACGACCGCCCGTTTTATCCAGAATCCAACGATGAACGGGGCGAAAAATGACGACCAACAATGCCGCGAGAAACAGTGGAATAATAAATTTGGCCATCACCCAGTAAAAGATGACGCTGACCAAACCAATCACGCCCAGTAAAAACACAAACGAGATGTACCGCGCCGGCGAGGATCCGGCATTTACTTGATCGGCTGGATGCTGCTGGTCTACGTCGGTCGCTTCAACGGGCTTACTTTTGGCGACAGCTTCAACAGTCGGTTCGGTATCGTCTGCCTCGCCAGCGGTCGATTCGACCTGCGTTGAATTTGTGGGCTGACTAGTTCCGGTTGGCTTTTTGGGGGACGCCATATTTGTTGTCTCGTATTTCGTAAGTAAATCGTAGTCTACAACGTATCAAAAAATTCATGATGCAGGAAAGGCATGGCAGTTGGTTGCGAGCCATCGGTTCGTCGGTAATCGGATTCTCTTCAGACAATTTACTGGAAAACGGGGGTTTTTCTTACAGAAGAGATTTCTGTACAAGTTGCTTCGACGCGCCAGTACGACCCAAAGTAAGCATGAAGCGGCAAATATTTTTTCAGTCCTTGAAGCGACTGTCGCGCGTCTACAGCCTTTCTTTTGCCTCCAAAGGGACGGCGAAAGAGATCCGTTCAGGTTGAGACGTTTGTAATGATTGTCAGGTGCACCAAGGTAACAAGATGCACATAGTTGCTGCAAATATCTTTACCGGCGTGATCTGTTGAGTTGCCAACAAGTTGGCCAAAGTTTGCCGATAATAAACGAAATTACCAGCGGATTGCTCGTGCCGTGATGCGAAATCGCATCGCGCGAACGTGGGATTTAACCACGTGAATTATTGGTTTCTTGCTGTTTTTCGACCTACCTTTACCGAGGGCGAATTCAAGAGTGAATTGCTCTTAGTCGCGTCCTCCTCACTAAAAGGTTGGCCATTTGAATTTACTCCAAGAATTCAATCCAAAGTACAGGGCTTTTCCTGAACTTATTGGCCAGTCAATTTTTCATCTGAAATTGCATGAAGAAACCACTAATTATCGTCAATGACTTCCTCACTAAATTTTGGCCCAATCGGGCCGAAGAGAAGGCTTCTGGAGCTAACGTAAACCTGCAGAGTTTGGAAGAGAGGGTCCTCTATGATGCCTCGCCTTTGGGGGTGCTTGCGCAGGATATAAGCGAACCTCACGACATCGAAATGTCGCTCGATGCCACGATGGAGCAGATCGATGAACTGAGCCTTGCTTACGATGGGATCGAGGAGGCTGATGAATTTGTCGTAGAACCTGCGGCGTTGGTTCCCAGCGAAGATCTCAACCTGATCGTGATTGACTCACGAATTGTGGACTACGATCAACTGATTACGGATCTACAAGAGTCTCGAGTTAACTACGAGATTCTTGAGCTCGATGGTGCGACCAACGGTATCGAGGAAATTACACGACGACTCAACAGTGGCCAGACTTATAGTGCACTTCACATCATCGGCCACGGAGAGGAAGCGAATCTCCAATTAGGATCGGCCGAACTTGGCTCGAACAATATTGATCAGTATGAAAGTCAAATTTCAAGCTGGCGAGCGGGCCTTACGGGCGATGCAGACATTCTGCTTTATGGCTGTGACGTCGCCGGGAGCCAAGAAGGCATTGATTTCGTCGATCGTTTCAACGAGCTTACCGGTGCGGACGTTGCCGCAAGCACGGACCTGACGGGAAATTCGTTGCTGGGCGGAGATTGGGAGTTCGAGTACACCATTGGGCTTGTGGAGACGGATGTTGTCTTCTCTGTTGACGCTCAAGCCAATTGGATGGGCACACTACAAACCGTTTCGGTCACAACGCTTGATGACGTAATCAATGGCGATACGACGGACATCAACAGTCTGATTGCGAACGATGGTGGTGATGGGATCTCACTTCGCGAAGCAGTAATCGCGGCCAATGGAACGCCCTCCGGCGTGAACACGATTAGACTGGGATCGGGAACCCATCTGCTCTCATTAAGCGGAAGTGACAGCCTTGGTGATCTCGACATCTTCTTCGAAGTCGAGTTCGTCGGTGCCGATGATGGCAGCACTGTCATTGATGCCAGCGGATTGAATGATCGCGTCTTTCAGGTCAGTTTCTTCGGCACAGCAACGTTTCGCAATCTAACGATTACCGGTGGTGTCGCCCCCTTTGGTGATGGCAGTGGGGAAGGCGGTGGAATCCTTGGGGATACGGGGACGTCGATCTTTGTTGACAACGTCATCATAGCCAACAATATTGCCAACTCAGGAGGAGCAGTCCACGCTTCTGGCAGATTCACAGCGACCAATTCAACGTTTTCCGGAAACACAAGCAACGTACTCGGCGGCGCGTTATCGCTGACGAGTTTGAGCACTCTTCAAGAGGTCACCGTTTCCGGCAACTCTGCTGGATCCGAGGGTGGCGGAATCTATACCGTTGGCGGAATTCATTCGTTCACCAACGTTACTGTTTCAGGGAACGATGCCAACGACGGTGGCGGAATAAAAGCTGACCTAGGCTCCGTGAATCTTAGTCACGTGACTATTACCGACAATTTTGCAACAAGTTCTGGCGGTGGAATTCACAATGACTCAGTTTTAAGAGTCTCCAATTCAATTATTGCTGATAACAGGGCTGGTTCAGACATCGAAATCTCTGGTGCGGTTAGCTCGCAAGGCAACAATATCATCGGAGACGATGCGGGTGACTCGGTCGGAGGAAGCGGCTACGACGGCTCCGATTTGCTTGATCAAACGGGATTGGCACTTGGAGCCCTTTCAGACAACGGTGGCCCTGTTCAAACTCATGAACTGCTGGCCGGTAGCGTTGGCATCGATCCCGGCGTGGCAACTGGGCCCTCAACGGACGCCCGAGGCTTTAGCCGCAGTGACGGTGACTTTGACGCTGGAGCGTTTGAGCGGGATGCGGTCAACGTCGACAACGCAATAGAGATAATGCAGACCGTTCCGGCAGCTCAATCGCTGAACGAGGACGGCACGTTGACTTTCATCCGCGGTACGTCAACCGAAGTCAGCGTCACCGATACGCTGGCGGGAACGGACTCGCTGGTGCAGGTTTCTCTGTCGGTCAATAGAGGTGTGCTGACGCTTTCGCAGACAACTGACATCACG
>CALHPU010000124.1 GCA_938036435.1 uncultured Pirellulaceae bacterium | reverse complement strand
GTGATTCAGATGGGATCGGCGGAGAAGGCATGATTGACAGTCATTATGGCAGAGAATCGGAAAACTCCAATTAGCTGCGCAAATATCGTGCCAAAAACCCTTGCCTAGCAAACAATTTTCAAAGTAAGCGGCATTGGGCGCGAGCCCTCCGGATCCGAGCCCTAATCAATTGGTATTCATACCGGACGGCTTGCGCCGATACGCTTTAAGAGCGAACCGGCAACCCGAAAATTGAATCTGGATGAAGCAATAGGAAGATGAAATTGCTGCTTTTTGTCGCTAAATTAACTCTTCGATAAAGCCTTTTTAATTCACTGGCCTAACGTCGATTGGTCGATTTCATCTGACGGGCCATCTCGCGTTTGGCGTCGGCCTGCTTGTTTGACTCGCGCTTGTCATGAATTTTCTTACCCCGGCAAACCCCAACCAACACCTTGACGAGGCCGCGCGCGTTAAAGTACATCGCCAGTGGCACAAGTGTCATTCCCTGAGTCAGCGATTTTTCAGTAAGTTTGTCCAACTCTCTCCGGTGGACCATCAGTTTCCGCGAGCGTCTTGGTTTGTGGTTCCAAAAACTAGCCTGACGGTATTCTGCGATGTCGGCCCCGATCAACCAAAGTTCGCCCTTCTCGACCCGCACATAGGCTTCGTTGAGCGAGATGTTACCCTCGCGCAGGCTTTTGACTTCGCTGCCGATTAAGACGACGCCACATTCGACTTGCTGCATGATCTCGTACTTGTGACGAGCCTTGCGATTCTCAGTGATCTTTTTCGAGCCGTCTGCGGGTTTCTTTTTGTCGGCAGCTTTCTTCTTTTTGTTTTTCTTACCGGCCATATCGGAGATGATAGCCCAATGCGGCTGGCAAATTAATGGGCGTCAACGTAAATGATCACAAATGAACATCCTTATTCGGGTGGGGCTTCTTCCATCGCCCAGAATATACCTAGTCCCTACGTTGCTCGAACTTTACAATTGGCATCAGCAACAACCACTTGAACAGCCCGAAATTACTACGCTTCAATAAGCACACATCGCTCATGAGCCAGACTTCCTCAAGACCTCCGACCTCACTTCCCGTCATCGGTGAATCACCAGCAGCCGAATCGTGCGGCGGCGGTTCATGCGGAGGTGGAGGGGGATTCAATGTCGTCGCTTTAGAGGCCGAACCCTCCCAGCGGTTACCCAAATGGCTCAAACGCAATATCCCTAAAGGCAACAATGTTGGTCACACCACGGAATTGCTCAGCGAACTGAAGCTGGAAACGGTCTGCGACAATGCGCGTTGCCCCAATCGCATGGAGTGCTACTCGCAAAATACAGCAACCTTTATGGTGTTGGGGAATGTTTGCACACGCCCCTGCGGATTTTGTGCCGTAAGTCGTGGCAAACCGGAAGCTTTGGAACTGGACGAACCTCAGCGATTGGCTGAGGCGTCGCTTCGGTTGGGGTTGAAGCATGTCGTCATAACATCGGTGACCCGCGACGACTTGCCTGATGGAGGTGCCGAGCATTTCTATCAATGTATTAAGGCCGTTCGAGAGAAAACGGGAGCCTCCGTCGAAGTTTTGACCCCCGACTTCATACATACTCCCGCCGGACTTGACCGAGTTATTGAGGCCAAACCCGAAGTATTCAACCACAACACAGAAACCGTTCCACGACTTTACCGACGTGTTCGTGGGCCAAAATCGGATTATAAGTGGACCTTGGAATTGCTTCGACGGGTCAAAAAGAAAGCGCCTGAAATCAAAACCAAAAGCGGACTCATGCTGGGCCTAGGTGAGACGCATGAGGAAATTTTTGAAGTCCTCGCAGATCTGCGTGATGTCGGTTGTGACTTCCTAACCTTGGGACAATACCTGAAGCCGGCTACCGATCGATATCTGCCGGTCGTCAGGTTCGTGACACCAGACGAATTCAAGTGGTTGGGTGAATCGGCTGAAAGACTGGGCTTTAAAAAGGTCGCCAGCGGCCCTTTCGTTCGCAGCAGCTACCATGCTCGGGACATGGCCGAAACAGAGTAAAAGCATTTGTTGCCCACAGATTACCGGCTGATATGTTATTCACCGCCTCAACTCTGTCGGGCACCTTATCGGGCAGTACAAAATTGCATTTGGGCCCCGAGGCTACCCGTAGACTAGAAAAATGTTCCTTAAGAGTTCCTCCATGAGCTTGCCTCCAGACCCGTCCAACCAATCTGAAAACCAGCCCAAAACGACTCAGTCCTCTCTAGGCAGCATCGTCGTCAATGGCGACCCAATGCCATTTGCCGGCGGCACCGTTAGCGAACTGTTGAAGGCTTTAGATATTAAAACTCGAGCGATCGCGGTTGAGTTAAATCATGAGGTCGTCCCGGCGGACCAGCATGACACCACCAAGATTTCGCCCGGCGATCGACTGGAAGTTGTCACGCTTGTTGGAGGAGGGTAGGTAGACATGGAGCAATCGCAAACAACGGCTTGCGCTGATGACGCGTTGTCAATTCCGCCGCTGCGAATTGGCAGTCACACACTCAACAGCCGCCTGATCCTCGGCACAGGTCGGTATGATTCGTTCGAAACGATGCAACGGTCGTTCGTTACCTCCGGCAGCGACTGCGTCACGATAGCCGTCCGCCAAGAGAAACTTCACGACAGCACCGGTCGCAACATTATCGACTTTATTGATCTAGACCGATTCACTTTGTTGCCCAATACGGCCGGATGCTACGACGCGGACACCGCCGTTCGCTGTGCAAGAATGGGCCGCGAGATTTTAAAACGACTTGAAAACCCCGGAGCCAATTGGGTCAAATTGGAAGTGCTTGGCGACAGTCGCTCATTGCTGCCCGACCCAATCGAGTCACTCAAAGCGACCGAAAGACTTACCGCCGATGGGTTTGAAGTTCTCTGTTACACCAGCGACGACCCTATTATAGCTCGGCGACTTAAGGACGCTGGTGCGGTTGCCGTGATGCCGGCGGGCAGTCCAATCGGTTCGGGGTTAGGGATCGCCAACCCCAACCATCTGGAAATCATACGTGACGATTTGAAACGCGATGATCCTAGTTATCCGTTGGTCGTCGATGCTGGGATCGGTACTGCTAGCGATGCTGCTGTTGCCATGGAATTGGGCTACGATGCGGTCCTGCTTAACACCGCGGTTGCTCACGCGAAGAATCCGGTTTTGATGGCTGGGTCGATGAGCCTTGCTGTGCGCGCCGGATGGCTGGCTCGGAGAAGCGGCAGAATCGGCAGATCGAGGTTTGGTTCGGCCAGCAGTCCCGAAATCGGGGTCATCTCAGATCGCCGCAAATAGCCGATACGGGGAAAATGAACACCAAAAAAAGCGATTTACCCGTAAAAAACAAACAGTTGGGCAAGTTAGGAGGGTTTTAGCTAATTTGGACTTTGAGCTGTTAAATTCTTGACGAAATGTAACTTGTTGTGTATATATAGGGGTTCAGTTTCGTCGAAACTCCCTCAGTGCGACAACTGAAAACGACGTCTAGTTATCATGTCCTGAAGTTCAGCAGCCTTGTTAAAAGCGATATTATGAAAAATAAATGGAAATCAATTCGTCTGGGAGCCATGCTTTTCGCACTCCCGATTGTTGCCACTGCAGCAGCATCAGCGAATCAATGGATGATCGAGAATGCTCCCATCGCCGTGTCTTCTGACATCGCGTCCACTTTCGATTCCATCAACGTCAAGAGAAATCACACGATCTCTCTCAATGATAGCGGAAACATCGAAGGACGTTTGGCTACTATCGAGAGCGACTCGAAGGCTTCCGGTATTGCTGACCTTCAAGTGTTCTTGATTCAAAACGGCGAAGTTAAAAGTCAAACCAAAACTGATGCTGATGGCTTGTTTTCTCTTGCCGCAGTGAAGTCTGGCGTTTACTCGTTCGTCGCCACAGGCAAGAACGGCTTCGCTGCTTACGGCGTCCGTGTTGTTGACAGCAACGGCGATGCTTCTCTAAATCTGATCGAAGCTGCTGCGGTTTCTCCGCAAACAGCTGTTGTCAAGCAATTGCTAGACGGACAGCTTCCTGCTGAAGTTGCCTCTGCAGTTCTCGAAGACGCGACAGTTTCTGAAGTTGCTTCTAATGTTGTCGGATCAAACAAAGTCACTATCAAGAATGGCACTTTGGTTGGTAACGTCATCCCAATGCTCGGAGAAGTTTCAGCAGTAAACGGAACTTCGGTTTACATTATCAAAGACAATCAACAAGTTGCTGAAGCTGTCACAAACGCAGCAGGTAACTTCAGCGTCAGCGACCTAGAGCCCGGCGTTTACGATTTCGTGGCTGCTGGTCCAACTGGATTTGCGGCTGTTAGTTTCGAAGCCGTTCCTGAATCCCAGACAGCAGCGATCGCATCTGACACAGACGAGATTCCAGTCGCTCTGGTTTCTTATCAAGACGCTGTTTACGAAGACGCAGCCTCATCACTTGACGTGTGCACAACATGCCAAGGCGATGGCGGGTTCGTAAGCGATCAAATTTCTTACGGTGGCGATGAGTACTACGGTGGAGACGAAATCGTTTATGGCGATTCATCTCCTATCGAGTACGCTGGCGAGTCAGTTGGCTGCGGATGTGCTTCTGGTGGAAGCTGCGGTGCAGCTGAAAACTTCAGCAGTTTCAATTCGTGCAACTCATGCAATTCATGCTGCGGTGGCGGACGTCGAGGCTTGTTCGGCGGTGGTCGACTGTTCGGCGGTGGCGGACTGTTCGGCGGTGGAGGACTGTTGGGTGGAAGCGGCCTTGCTCGCTTGGCATTGCTGGGCGGTATTGCAGCAGCGATCTCAATCGACGATGACGATAGCTCACCTGACTCAGTTGCTCCCTAACCCTCGGGCTAAAGAGCTCTAACTAGACAGATTGGCTCGTCCAGCGACAAAGTTGCTGGACGAGCTTTTTTTGTGCGCTGCTGTCGCCTCAAGATGTGTATTGCAAGTCGAGATACAACGACGATATCATGCATGTGATATCCAGCCTAAATCGCATCTGAACTAACACAAGTGAAGGACAAAGCACGTCTTTGACCGATCGACTGCCTCCCTTCTTTAGCCACAATGCAAGCTCGAAAACTTCAACGACTTCTCCACCGGCGAAAAATATCCACCCTTGCGCGGAAAGAGAAGCAGCAGTCGGTCTTCCGGTTCGTTCTGCGAAATTCTCCAAACATTGGTGACGGACATTTCAGTACCATTTCCAATGCAGACCTTGGCCTTCTGTTTCAAATTACCGACGAACAATTTTTCGATGGGTTGCTTGGTAGCCTCTGTGAGCAGACGTCGAGCAAGCCGTTGGCCTTTCGGCTATCGACTCGCATGACAACGACCGGTGGCATGACGACGATGCTGCAATCCCGACTGGGCAAGTCACCTCCTGAGTTCGAGATTGCGATCGCGACGACGCCTCTATTTGACACCTTCCGCGTATCCGGAGACGCCAAAGTTGGGGGATTGGTATGCCGAAACCGGCTTGAAGCGCTTCAAAGAATTATGGAGCACGAGATGCTTCACTTGGCTGAACTGCTGTTGTTTCGCGATTCAAATTGCTCAGCAAAACCATTTAAAGGTTCGGTCCGTCGGCTTTTCGGGCACACCGAATCCAACCACACACTGCTTACCCCTAAAGACATCGCTCGCAAGAAATTGGGGATCGCGTGCGGCGACGAGGTGACTTTCTTAGCCGACGGTCAACGTCACCGAGGCTTTGTTAACCGGATAACTAAACGAGCCACTGTTTTGGTCCGTGACCCGAAAGGGATTCGCTACGACGACGGAGAAAGATACTCCAAATTCTACGTGCCGCTGACAATGCTTAAGCGCGCGAGCTAGTGCTTCGTCCAGATCTGGAATTAGGATTTAGATGAAAGCGAAAGGGGCGAGGCCTCAGGCCCCACAATTAATCAATTGGTATTTATACCGTACGGCTTGCGACGTTACGCTTTAAGATCGAACCGGCAACCCGAAAATTAAATCTAGATGAAGCAAGAGTTCCCCATCAAACAGATCTTCCTGTTTCGCCTCTCACCAGGCTTGACTTTGTGCTTAAGAAAATGAGTCGCTTCACTCTGAATTAAACCGCATCGCATTCTTGTTGTGAAGCTGCGCAGATTGGAAAGCCTAGTGTTGATAGCGTTGGGGCTACCTAAAAAAAAAATCTTCACTCACCTCAATAGATCAAATACCTTCAAAGCCATTGCTTCTTTAACGAAACAGCACTGACTTCGACATCGGGGAGTGTCTGATAGCGTCAGAGACACAACATTTTGTGTTGACACGCCCCATGACACCGATATATTGACGTTCCTCAGTGAGACGGGAGCAGGATTTGCGGGCAACCTCGTTGCGAAGGTTGATCTTAACGTTGCTTTAACCAACGTTAACGACTTGTTTTTCCGGATCGCTAAGAATTTTGGGGTGGGTCACCAAGATGGCGGACTTGCCGGGAACAGCGAACAGAAGACTCGCTCGGTCAATCCTAGAGTCCGCTGATTTACTGCTCCAAATCAATTGGATGCGAAGAAGTTTGTTTCTTTTTTGATTCTTGCGGTCAACATGACCAAAGGTGTCATCGAGCTGGGCCAAACTTCTCAAATGGAATGTTTTACGGACAGCAATAAACGGATTTAGTTGGGACGGAACCTGATTTCTTAAGACATCGACACTTTGCGACCAGTTTTGACTCATCGCAACGCAGCTCGATACGAAACTCTCGATCAGTCACTCCCAAGACCTCTCGTTATTTCTGTAACTACCGGCTGAAACATTAGGCGAACATGTTGACGTTTGTAGACCTTTGAGGGTCCAAGCGTCATTGAAAATACTTACCGGAGCACAAGGGAATGTTAGAGACATCTGCTACTTCAAACAAAGAAACAGCCACCGAAATGAACGCAAAGAAGCGTGATGGTCGGATGGTATCGTTCGATTCCGCGTTGATCGCGCGAGCAATTGAAAAAGCGTTCTGCGCTGAGCGCGGTTTGGAGAATGTTGACGGACTAGACGCTGATCTACAGGCTGAAATTTCTGTAATGACGCAAAGTGTTGTTGAGGAGATTAGTGAGCCGGCCGCTACGGCTGAAGGTGTCTCGGTAGAGACAATCCAAGACGCCGTTGAAAAAGAATTGATGCGGGGCGAACATTTCTCGGTCGCTCGTCGCTACATCCTGTATCGGGCCGAGCACAACAAGATCCGCCGACTCCGCGCCGAAGAAAACATGGAAAGCGATGAAGCTTTCCCAAGCATGATGGTCACGCGCGATGGCCAAATGGAAAACCTTGACTTCGGTCGCTTGCGTGCTCAAGTCGACATGGCTTGCGAAGGACTCAACACCACTTGTTCATCAGAAGAATTGATTGAAGAAGTTCAAAAGCAATTCTTCAATGGCATCACTCCCAAGGAGATTGGCCGATCAATGGTGCTTGCGGCTCGCGCCCGCATCGAGAACGATCCTGAATACGATACCGTTGCCGGTCGTTTGGTATTGAACATCATCTACCGCGAATCTTTGGGCAAGTCTGCCTCCGACGACAACCTGAAGCAGCTTTATCGTGAAAAATTTGGTTCTTACGTTCAGGAGGGCATCGATGCCGAACGCTTGGCCGAAAACATAAAATCGTATGATCTTGAGCGTCTCGCTGAAGTCATTGATCCAGAGCGAGATGGTCTGTTCCCGTATCTTGGGCTCCAAACGATCTACGACAGATACCTGTTACACATCGAGGGCCGTCGCTTTGAAGCCCCTCAGTACTTTTGGATGCGAGTTGCCATGGGATTGGCAATGAACGAAACGGACAAAAACGCTCGTGCAATCGAATTTTACAACATCCTGTCGACTTTCCGTTTCACTTCGGCAACACCGACACTCTTCAATGCCGGAACACTGCACCCTCAGTTGAGTTCTTGTTACCTGAGCACCGTTGCAGATGATTTGGATGGCATCTTTAAAGCGATTGCCGACAACGCCAAACTTTCCAAGTGGGCTGGCGGTCTGGGTAATGACTGGACCAACATCCGAGCAACCAATTCCCACATCAAAGGCACCAACGGCCAGAGTCAAGGCGTCATTCCTTTCCTTAAAGTCGTCAGCGACACCGCGGTCGCTGTCAACCAAGGCGGCAAACGCAAAGGCGCCGTCTGCTCGTACTTGGAAACTTGGCACTTGGACGTGGAAGAGTTTTTGGACTTGCGGAAAAACACTGGCGACGAGCGTCGTCGAACCCACGATATGCACACGGCTAATTGGATTCCAGATTTGTTCATGAAGCGTGTCTTCCAGAAGAAAAACTGGACGCTGTTCAGTCCGGAAGAGACTCCAGATCTGCACGATTTGTTCGGTAAGGCTTTTGAAGAGCGTTACGAGTATTACGAATCACAAGCTGCTGAAGGGAACATGAAGCTCCATCGCTCGGTTCCAGCTGAAGATTTGTGGCGGAAGATGCTGACGCGCGTATTTGAAACAGGACACCCTTGGATTACGTTCAAAGATCCTTCAAACATTCGCTCGCCTCAGGACCACGCGGGTGTCGTTCACAGTAGCAATCTTTGCACAGAGATTTTACTGAACACCTCGGCTGATGAGATCGCGGTTTGCAATCTTGGCTCGATTAACATGCTCAACCATGTGACAGATGGCAAGTTGGATTTGGAAAAACTAGAAGAGACCGTCAACACGGCCGTCCGCATGTTGGACAACGTGATTGACATCAACTTCTATCCGACTCCTGAAGCCAAGAATGCTAATCAACGTCACCGTCCGGTCGGAATGGGCTTGATGGGCTTCCAAGACGCTTTGTCTGCTTGTGGCATTAGCTACGCGAGCGAACAAGGCGTTGAATTTGCAGACCGAAGCATGGAAGCAATTTCGTACTTCGCGATCATGGCATCCAGTCGCCTCGCCGAAGAGCGCGGAACTTACTCAAGTTACGAAGGATCCAAGTGGGATCGCGGTTTGCTACCGATCGACACGATTAAAATTCTTCAAGAAGAACGTGGCATGGACATCCAGATGGATGACAGCGCGTCAATGGACTGGGAACCTGTTCGTCAGCAGGTCGCCAAACACGGGATGCGGAACAGCAATGTGATGGCGATCGCACCCACCGCAACGATCTCCACGATCATTGGCGTTACGCAGTCCATCGAACCGACCTACAAGCACTTATTTGTGAAAAGTAACTTGTCCGGCGAGTTCGTTCAGATCAATGTCCGACTGGTTAACGAACTTAAGGAACGCAATCTGTGGAACGACGACATGCTTGAGGCAATCAAGTACTTTGACGGTGCGTTAGGTGAAATCCCGGGATTGCCTGAGGATATCAAGGCACGTTACGCAACTGCATTTGAAATTGAGCCAAAGTGGTTGATTGAATGTGCCAGCCGTCGTCAAAAGTGGATCGACATGGGCCAGTCACTAAATCTGTACCTTGGCCAGCCAAGCGGACGAAAACTGGACGACATGTACAAACTCGCTTGGACCTCTGGGTTGAAAACAACCTACTACCTTCGGTCTCTAGGTGCGACTCAGGTTGAGAAATCAACGGTCGATATCAACAAATTCGGTGTTCAACCGCGTTGGATGAAGAACTCAAGTTCATCATCGGACATCTTGGTAGAACGCCAACCGGAAGTTAAAGCTTGCAGCATTGACGATCCTGATTGCGAAGCGTGTCAATAAGATCCGCAGTCACAAACTACAGATTTGCCCCGGATGTTTTGTCCGGGGCACCTCGATGCCTTCACTTAATCGGCAATAAGAATTTACTTAGACCAACGCGGCTGTTAACCCGCCGCGACTGATTCGGATAGGAAGAAGGCAAAACGAACGAAGGTTACTCAACCAACACTTAATCAATCCGGATCGTACCTTGTCCGGCAGGCCTTCATCGCAGCTACATTGATCGCAGCAAAGATGATGCCTCAGTTATTTCATCCCCGTTTTAAATTTGAATGGAGTCGCAAAAGATGGCAATTGATATCCAACCCACTGAAAAAGCAACAAAGCGGAAAGGCAAAGACCTGCGGGTCTCTGCAAGTGAGAAGCGTCTAATCAACGCAACTCAAGTCGACGTCAACCAGTTGATGCCGCTTAAATACAAATGGGCATGGGAACACTACGACAACGGATGTGCAAATCACTGGATGCCCACCGAAGTCGCGATGAACAAGGACATCGAAATCTGGAAGTCAGATCAACTGACAAAAGATGAGCGCCACGTCATCATGCGAAACCTTGGTTTCTTCTCGACTGCTGAAAGTCTAGTCGGGAACAATCTAGTACTGGCTATCTTCAAGCACATTACCAACGCCGAGTGTCGCCAGTACTTGCTTCGCCAAGCGTTCGAGGAAGCAGTTCACTCGCACACGTTCTTGTACGTCGTGGAAAGCCTTGGCTTGGATGAAGGCGAAGTTTTCAACATGTACAACGAAGTTCCGGCGATCGCTCGTAAAGACGCCTTCGAAATGGAACTGACCAAAGAGGTACTTGATCCGGACTTCTCAACCGAGACTTTTGAGGGTGCTCAGGCGCTGCTAAAGAACTTGATCGGATTTTACCTGATCATGGAAGGTATCTTCTTCTACACCGGTTTTGTGATGATCCTGTCATTCCATCGCCGGAATTTGATGAAGGGCATTGGCGAACAATTTCAGTACATTCTCCGTGATGAATCCATCCACTTGAATTTCGGTATCGATCTGATTAACGGGATCAAAGCCGAGAACCCACACCTGTGGACGGACGAATTCCAACAGCAAATGGTGGACCGTGTACGTGAGTCGGTGGAGCTGGAAATTGCTTACGCGGAAGACTGCCTGCCCAACGGTGTTCTAGGACTCAACGCAGACCTGTTCCGCGACTACGTCCAACACGTTGCTGACCGCCGGTTAGAGCGTATTGGCCTGCCGGTTCAGTACAACAGCAACAATCCATTCCCATGGATGAGTGAAACAATGGACTTGGCCAAAGAGAAGAACTTCTTCGAGACACGCGTCACTGAGTACCAGACCGGTGGCAAGCTCGATTGGGACTGATCCCAGCCGGATACAGAATGAAACACAAAACGGATTCGCTGTGAAGCGAATCCGTTTTTTTGTGATTACTTTTCTTGTCGCAATTGAGCTCTATGAGAATCAAAAAGCGACTCTTTACGATCCAACGCTGGCAACAATCACCCTGACTAAACCATCCATATTGTATTCGGTGGCCTCGGCGTCAACTTTCAGTCCGAGCGACTTAAGCGCCTTGGTGGTCGTAGGACTGATCGATGCAAGGCGGGTCTTTTGAAGTAGATCTGCTCCAAACAGATTAAGCAGTGACGCACCGATGGCGGAACTGGTTACCGTTGTCCAATCGATCATGTTGTTCTGCAACTTGTCGAGGACTTCGGGCGCTACTTCGGTCACGTCCCGGCTTCGATAAATGGGGAATTGCTCAAACGAGCATCCGGCCTCCTTCAGGCGATCGGCCAAGATCGTACTCCCTCGGTCAGCACGTACTACCATCGTTTTACCTTTTGCTGGTATGTTCAAAAGCAAATCGGCCAGCGATGAACTATCGGAGCGTTCTGGGATCAGCGCAACTTCAACTCCATGGTCTGCCACCACTGCGGCTGTCGCAGCGCCAATCGCGGCAAATTCGACTCTAGCCAGATCGATGCCGGCGACTTGGCCGCTGTTAAGCTCATCAATTCTGGAGAAAAAGAATCTGGCGGCGTTGGCACTTACCATCACCACCCTCGAGAAACTGCTAAATCGCTTCAAAGCGGCGTCAAACCGGCTCCAGCTCTCGGTTTCCACGATTTCGATCGCAGGCTGCAAGATGACCTCAGCTCCCATCGGAACCAGCAGATCGGCCAATCCTTGAGCTTGATGGTCGGCTCGGGTCACCATGACGGTGCAACCAGAAAGCCGTTTATAGTTGAAAACTTGAGATTTCATCGACAATCGGGCCGTTTCTACCGGGTATTTTCAGTATTTTCGCTCAATAGATTGGCCGAAATTTGGAAAATAGCAGTGGACAAAATTAAGTTCGATTGGGATATTGGTCGATTCGAAACAGAGCCAAATTATATCTGAATTTCCAAGCAAAGACTAATGCCAAACTCACGTAGCGCCGCCAAAAGACTCCGCCAAAACGCCGTTCGCAAGGAACGCAACAAATCAATCAAATCGGCAATGAAAACGCAGATCAAGTCCGTAATGACTGCGATCTCCGAGGGTGATTTGGAAAAAGCGGACACTGAGTTTCGTGCAGCCGCCAAAAGGCTCGACCGTGCCGGCGCTAAGGGAATCATCCACCGCAACACCGCCAGCCGCAAGAAGTCTCGAATCTCTGCCGCGATCCGAAAGGCCAAGGCGACTGCTTAGTTCGCCAACCTCGTAAGACAGAAAAATTAGGCTCCCGGCTCTTCATTGAGGCGGGAGCTTTTTTGTTGGTTCTTCCCAGAACTTTATGGCAAGAGGTTCTTGTTGAATTAGCCATTTAGAATTGATGAAGTAGGATTCGCCAGAATTCCTGTGAAAACAGCCGCTTGGAATTCTGGCGAATCCCACTGCGTTTTCTAGGGCAACCATTAGACACTGGGAAGAAGTTTTTTTGTTAGTCCAGCTGTAGCAAACGCCAGACCGCTATTGCTTGCGGAACTGGCTGCGAAAGACATCGTGTTCACGCATTCTCATCCTTCGTTCGAAATGAGTGCGATAATCCATATCGTGTTCTGCAGGTCGCTCTGGCACCTCGTGCGGCCCCGTCAGAGAAGAATTTTCCTTCATTAGCCCGACGGTTTCGTCAAAATACTGCTCGACGTCA
Organism: uncultured Pirellulaceae bacterium; assembly: GCA_938036435.1. GTDB lineage: Bacteria > Planctomycetota > Planctomycetia > Pirellulales > Pirellulaceae > Mariniblastus. Next base: position 15,283 of record CALHPU010000124.1, on the reverse strand, counting down.
GTCCAAAAGTGAAAGACACCGCCGGGTACTAAAACACGTTCAATATTCTTGATAAATTCCGGTTGCATGACGCGTCGTTGCCGATGGCGGTCTTTCCACCACGGGTCAGGGAAATACACGTGAACGGCCACGGCACAGTTGTCCGGCAAAAACTCATCGAACAGCCGCAGCCCATCTCCGGCCAGCATCCGCGCATTGGCCCGCTGGTTCTGAGCCAACCGATACGCCGCATATCTCGCATACTTCCGGGACAGTTCGTTTCCCAGATAATTCCGCTCGGGATTTCTTCCAGATTCGGTCAGAACAAATAACCCTTTGCCGCTACCAACTTCAATTTCAAGGTCTGCCGTTTGCGCGAACAGACTCTGTGGGCAAAACGGTTTCTCAAGTTCTTCCACGTCACCAAAGTGCGAATGCAATTTAACGGTGGGATCAATTTTGGGCAGCGAGCGTCGTCCCATGGAAGCAAGCCTTTGAACATACAGGGCAGGGCGTCTACGAAAAAAACGGCCATTAAGCCGTTTTCTGAACTCTAGTGATCATTTGGGGCGGCCAGCACTGATACTCGATTGCCTCGGCCCCCTCTCGCTCCAAGCAATTACGGAGTCTTGATTTTCTTGTTCTTGATTTTTCGTCCACGGTTGTTGGCTGGACGTTTACCGTGATTGGCTTTTTTGACTTTGTGGCTTGGCTTGGCCATGAGACTTATCCTTGGTTATGTTTAGTTTTGCGAGCTACTTAGTATTTCAGGGTCGCTAAGGATACCACCTGAAAAATCATCCTCAAAGGGTGATTCTCGGTTGCTCCCGGGCGTTTTCTTAATTCTTGTTGGTCATGTCAACCAATTCTTGGAGGATCTCGCCAGCTTGGCCGTTGTCGATCGCTCTGGCGCAACGCTCGGCACCTGCCAGCAAGCCATCACAAATCCCAGAAATCCACAGGGCAGCGGCCGCATTGGCAACCACGATATCTCGCTGAGGCCCCAACTGTCCCTCCATCACACGCTTGATCACGTCGGCGCTTTCGCTCGGGCTGTTGGCCCGCAGTAATTTCACGCTAGTTGTTTCCAGCCCAAAATCGGACGCGGCAAGCTGCCCCTCACGTACTTGGGTTCCCAGTACCTCCGAAACGTCGGTGGTCTCAGAAACCGAGATTTCACCAAGCCCGTCACGAGAGTGCACCACGATCGAACGCTCTGTTCCAAGCTTCGCCAACGCCTGAGCCAATAGAGGACGCGTATTGCCTAGTCCAGCTCCGAGGACTTGATATTTTGCGTTGGCTGGATTGCAGAGCGGTCCGATCAAATTGAAGATGGTTCGGTGCTTTAATTTCTTGCGAACGTTGGAAACGTTTTTAACTGAGGGGTGGAACAGCGGGGCATAGCAAAAGCAAATCCCCAGTTGGTTCAAGCACTTTTCGACTGTCGCAACAGAGCAGTCCACATTGACGCCCAAGACCTCCAACACATCGGCGGACCCGGTCAGGCTGGTTGACTTTCGGTTACCGTGTTTGGCAACGGAAGCCCCTGCCGAAGCTGCAACAATCGCGGCAGCAGTGCTGATGTTAAAGGTTCCTGTTTTCCCTCCGCCGGTTCCGCAGGTATCGACAATACTCTCGCGGTTGGATCGGATAGGCGACATGTGCTTGCGCAGCGAGCTGGCCGCGCCAGTCAGTTCCTCAGCCGTCTCTCCTTTCTCGAAAAGAGCGACAAGAAAAGACTTTATTTCGGCATCTTTGGCGCTGCCCTCCATGATGTAGTCCATCGCCTCGATCATTTCAGCGGACTGCAGTGATGTTCCAGATTCGATTGTTTTGGTCGCTTCGCGAATCAATTTTGGCTCCGTGTGTTTTTTCGTTTAATGGCCGTGGAAAATCAGAAGAATCCACCGCTCAAATTGTCGGCATACCTGAATCAGCAGACTGGGGCGAGCGCGCCTTGGGCGGTGGATGTCCGTCAAAGAAGATTCAGCCCCGACAGTTTAGCAAAATACCCCCTAGTAGGTGTATGGCTTTGGTCCCGTTCGATTCGTTTTTCTCTTGTTTGCTTCGCCGGTGAGCACTAAAATCCGGGTTTTTCCAGCCTCCGCAAGCGGATCTGGGCCCTCATGCGAGCGCTTCGGCCTCCTCCATTGTCCCTCCATCAGAAACGAAACCTCAATGGGCCGCAAAGTCATTATCGATTGCGACATGGGTATTGATGATGCTATCGCGATTTGCATGGCCTTATATGATCCCCGCCTTGAAGTTCTCGCCATTACGGCAACGGAGGGCTGCGTCAACGCTGACCAAGCCAACCATAACCTTCAAGCCATCATCAGCGAGCTGGATCCAGACAAATATCCGCGTTTGGGTATGGCCAGTAGCTGTGAAAATGCTCCGCCGGTCAACACGAGTTATCTTTTTGGTGAGGACGGTTTGGGGAACACTGGATTCGAGGTCTCCCAACGCCAACACGCGCAGACTTCAGAAAAACTGATTGGCGATATCATCCGTTCCAATCCGGACGAGGTCTGTATCCTGTGCTTGGGTCCGCTGACCAATGTCGCCAAGGCATTTAAGAGGAACCCGACGCTGATCAATCGTGTTGACCAGATTATCATGACTGGCGGCAGCACATCTGGAAAAGGCAACATCACTGCGGCGGCAGAATTCAATTTTTACTTTGATCCGCAATCCGCCCGAGAGGTCATCAACTCACGGGCCACCAAAACACTGTTGCCGCTGGACATTACCGAGACAGTTAGCTTTGGCTTGGGACTGTTGGACGAACTGCCGGAGGTGAACTCACGCATGGGGCACTTCTTGCGGCAGATTTTGCCTTTTGCGTTTCGCGCTTATCGCCAGCAGCTCGGACGTGAGTCGATCTGTCTCAACGACGCCATCGGAGCTTTGGCACTACTGGAGCCTCAACTGTTTGAGTTCGAGATGATGGCTGGAGATGTCGAGACACAAGGAGAATTGACGCGTGGCACCTTAGTGGTTGACCGACGATCTCAACCCGAACTGCGTCCCAACATCAACGTCGCCACGAAACTCCGTTCCGAAGACGCCTATCAATATTTGGTAGACCAGCTGGTAACAGCATCTCGCAAAGCCTGAGACCGATTTTTCGCTGCACCAATACAAGCCCGACTCGCAAGTTTTGAAGTTGCACAAATACAAGCCCGACGCGCAAGCGAGCGGATATTTCCGAGGATTTTCGGATCTCTCGCCTGCGCGTCGGGCTTGTACTGAAACGCTTCGCGATTTCAGATTTACCTGCGTATTATCCAATAGAATGTGAAATTCACTTTCGCGCGAGTAACTTCGAAAGACCGCTTACGCCCCAGCCACCATCCATCATCCAATGGCCACCGTTCAGCTACTGCATCCGGCAAAATCAAATTCTAACGCGAGGCCCCGGCTGCGTTTGAACGCGTGGGTATCATGCGGAAGTCATCGCGCTGACCGATGGTCACATAAACCGTCTTAATGTCGCCGTTGCGATAGACTTTTACTGGAACCGATCGATTGATCGGTGTAAGACTGACCGTCGTGACCAATTGAGAATCATCAACCACCGCCACACTGTCAAATTCGACAATCACATCGCCGATTTGAAGATCACTGGCCGCCGCAGGAGAATTGGAGGTGATCGATGAGATCAATGCTCCTTTGGAGCGACGCAGTCCCAACGCACGGGCTCTTTCAGATGTATAACGTGCGTCCAGCGACACGCCCAAGAATCCTCGTCGCACAAAACCACGTTCGACCAAATCTTCGGCAATTCTCATCGCCATGTTGATTGGGATTGCAAAACCAATCCCGTCACTTCCGCCACTGTTACTGGCAATGGCAGTGTTGACTCCAACAACTTCGCCTCGCAAGTTGATCATTGGTCCACCACTGTTGCCGGGGTTGATCGCAGCATCGGTCTGGAAGAAATTCTGGAATTTAACTCCCTGCGGCCCCAACTCTAGATCGTGGCGGCCCAAAGCACTGATGATGCCGTAGCTGACGGAGTGGCTCAATCCAAACGGACTGCCGACCGCGACCACGAAATCTCCAACGCCAATCTGGTTACTGTCACCTATTCTTGCAGGCACTAAACCCGGCTCATTGACTTCCAACACCGAAAGATCGGTTTCTCGGTCGTGCAGTAACCGAGTTGGGTAAAAAACCCTTCCGTCGGCTTCCAGCCGAATGTCGTTGACGTTTGAATTTTCAATCACGTGAAAATTCGTCAACACATACATGCGTCTCCCTTTTTGAAAGACAACTCCAGCGCCAGTTTCTTCTACAATCGCTGGACGCAGTTCCTTGGATTGATCCGTTTTTGCAGCTGAAGATTTTTGTGGTTTCTTGGCTTCGACGTGAACGACCGTTGGGGCAACGACGTTGACGATGCGTTTGATATGGCGATAGTGCTGCTCGATCAGAGAAGCGTTCTTACTTAGGTCGGCGTAAAGCTGATCTCTTTGAGCCCGCTGCGTTTCCTGATTACGATCCAACAACGGCGAGTCGCGCTTTTGAGGCAACGTGAATTGTTGCGCCGCTACTGGAGAGATCAGACTGAAGACAAACACAGCAGCCAACAACACGCCAAAACAAGTCTTGGCAAACTCTCCAACAAGGTAAAGTTCTCTCTTAGTTCCACCGTTGCCGTTACGAGTCGGCAAAGGGGCATTCGATGATTGGGGTAGGGGAGTGCTGAACATGTATATCTTGGATTGTCTGAATTGATTTTTTTATGATAACAATCTGAGTGTCGAATGGCATTTTAATTCAACAAAAACGACTTGCTGTGAAAAATGGAACTCGGGTTAGGCGGAATTAGAGGACTTTAAAGTCCGACCAGCCAAACTCGCTCCGCCCGACTCCGATAAGTGACGGACTTCTCCGTGGGAAGCATCAATGCCAACGAACTATAGTACGCGTTAAGCCACTAAAAGAGTTTTTCCAAATTTTACTAATTCATTTGATGCAGGGAACTTTTTGGACAAACCTGAACATTTTGGCTGCTGGCACGTAGTTCTCCAACGTTTTCTGCCGCAGATGATGGCGAATGTAACGATCTTGCGGGACGTTCGTTATTTGCCACATTCCGGTCGGCAAAATACGAAGAGGTTATTTGACTGGTCCCTTAGCGAAAGCTAAACCTTCCTACCGGAAACTGGTCAAAGGTTAGATCAGGGACTGGCCGTTCGAAAATCCTTCGTAAAAAGTTCCCCAATGACAACTAAATCCCCAGAAATCTCTAGCTCCACTGATCTTGTCCTGCAATTGGCAGGCGGTAACCGGAATGGCCAGTTACTTCCAGTTAGCACAGCAAAATGTCTTTTGAGCAGCCTGATCGCAGACAAAGCCGAAGCTGAAAAGTATCGCTGTGCGATTTTCCGAGGTGAAAAAGGCGTCGCGTTTAGAAGTTACAGCGAACTCGTTCTCGTCAATGGCAACAAGACATCGGTTCAGTGGTTGAAAGAAGGCGACACGATTCAGTTGACTCCTGAGATGAAAGTGATTGTTAAACATCTCGGTACCTTTTCACCAACGACGCCACAGGCTCCGGTCGCTGCCCCACGTGAAGGGGCGAGTACTCTCACCACGGGATCTGACGCCAATGCTCGAAGCACAAATGCGTCTCAACAAACAAACGTGCCAGCTCCAGCAACCACGGAATCTTCAACAGCGCCTTCAGGGGATGTCCATGTCGGCCAGCGCATCAACACCTTGAGCGACCAGCTTACATCACTAGTAGATGCTGCTTCACAAACAGGAACCGTATCGGCGGTAGCAGCCCCGACAAATGAACCTGCTCCAGAGACACCCGCAGTCCAACCATTGAGCGACAAAAAAATGGCTGATGCGTCCTCTAGTATTCAAGATTACCTGAATAAAGCCCTTGCCTCACCAAGTGCAAACGCAATCACGCCTTCAGAGCCAACATCACAAACGTCAATTACTGCACCAACCTCGCCCGCAGGTTCTGCAACAACGACAACAGAGGCACAAACCGTCGAAGCGACTTCGGCACTGCCTGCAATTTCTGACGCTGCACAGGATTCTCAAAACTCCGCAAAATCCCGCCAAGAGGAAGTCTCCAGTACCCTTAACCGGTTGCTGGGCGAAACTCCCGAATCACCTGCGGCTTCACCTCAAGCAGATCCATCGTCTGCGGTACAGGTTGCCGCTGCCGGGCAAGTTGCGACCGAGCCCGCTGCCAACGCCTCCAAAGCTCAGTCAATAGAGTTTTTGAAGTCACTCGGAATCGACGCCGACGAACTTGGGCTCGACAGTAGAACACCAGCTCCAGAAAACAAAAATTCCGAATTGCCGCAGCCTGTGGCCTCCAGAGAAAATGTATCCTCGGCTGTTCTTCCAACCGCTGACGAAATCATCGCCTCAGCCTCAATGGGCTCTGCCGTTTTGACAGATGCAGACTCTGCCGCTACCGCTGACCTGCCGTCTGCAGCAGAGCCCCCTGCAGCGACCGCGCCCAGAAAAGCTGAAAGCGTTGCCGACGTTTTGTCTCGCATGCAAAATGCTGGGTCATTGGATAGCTTCAGCGTGGACGGTCCAGAGGCAGAAGCAACTGTAGAGCCAACCAACGTGGCACCCGCGACAGAAGTTGCGCCTCCTAAACCACAGGTGACCGAATCAGTCGTTGCCGAAACGACTTCCGAAAGCGATTCCGCACGAGATGAGGACAGTTCTGTTGAGGACTACATGAGCCAGTTGCTCAATCGAATGCGGGGTAGCGAGGATTCTACCGTGTCAGAGGACAAAGGTTCCGTCGATGAAACACCGGTGGTTTCTCAAGAGGCACCTGTAGAACCCCAAGTCGTGCAACCCCCTGAAAAAGTCGAGTCTCCGCAGGAGCGATTGACGGCTGAACAGTTTCTTCCAAAAGAAAAAGCGGTCCGAATGAAATCATTCGATTCACTTCGCGAGATTGCCAACAACAGCAACCGACTTGCTATTCAAGATCACCTCGCCAACCAGCGAAAAGTTTCGACACAAACGAAGATGCAACTTGCCTTCATCAGCCTAGGCTTTGGCGTTCTCTTCTTCCTAATGTCTTGGGTGTTCTCGTCGGAAGTTAGCGTCGGTGGCGTGTTCTGCGGAATCGCATTCCTATTTTGTGGTGTTGTCTTCGCTAAGTTCTACCGCGATGAGCAGAAACTCGATGAGAGCATCATCAAAGCACAAAAAGATAAGGCGTGATCTGGTCGATCAACCACAGCGAACAAAAGACTCCAAGCCGTTTTTGCTTTGGAGTCTTTTTTTTTCACACCGGGCGTTACACGAAAGCGCAAAAGACAGCTCCCGGTTCAACTAACTGGCGGCCTTAAAAGCCTCGATCAGCGCGAATGTCATCGAAATCACGCAAGTGGTAACCAATTCCTGCTTGATCGCAAACTTTGCAAAACGCCCGCAGCGCGACCCCAAATCCATCTGGACCACTGAAGCCGCCGAACTGCCCGCCACCTTTGACGTGAGGTTCCATGTCGGCGAACACACCGGGCACTCCACGCGCTTTCATTCGGCTTTCCAACTCTGGAATGAAGCCGGCGAAATCTTGCATAATTCGTTGATGCCCGGACTGGCCGATGTCCGCCGGCACAAAGTGCTTGATCGATTCTTCGTCCACGTGCTCGACCCGCGCCGACCCCGACGGATCCTTGAAGTCTTTAATGTGGATCCATCCCATGCCCGGTTTCATGGCCACGTATTGATCGTAAATCTCTTCCTCGCTGTATCCCTGCATGACCAAATTTCCACCATCGAAGATCAACACAAGTGCACTGTTGTCGATCTGTTGATGCATTTTGGCAAGAGTTTGGCCATTCTGGCCGACAAGGTTGGCTTCGACTTCCAAACCAAAAGTCAAGCCACGCTGATCGCAAACCTCCGCGATCTGCCCAACCTGATCAACGGCCTGTGTAAAGTGTTCCTCGATCGTCGATCCCTTGGGGTGGTAGAATGAGAAACCTCGAATCAGTTTCGTGCCAAACGTTTCAGCCAGCTCACAGGCCCGCACGACTTCATCGCAAATGTACTGATCAAACGGACGGTATCCAGTGGAGGTCCCGTCATCGACATCGCACAATTTCACTTTTCCAATCGGCGATCCGATCGATGAGATCGAAAGTCCGTATTCATCAAGTTTCTCTTTGACCGTGGCGATTTCTTTGTCGTCAAGCGCCATCACGTTTTTAACGCCGTTTCCAGCATCAATAAACCGAATGGAAAAATAGCGCATCCCCAATGCCGCAAGTGCGGCGAATTGTTGATCGATGGTTTTTTGGTTGGCCGCTTCATCGGCGAAACCGGAAAGAAGAATATTACTGCTCATCGTTTGCCCTGAGGTGTCTAATTGTGGCCTATTTGAAAGATCGTTCGAGAGACAGTCCCCTACGCGGAGTGCTCAACTTTGATGATTGAAGATATCCCGCCGCGCGGGGTAAACTTCGCAGTCAGCAAAGCCCATTTGGGCTGCACGACGGCAACAAAATCGTCCAAAATCGTGTTGGTAATGTTCTCATAGAAGATCCCCTCGTTACGAAATGACTGCAAGTACATTTTCAGGGACTTTAGCTCAACGCACAGTTTCCCGGGGGTATACTCAAACACCAACGTCCCAAAATCGGGCTGCCCCGTTTTGGGGCATACGGACGTGAATTCAGGACAAACAATTTCAATTTTGTAGTCGCGGTCAGGAAACTGGTTCTCAAACGACTCTAGCTTGTCGCGGAAACTATCACTGCTCATTACAATGCTCGCAAATCTTTTTATTCGATAGAAGAACTAATGCTCAACCGTTTCATATACGTGTTGTTGATTCAAAAGATACTCGATCATTGTTTGCTGAACACCCCGAATAACGCCGAATGCGAATTTCAGAAATATATCATTCAAATCAAGGGGAAGGAGCGCTCACCGGCACGCCCAGCATCTTTGTTCGCACCAGCGGATGTAATTTACGGTGCGACTTTTGCGACACGCCGTTTGCGTCTTGGGAACCCGAAGGGCCCAGTCTGAGCGTCGAGGAAATCGTGCAGCAAGTCCTCGAAATCGCCTCTGCAAATATTAGGCTCCAACACGTGGTGATCACCGGCGGAGAACCTATGTTGCCACTGGAAATCGTAACGCTTTGTCAGAAACTGAAACAGCACTCCTTTCACATTACCATCGAAACCGCAGGCACGATTGATCGAGAAATCGACTGCGACCTAATGTCCGTCAGCCCAAAAATGTCAAACTCAACGCCCAACCTCAGTAGGGCAGGGCAGTGGAGAGAAAAACACCAGCGGTCGCGCCGCCGCCCTGAAGTGGTTGCTGCGTTAATCGGTCGCACCGATTATCAGGTAAAATTCGTTGTCAAAACTCCCGATGATCTGCCTGAAATTCTTGAGTTTCTCAAAGATGTTCCGTTAATTGAGAACGAAAAGGTCCTTTTGATGCCAGAGGGAGTTTCAACCGAGAGCCTACTGGCCAAAGTCGACTGGCTGAAGGAAATTTGTGAGCGCAATGGGTTTAGTCTTTGCCAACGCCAACATATTTTCTGGTACGGTAATCAGCGCGGAACTTAAATTGTTCATCAAACATCTCACTGTCCTTAGCACATCCCTAAATTATTCATCAAAATGCGAAATTTTACCTTTCTGATATTTGTCGTGATGACCTTTCTCTGCTGGGGGCTTTACGGACCGGTGCTGCATGTTGGACAAGAAACTCTCGGCGGCGGTCATGGTCAAAAAAGTCTGTTGCGTCCGTTGATCTGCGTGGGCTTCGCCTACTTTCTGATTGCTGTGATTTTCCCGATAGTCGTCTTGAAAACCAAAGGGGAAAAAGGCGCTTGGTCGGTCAATGGATTTATCTGGTCTTTCGTCGCCGGTGCGGTCGGCGCGATCGGCGCTCTGGGAATCGTGTTGGCGTTTAAGTTTGGCGGAAAGCCGTTTTACGTGATGCCGTTGGTGTTCGGACTGGCTCCGATCATCAACACGCTGGTGACGATGCTGATGGGTCGAACATTCAAGCAAGCCTCAAGCTTATTCTACCTTGGAATTCTGATCGTCGCCGTCGGTGCCGCAGGTGTTCTGTATAACAAACCCAAACCCAAGCCTGTAAATGCTGAAGCGGCTTTAGTCTCTGCGGTGATGTCCGACGGAACGCCTACAATGGCAGCAACCGGAGGCATCTCCCCTCTCCCAGAGGAATCCTTTCCGTGGTGGATAGGTTTGAGTATCGCTTTGACGGCGTTGTGCTGGGGCGCGTACGGACCCGTGTTGCACAAAGGACAAGCGAAAATGCAAGGCAGTCGACTGCGTCCGTTTCTGTGCGTGGGGCTGGCCTATTTTGTGATCGCCGTCGTGGCCCCGATGTTGATGCTGGGGGTCCTCGAAGACCCCGGCAGCTTCGATAACTTTTCAGGCATCGCATGGTCGTTTGCCGCGGGAGCCACTGGAGCAATTGGTGCGCTTGGTATCATTTACGCATTCAACTTTGGCGGGAAACCGTTGTACGTCATGCCGCTGGTCTTTGGTTTCGCCCCAGTCGTGAACACCTTTTATGAGATCGCGACTAAAAGTCTCTATGGTCAGGTGCCTCAACTGTTTTTCCTTTCGTTGGCGATGGTTATCCTTGGAGCCGTGATGGTGCTGGTTCTTGCCCCCCGCAAAAAACCGGCACCGGCGACTGCCGTAAACTAATTCCAATTCTTTGTCATGACTGAACAAGACGACAATCACGAAGCTGAACTGGTTGCCCGTATCGATGCGTTGCTAAGCCATGTTTGGATGGTACGCGCGTTTCTTAAGCACTGCGAAGAGGCTGAAGAAGACGATGAACTAAACGAGGTACAGCGTACACTGTACGACTATATGCTGGCATTAGGGGCACCGCTTCAGTCTGGTGATCACGCCAAGTATCTCAAGCAAGCCAAGAAGAAGCTGAAGAAATTGGTGGCAGCAAAAGATCTGTTCGAAGAGATTCAGCCAGAAATCTCTTCTCACACTAACTTCAAAATGGCAGTCGTATCGCTGTCACAATCGGTTCGTAAAATCGAATCAATTTTACAGCCTGACGCCTAGCCGGGATTTCAATTAGCGTGAATTACGATCGCTCGGTGCGAGCGCAACACGATGCGGATTTGTCACTGTGCTGCTGTTAGGCTCACCGTTGAACTGCAGAGGGTTTGCCGAGACCGAAGCCAGCAACTGACCAAAAACAGGCTCAGCCGGGTAGACGCGTTGGCCGTGGATGAGTGTTGCTCGAGCTTTCTGCGGAGCGCCAGCCTGTAGCTGCATCTGCCCCAACTGAAAGAAAATCTCTTTGGAACATTGCGGACGTGCTGCGGCGGCTTCCAAAACAGAGATCGCAGTCTCGGTTTGCTTTAGCGCAAGCAACGCTTCAGCTTTGGCCAAAACGGCCTCGTCAGGTTGGTTCGCTACGGTGTGTTGTCCAAGCAAAGTTTCGGTGGCAGACAGAGATTGCATTGGACGCCCCATCGCAAGGTAGGTCCGCGCGATCAGGAGTTGTAGCTGCTCGTTTTTGCTGTCCAAGCCCGAAGCGCGATGAAAGTACTGCAACGCCGTTTGTCGATCACCTTTGCCGGAAGCCAATTTCCCTTTTAGGATCCACGCTTGGGATAGTCGGTAGTCCTTCTCCAAAGCAAGGTCGGCGTGGCGATTGGCTTGCAGCCAACGTCCGGCAGCAAGATACATCTCACCAACCTCAGCATGCAGCGCCGGATCACCTGAATTGGCGACAGCTGTCTCCATAACCCCGATGGCCGAATCAATGTTGCCCTGATCAAATTCAGTGCGAGCGAGGTTGGCCGTCAACCGATGATCTTCGGGAAGCTCCCGAGCCGCGTTGGAAAAACAAGTCTTCGCTTTGGCTAGTTTTCCTTGTTTAACCGCTGCGAATCCATCGCGTGCCCAGTTCCTAGCAGAACTAACTTTTTCAATTGATGAGGTGCGGAATGACTTCATTGTCTGGCAACCTGTGCACAGCAAAACGACAATCGCTGCGACGACCGAAAGTGGACCGCAACTTCCAATCAAGTAGCGATTGGTTTCGCACGGGTCGGTTTTTAGAAAAAGAATTCGAATCATCGCGCACGTCTACAGCGACGCAAAGGGGCTTTATTGAGAAGAAGGCTGAAGGAGATTAGCAGGCCCGCAACATCTCTGCCAGAGCGGAAACTTTGGGGACTCCACTGGAGCCCATGTATAAATTACAATCAAACGCCTAGCCGATCGAACCACACTTTTTTATTGACAATCTTTCCATGCCCGCAACCTACGACCGTAGCGGTATCAAATTCCTCTATCCCGACAACTGGGTTCTGTCCGACCAAGGGGACACCGAATTGCCTCGCGCAATTTCTCTGGAAGAACCCGATGGAGCAATGTGGTCGGCTCACCTTTATCCCGCCGAATACGATCCAGACCTCCTCGTTAAAGACACCGTTGTCGCCCTTGAGGAGACCTATCCCGATCTAGAAATAACTCCGACCGCCAAAGATTTCGACCATCATGATGGAACGGCAGTCGATGCGATTTTTTTCTGTTTAGACTTTCTCGTAAGGGTCAAACTTCAGACGATTCAAACAGAAGGGTTTCAGGTACTTCTGTGGTATCAGGCTGAAGATCGGGAGTTTGAGAAACACGAACCTGTTTTTCATGCTGTCTCAACCAGCATGCTGCAATCGCTAGTTTAGCTGTTGGATAATGGGTCAGCCAGCGCCACACTGAACTACAAAAAAACTCCTCTGCCTCTCAACACTGAGAACCAGAGGAGTATGTATTGGTCCCCGCAAAAAACTGGCGGCTACGTTCTTGAGTTAGCCCTGTTTCCACGGTCTGCGTGGTGTGCCTTAGATTTGCGGTGTCGTCATGAGCATTTTGAATGATCCCATCACCGCATGTAATACGTATCGGCGTACTCAAAGGTTCACTTGTGCGCGAGAAAAACTGCTGTCACTATGACCCGTCGTAAGTCTCAGGATAGATCACCAGTTCAATGCGGCGGTTGGGGCTAATGCCGCCTTGGATCCCTGATGAATGACGCGGCCGGTTGCTGGCCATCGCCATCGTAAACAATTGACGACGCGGTAATCCGAGCCGCATCAGTTCTTCAAAAACCGCCAAAGACTGGGTCGCTGTTAACTGATGGTCCGTGGTGCCTGGAGGATTCAGTGGAGTGTTATCCCAATGGGCTTCCACACCAATGATCTGTCGCGGAAAAGATCGACGAACCGTGGCGACAACCTCACTTAAAAGTGGTCGTTGAGCTGGAGTGACTTGATAGGTTCCCGGAACAAACAATCGGTCTGAGGGAAACTCAATCCGAATCACATCGCCATCCATTCGCGCGTCGCCGCCGGGAATATTGATCTCAGATAGCCGTCGCATCAAACTATTATTGGCGCGAATCGTTGCCGAAGCAAACTGCACTTGCCCGCGCCCGTTGGCGCTATCTCGGTTGGCGAACCGGTCAAAATCAGCTTGCGGCTGCCCCGTTGCTGAGGCTCGAGAAAACTGCTCAGAAAACCCATTTGTGTTGGTGTTGATAGCCGCAGAATCTTGTAGCCGCTGTCGAAACTTCTCTGTCTGAGCCAGCGCTTGTTGCTTTTCTAATTCCGTTTGCTGAATCCGTCCTGACGTATCTGCCAATTGCTCTTTGAGCGTTTGGTTGTATTGGTTGGCCAGCTCCAGTTTCTGCCGTAGGCCAGCGACTTCGGTGTTGAGCAATTGATTGTCTGAATCTGTCGCATTGAGGCGCTGAGTGAGTGTGCCCACTTCATTGGCCATCTGCGTCAGTTGCTGATTCTGCGCCAATCCACTCGGGTTAAACTCCCCGCCTCTTAGATTGCTTCCTCCCGAACTTCCACCGGTGCCGTGCTGGCCAAGAGGGGACTGTGAGGCGTTTGTATTTCTCCATCCGGCAAACAATCCGCCAAGTGGTTTGTTCGATGTTCCAAGGGTGCTTCCTGAGTTACCCAAACCGTTTTGCCCACTGAGTATTCCACCTGTTAATTGAGGCAACGGCGCAGCGGGAGATTGATTGGCATTGCCAAAGAATCGGGGCCGCTGTCCAAAATCGAACAGGGCGTTGTGATCACGAGAGGTTGATGCCGTTTGTAGACAGCCGGAAAAACATCCGACCAACATCGCAATGGCGACCAATTTGTAGTTTTGTGTACAGTGAATCATGACCGGGGGACGTCATTAAACTGTGGACAGTTCGCCGAAAACGTAGATCGGCACAGTGGAAAACGGGGTGACTTTAGCAACCTACCCAAGGACAGTAAATAGCGAATTAACAGGCCCAAAAGGCTCATTTCTAACGTAAAATCGCCCGATCCAAAAAAAGAAGACTCTCATCCAACCGATGTTACTCGGTTGGATGGAGCCCCTCGCTCTTAGAGGTGGCGTCCAGCAATTGCCAGACACCAATCCATCAATGATGCTCGAATCACGCCGGTTACCTGCGGCGACGCTGCAGAAACAGAAGTCCACCCAAGGCCAGCGCGACCAAAGACGACGGCTCAGGAACTGCGGTTGTAGCGCCCGTGAACGTTACCGTCCCTTGGCTTGTCAGATTGCTGAAGTCAAGCGACAAAGGCCCTGAGAAAACGCTATCAAAAGATCCTGATGCAGATCCGAAATCGAACAGATCAATCGTCTGCCCAATTTCGAACCCTGAGAAATCTGTGAAGTTCAACTCAAGTGCGCCACCAAAGGCCAAGTCACCTTCAATATCGACTGTGTCAAAATCAGCTAGACTGTCAATTGTCAGCGAAAGAAGGCTGCTGTCGAGCAACTCCAAATCGCCCGAAGCAAGGAAAATGCTCCCGTCGATTTGACCTGCGTTGATGAGTGAACCATCAAACTGCACACCTTCTTCAATCAGCACCGCAGGACTTCCATCGGCAGAAATCAAGCCACCAACTTCGTTGACGATGTCGCCGTTGAACACAGCACCGGTGGCACCGGCAAAAAAGCGTAGGCCCGCATCAATTCCAGAATCGCCGCTTCCGATAATCGAACCACTGTTGAAGATCGAACCGTTTTGAACGTCGCCATCAAAGCTACCAACTTGAATCGAAAGCCCCGATCCGGAACCACCGGTCGCATCGATCGATCCACTGTTATTTAGCGTGAAGTTGTCCGCAGTTCCGTCCACGTAGAACGTTCCGTTGCGTTGAGCCCCTGTCGCCAAGATGTCGCCACGGTTGTTGACCTGCAAGCCGTCGCCATCAAGATTGAACGCTCGACTGTCGGAGCTGATGACT
>CALHPU010000123.1 GCA_938036435.1 uncultured Pirellulaceae bacterium | reverse complement strand
CGTTGTCGAATTCCCGCTAATTTGCCAAACAAAAAATCATCACCTCGAAACACGTATGGCTCGTAAGCTTAGTGATGGCACTTACCTTGCACCTCATCTATTAGACTTCGCCGTCGTTCAGTATGCGGCCGACGGCAGTGTTCTCAAAAAGTTTGACACGACCGTGGAAGGCGATCCCGAAAGGAAGATTCACACTTGGCCTTTCACAGCCATTAGCTCTGAAGACGGGCACACGTTCGTAACGTGCACCAACGGTCACCGTGTTGTAAAATTTGATGCTGGCGGAAAAGTAGTGTGGACATTGACTAATGACGACCTGCCCGGGCCTTGGCTGAAAGATCCTTGCGGAGCACAGTTGTTGCCCAATGGGAATCTCGTGATCACCAGTTACGCCGCAGGTCGCGCCGACGTTGATGCTCCGAAACTGTTTGAAGTAACTCCAGAGAAAGAGGTGGTCTGGACCTACGTCGATGGAGAGAAAAAAGGGATTCATCACTTCCAAATCCTAGATACCAACGGGATCAAGTTATCCAGCGCACCGAAAAAATGATGTAAGCCAAATCCTTTCCCGTGGCCCGCACCAGATCACTGACAAGGGAAATGATCGAGCTTTTTGAAACAAAGCCTTCTTTGAGTATCGCCACATGAAATCCGTATTTCATAACGAGCCGACAAAGATCGAACGAAACATTTCGGCTGGGATACTCGTGTGCGCTCTGGTTGTCGCGGCGGCCGTGGGCAATACGCTGTTCACCATGTATTTTCATAGTCTACAACCAGGGGTGAACACCCTTCATGAATTCGGCCTCTGTGTCGCAATCGGGGCATTGATCGCTCAACCCTGTCTGTTGTCGATTTGGTGTTTTCTTCTTGATCAACGAATCATTATCCGCGTGCCTGTATCGATGGGGATCCTACTTGGATTGACCTGTTTGTACATTTCTGTCTTGCGAAGCCTGGAAAATGGTAACAACTTACCAGCGGAAGCGGTACTGTTTCTAACTTCGATTCCGTTCGCCTGTGTCTTGATCACGGGGATCCCGATGCTGCTGTTACGTCTGTTGGGAAGACGAGTAATTTCCTGCGAAGATAGCGACCAACCCAACATCGAATCAACGCAGTACGGTATTCGCCATATGTTCTTTCTCATGTTCCTTATTGCGGTTCTGCTGCTGATCGCTCAGCGCACTTTCGCAGGCATTGGTTTCCAAGGAAGCGCACCTTTGATCGAGATCATTGTCTTTGTGACGTTATTTGGCCTGCTCGCGTGCTTACTGTGCATACTCTCGCTTGCTCTTGTTTTTCACCCGGGATCTAGATTATGGTCAGCAGCCTTGATAGTTGTTTCAATGCTGGCAGCTCCAGCTCTAGTGATTTGGATTCTGTTCTCGAGAACTGCCATACCTGGCCCAATTCAGCTTTCCTATTTCGTAAATGCCTCAGGGTTTGCTGCATCTCTGGCGATCACTCAGTGTGCAACACTCGCGCTTTTTTACGGGCTGAGTTTTCGAATGCGGCCTTTAGAGATCATAAAACAATAACCGCCGATGGACCACACTGGCAAAATCATGAAAACAAACTATCAATTCTGGATACTGATACTACTAACGTTCTTTGGAGCCGTCGCTGAGGCGCAGACCAAACCAAACATCTTGTGGATTCTCACCGACGATCAACGCTACGATTCGATTCAAGCCTTCAATCGAATCCTTCACGGCCGTGACGAAAGTGAATTGGGGTACGTCGAATCTCCCAACGTGGACCGTCTGGCAAAGATGGGAACAACGTTCATCAATACTTATTGCCAAGCTCAAGGATGTGCTCCATCGCGCGCGTCGATGCACTATGGCCGCTACCCATTCCGATCAGGAATTTACGAGTTCGAGTATCACAACAATAACGCCGATCACTGCCGACCTGCCCTGCCAGAGACCATGGCGACGTTGGGCTACCAAACAACACACGTTGGAAAACTTGGCGTGCGCGTAAAAAGCATCCAAGGCAAATGGGCAAAGTCGCACCCGATCTACCAACAAAGCTTTTACTTCAAAGACCTCGCCAAAGACGGACTGTGCGATTGGGGCAAGGGTTGGTTTACGGAAGTCAACGGCGTGAAACTTGACCAACCCATTCAAAGCCTTGAGTACTTTGTCACGCCCGATGGCGAATTCGAATACTGCTCCGAGGAACTGGAAAAACTGATGCCGGAACTTGCAGGCACCACCGCCGAAACGATCGGCAAGTATGACCTGCTGCGTCACTATAACAAGAAGAAGGGAAAGCACATTGACAGCGGTATGATCCTTTCGGGCGTCAGCTCAAGAGAGGCCGGAAAAACGCGTGATGGATACTATGCTTCTATCTTCGTTGACTTCCTGAAAAACCAGAACCAAAAATTTGAAGTCGAATCGAAGACATACGACGGTGTCGACACTTCTAAACCACTGTTCTGTCACATCGGTTTTGATTTCCCGCACACACCCGTTCTGCCGCCGGCCGACTATCGAGCGCGGTTTCAAAAGTACACCTACAAGGTACCAACGCTTTCTCAAAGCGAACTTGAAACGATGCCTGCCCAGTTGAAAAAACAGGTCAAACACGGTCACTCGGATCATTTCACCGATGATGAAAAACAAGCGATGATCCAAGACTACTATGCTTTTTGTGCTTACGGAGACACATTGGTCGGTCAAGCGGCCGATGCTTTTATCGATTACAGCCAATCACAGAAACAACCTTGGACGATCGTCTACGTCTGCGGAGATCACGGCTGGAAATTGAACGACCATGGTGCGGTATCAAAGTTCACGCCGTGGGACGTTGACAGCCACAATCCAATTATCATCGTATCGTCGGATAAGACCGCGTTCCCAGCCGACAAAGTCGTCACCGATTTCACAGAGTTCGTAGATATCGCTCCTACCATTTTGGCGGCAGGTGGAGCCGACCTGACGCAGAAAAAGCATGACCATTTGGACGGCTTTGACATGGCCAAGATCGCATCAGGCGAGATTCCTGCGCGTGATTATGTAATCGGAGAAAGCCACGCTGTCATCGGCCCACGTGCTTTCATTCGCACCAAAGAATATGTGTTCTCCATGCAGACTCGACCGGACAGAAAACGAGGCAAAAACATGCAGTGGGCACAAGATGCATCCTATGAACAGCTCGATCCAGCGCTCTACCACATGCCTTCGGATCCGCATGAAGTCAATAACCTTGCATTTAGTTCAGAACATCAACGCGTTGCCCAAGCGATGAAGAAAAAACTGCTCAACATTGTCCTCGGTGATAATCGAGTTGAAGTTGATTGGGGCGACAATAAGGCTCTTGGAACAGAAATCTTTCGTAGTAATTTTTCGCCGGGCGCTGATGACAAGAAACTAGAACTTTAGCAGGCGCTCGTAAGCTACTTCCCAATACAAAACAAATGCTTTTCGCCTCGGATGAATAAATTGTCGCCGGCTGGCGCTGGTGTCGCATCGACGGTCTCGCCGACGGAGTTGGTGGATACTACTTCGAATTTATCGGAGTCTCTGATGACCACCGTGTTGCCGCTGCGACCGGTCAAGTAAATGTTTCCACCGGCAGCCACGGGCGACGCGTAAGTGCTTTTGATATCCGGCACCCGAGTCGCATCGAAAAGCGGGCTTCCGGTTTTCGCGTCAACACACGTCAAGATTCCTGTTTTGCCTTTGTGAAAATACAGCCGGCCGTTGGACAAAAGTGGCGACGCAATATCTGGAGTGTCACGGTAAATCGACCAAACTACCTTGTCCGATCCGGCGATGTCACCCTTGCCGTCGAGCTTGAACGCCCCCATAAAGGATCCGCGGTGGCCGCTTCCCACGATCACCAAATCATCGATGGCAACGGCCGTTGCGCAGGGACGCTCCGTTTGACCGCCGCAACTCCATAGCTCTACCCCTGATTGAAGATCATAACCGCGGACTTTGTTTTGTCCGGTGATGACGACTTGTTTTTGATCGCCATTGTTGACCACGATCGGTGTGCCCCAATTCGTTGGTTCATCGCGATCGGTCTTCCAAATGGTTTCACCGGTCAATTTATTGAGGGCATAGATTGACGACGGACCTTCGTGGTCCCATGGCACGATTAGCTTGTCTTCAAAAAGATATGGCGAGCTCCCTTCACCGAAGCTGTTGCGAGTGTCCATCTGCCCAAGATCATCACGTTTCCATATCAATTGGCCATCTGTCGAGTAACAATACACACCGCGCGAGCCAAATGACGCGTAGACGTGCTGTCCATCGGTAGTAGGCGACGCTGAAGCGAATCCGTTAGTTGAGTGAGTCCCCTGATGAGGTGTGGCGGTCGTCGCTGTCTTTTCCCAAATCAATTCACCACTAGATCGATCGAAGCAAAAGAGTTTGAAGTCCATTTCAACCAATGGAATAGAAGCGCCTCTTCTTCCTCGCGCTCCTCGTCGGCGACGTCCGCCTTGGTCTTGTTGCGATTGTTGATCTTGGTTTTGAGCTTGCGATTTCTTTTGAGCTTCGGCGTCTTTGGCTCCTTGCTCGGTCAAAACTGCGCTATTTACAAAAACCTTGTTGCTACTGACCACCGGCGAGCCTGACCCACGACCGGGGATCTCTACCTTCCATTTTACATTTTCGGTATCGCTCCACTTTGTTGGAGGGTTTGCATCGGTTGATCCACCGTTTCCAGTGGGGCCGCGCCAATGGTTCCAATCCTTTGCATCAACCAATGCGAATGAAAACATGACGCTAACGCAAAAAAGACATACAGCAAAAAATGGGCGATACATTTTTGGTTCCCGTTCTTGTTCGTGCTCGATTGCCAGTCTTGTTTAAACCCAAATTGTACAATCAAAGACTGGTCTTGGTCATGCTGGGTGACAATAAAGTACTTTCTCGCGCTATCTATCGAACAGTTGTTCCTTATCCTGTAAATCGTGGCAAAAACTCTTACACTGGTAAACGTCCAACCCAAAAACCGCTCAATGTCGTTAAGTATTTGATGTCTCCACCCTCCGCGCCAGCCAATACCGAAACGTCTTCGATTATAGGACGATTCTTTGGCGTCTTTCGCTACAGTAAAGAAGCGCTGACGCTTGTTTGGACCACTGACAAACGCCTGACGCTTGTTCTGTTGGCTCTGACCATTTTTGCCGGCGTGATCCCCGGAGCCATTGCCTATATAGGAAAACTGATCGTCGACGCAGTCGTACTGGCCGTTGAGACACAAACCTCTAGCGACCGTTGGATGGTGTTGAAATGGATTGGCCTTGAAGCTGTTCTGATAATTTTGATGGCAGCGGCACAACGAGGCCTGATGGTTTCCAATTCTTTGTTGCGGGCGCTTCTCGGTCAGCGCGTCAACGTCATGATTCTCGAGAAAGCTCAAACTTTGGAGCTGTCTCATTTCGAAGATTCTGAATTCTACGACAAAATGACACGAGCGCGACGCGAGGCGTCATCGCGCCCGCTGAGCTTGGTAACGCGCACATTTGGGTTGGTTCAAAATGGCATCACATTGTTGACCTATGGGTGGCTGCTAATTCAGTTTTCGTGGCTGGCCGTTGTCGGGTTAGTGGTCGCGGCACTACCTTCGTTTTTCGTGGAAACGTATTTCTCTGGCGCGGCATTCAGGCTCTTTCGATGGCAGGTTCCTGAGAGTCGAAAACGCAACTACCTAGAGTGGCTGCTGGCGCGGGAGGACTTTGTCAAAGAAGTCAAACTCTTTGGTACAGGCGATCTATTTCTTGGTCGCTACCGAGAGATCTTTGAAAAGATTTACGCCGAAGACAAAGCGCTGACGCTAAAACGTGGCCTGTGGGGATTCTTGCTGGGCGTGCTCAGTAGCGTTGCCTTTTATGCTGCCTACGGTTGGATCGGATGGTCGGCGGCCATGGGCTGGATTACTTTGGGCGGAATGACCATGTATCTGCTGATATTCAAGCAGGGTCAATCCTCGATCGCCGCCAGCCTGACCGCGATTGGCAAGATGTACGAAGATAACCTCTACCTCTCCAACCTCTATGAGTTTTTAGAAGAAGAAATCACCACGCTCGATGGTACAGCCGTTTCTGGTCCAACGCCGGGAGATGGCGTGCGATTCGAGGAAGTATCATTTGTCTATCCGGGCCAAACGACACCCGCCCTCGATCGAGTAAGCCTCCACCTTCAGCCCGGCCAAAAACTGGCACTTGTCGGAGAAAACGGATCTGGAAAAACGACGCTGATCAAGTTGCTGACGCGACTTTACGTGCCCATCGAAGGCCGCATCCTGCTGGATGGACGGGACTTAAACGAGTGGCAGTTGGACACGTTGCGGAACCGTATCGGTGTGATCTTTCAAGACTTTGTTCGCTATCAACTCAAGGTTGGCGAAAACATTGGTGTTGGCGATGTCGAACATGTTGATGCGCGGGATCAACAACAGGCGGCCGCCGAAAAAGCAATGGCGCATCCATTCATCGAGGAGATGGACGGCGGTTACGACACACAGCTTGGACGTTGGTTCAAAGACGGCCGCGAGTTATCGGGAGGCCAGTGGCAAAAGATCGCTTTGTCACGCGCGTTTATGCGAAAACAAGCCGATATCTTGGTGCTTGATGAGCCTACTTCGGCAATGGACGCTGAGGCAGAAGCCAGTATCTTTGATCACTTTCGTGCGGCAACCGAAAAGCAGATGGCCATTCTGATTTCCCACCGCTTCTCTACCGTCCGCATGGCGGATCAGATTGTTGTTCTGACCAAAGGAAAGATCAGCGAACGAGGATCTCACGAACAACTGATGCAGCAAAATGGTCGCTATGCCCATCTGTTTGCGATACAGGCCAAGGGTTATCAGTGATTACTTGTCTCGCAATGAAGGAATCGGCACGCCGTAATGCAGAGTTGCTCGATCAGTGTTATCAAATCTGACAGACGTTGGCAAATGTGATATCGTGTAGTTTCGAGCAGACGAAGAATTACCTGAGGAAGATCACTTATGAAGACGGCACTATTAATTTTTTCAGCAATTTTTGCGCTTACGTCAACCAGTTGGGCACAACAGGATCAACCGGCGACCGCATTTCCCTTCGTCATGCCCGATGAAAAACCTGACCGACCTCTAAGTGAAGCGGTCGCACGAAATTACGACGGGTATGATTTTATCCGGCCCGAACAAAACGAACTTTACTCGCAGTTCAAATATACAAAACTGGCCGGATTTGATTATCACGGTGGCGATGGAACCGTCACTCGGCGAGATCCGTCGAAGGTGATATTCGCCAATGGAAAATACTACGTGTGGTACACCCATAGGAACACGGGTTTCAAATCTGTTGGCATGAGCCGGGCCGCCGAAGCGACAGACAAGATCCCTTCGGCGGATTGGGATCTCTCGGACATCTACTACGCGACTTCCAAAGACGGATTCTCTTGGCAAGAACAAGGTGTCGCAGTGCCTCGGCCACCCAAGCCTCAACCCGGCTGGCGGTCAGTGACGACCACCGACATTCTCGTCTGGAAGGGCAAGTACTACTTGTACTACCAAGCCTTCATGGAAGCCAGCGGAACGCGCGGCGACTTCTGTCCTGTCGCGGTCTCTTACGCAGACTCTCCCGATGGGCCGTGGACTTCCGCAAATCAAGTAGTCATTCCCAACGGCGCAGAAGGTGAGTGGGATCAGTTTTCCATACACGATCCATACCCGCTAGTTCACGATGGAAAAATTTACATCTACTACAAATCAGATTTTGATCAGCGCCCTGAGTTAAAACCATCTAAAATCCGCATGCAGGGCCTTGCGATCGCCGACAACCCGCTGGGACCTTTTAAGAAGCATCCCCTGAATCCGGTGATCAACTCTGGTCACGAGACAACCTTATTTCCATTCAAAAAGGGTGTCGCCGCCATCGTCCAACGGGACGGGATGGAGCACAACACCATCCAGTACGCCGAGGATTGGGTGAACTTCAAGATCGCTTCGATCACCGAATTACTGCCTGTGGCGGCAGGTCCATTTGTTCCCGATGCATTTACTGACACCAACGATGGCCGAGGAATTACATGGGGGATCTCGCATTTCATCAACGCGGCGGGCGATTGGAAGCGAAACCACACGGTCCTAGTGAGGTTTGATTGTGACCTGAGTCAGGACATTCACGACGATGGCATGAAAGAGCACTATATGAAATATGGTCCTGAGCATCACTACAAATATGGCTTAAGCGGAAAACAGCGTGAACGTATCGCAAACGAGAACAAGAAACGGCTCGAAAATGTATCTGGAAAGTAAAGTAATGTTGGCGATCATCTTGCTGTTGATCACGTCATGGAATCCAGATGCGATGGCTGAAGATCCCAAAGCCCTGGTAGCGCGTGCAAAACTAGTCTTCAGCGACGATTTCAATCGCACCGAAGATGATGACACGACTGAACAGGTTGGCAATGGCTGGGTCACCAACAGTGCAACTCGCGCCAAAGGGGTGAAGCAGGCTGATCTGAAAGACGGCACGCTTGTCATCACTCAAGCAAAAGAAGCCGACCACAGCGCCTCAGTGCGTCACGACACGCCGTTTGATGACGGTGTGATTAAACTGCGTTTTCAAGTTTTCGACAAGAAAGGTTTGAAGTTCAACCTTAACGACCCCAAGGCCAAAGAAGTAACGTGGGCCGGTCACATCGCGCGTGTTGTTGTCACGCCGAATAGGGTCACTATCCAAGACGACAAGACGGGTGTCTTCGACTTGGAAATCCGTAAAAAACGAAAAAACAAAAACATCAGCAAACAAGAGAAGGCCGAGCTAACCAATTTCTTAAAGACGAAGTCTGTTAGGCTAAAGGCACCGATCAAGGCAAATCACTGGCATGAAATGACGATTGTGTGCATCGGTCCTAAATTCGAAGTGTACATCGACGATCAATCAGTCGGTTCGTTTTCGTCGGAGGGGTTGGATCACAAGGTCAAGCAGAACGTAGCTTTTGGCGTCAGTGGAAAGGTCGCGGTCGATGACCTGCGTGTGTGGTCGCTGGACTAATATGTTTGGAGGACAGGAACGATGATCGGCAGAAAAAAGACATCACGACGACAATTCTTGCACAAGTCGATCGCAACGGCTAGTGTTGCAACGATCCCCTATCACCTTGGCTCCGGAGCAGCGTGGGCGGCAACGCGTAAAGAAAAACCACGCTACGCATTGATTGGCGTCGGCGGCAACGGCAGGCGAACCCTGCCCCAAGCATCGCAATACGTCACCCCTGTCGCTCTGTGTGACGTTGACGCCAATCGTCTTGAGAACATGAACCAAGAGCTCGCCGATGGACGGTTGGA
This sequence comes from uncultured Pirellulaceae bacterium, assembly GCA_938036435.1. Classification (GTDB taxonomy): domain Bacteria; phylum Planctomycetota; class Planctomycetia; order Pirellulales; family Pirellulaceae; genus Mariniblastus. The sequence continues at coordinate 13,689 of CALHPU010000123.1, read as the reverse complement.
CACGTACGCCGACTATCGAGATGTTCTCGCACGAACTGACATCGATGTCGTGCAAATTTCAACGCCCGATCACTGGCACGCAAAAATTCTGATCGAAGCAATGCTCTCCGGTAAAGATGCCTATTGCGAAAAGCCGCTGACGCTAACCATTGACGAAGGGAAGCTCGTCCGAAAGGTCCAGAAACAAACGGGACGGATTGTTCAGGTTGGCACGCAGCAACGAAGTAGTTTTGACAAATTTAACAGAGCGCTCGCGATCATTGCCGAAGGTAGAATTGGAAAGCTGAAGAAAGTTTCCGTTCACATCGATGCGGGGGTGTGGAGCCCTGAGTTGCCCGTTGCTGATGTTCCCGCAGGATTTAACTGGGATCGCTGGCTAGGACCGGGACCGAAAATGGATTTTCGCTACCTAGAAAAGCGATCTGATAACGGAAAACATTTTTTCACTAACGGCCACACCCATTTTCGCTGGTGGTACGAACATTCCGGTGGAAAGCTGACCGACTGGGGTGCCCATCACGTCGACATAGCAATGCTGGGTATTGAAGCAGCCGGACAAAGTAGCGATCCGATCTCGATCGAGGGCACTTCAAAGCATCTGGTTGAATTTAAAGACGGCATCCCACAGTCCAGCGACCGCTACAACACCGCGACGGCTTTTGATCTGCACGTCGCGTTCGAGGGAAGCGACGTCGACATGAATATTCGCAGTGATGGAGACAACGGAATATTGTTCGAAGGGGAACTTGGACGGATATTCGTCAATCGCGGGAAAATTGTCGGTAAGCCCGTTGAAGAATTGGCGGACGAACCTTTAGCCGAAGATGCCATTTCAAAAATCTATCGTGGCATGCCAATGATCGATAACAACCGTAGCGCTCATTGGGCCAACTTACTTCACTGCATCGACAATCACGAATTACCGATTGCCAATGTTCATGCCCACATGAAGATGCTTAACGTCTGTCACCTCGCAGGTATCTGCTGCCGTCTGGGCCGAAAAATTAACTGGGACCAGAAAACAGAAACCGTTGTCGGCGACGATTTGGCCGCCAGCATGATGCGGCGTCCTTACCGCGCGGGTTTTGAAATTGAGATGTAGGGTCAGCGAGCCAAGCTAAAAGCGCGAGTTCGGCGGCTTTCACGGAGCGGGGGTGGCGTGCGGCGGACGCCCAAAGAGCTGGATTGAACGCAACGACAACCTAAACCGAATAACTGGTTGTCCAAGGAAAAATGCTATCAAAATTCGCTCGGCTGCATGTAAGTCCCTAGCGCACACACTCGTCTCTTGAGGGTTGTCAATAAACGAGCATCTGCATCGCGCAAAAACAATCTAACAGCAAGAGCCAATCATGAAATCCAAGAAAAACACACTGTATCTGATCTCACCAATCAGCCTGATGACCACTACGTTGTCAGCCATCTTTTTCGTTTCAATATTTTTCGGACAATTTGAGCAAGCCAGAGCCCAAGAAGAAGCTCAATTCATCTCGGGTGTAGCAGAAGGCGACTGGGTTCAATCTTTGGAGGAAGCGGTTGACCAATCTCAGACCACCGGAAAGCCGATCATGTTGGTTTTTTCCGGAAGTGATTGGTGCAGCTATTGCCAGCTGCTTGAACACGAAGTTTTCCGGACTCCCGAGTTCGAATCGTGGTCTAGTAATCGTGTCATAAAAGTAATGGTCGATTTCCCGCAGTATCAAACTCAATCAGCCGATGTTGTCCAACGTAACGAGCAGCTCAAACAACACTATTCAGAGTACCTCAAAGGGTACCCGACCGTACTAATGATTGAACCTACGGGGTCGGTCATTGGAAGAACCGGCTATGTCGCAGGTGGCCCAATGCCGTGGATATCCAAAGCTGATTCAGTCCTGCAACAACCCGCACACCACTTGGCCGTGACCAGCAACCAAAACCATTAGTGCGTCGCTGAGATTCAATTGTGGGGTTGGCACTTGGACCTTAAAGTGTAACGGCGAAAGCTCTCCGGTACGAATATCATCTAACAAGAGATAGGGACCGGAGACACTCGTCAACGCTGATAGATCGGTAAGTAACCATAGTCCATTTGCAGAATGATCAGGTTGATCGAGGTACCATAAACGTTGTTCACGTTTTCTTCTTTCCAGTGACCATCGGCACGCTGATCTTTTTTGATGCGGTCGCAGATCTTGTCCCGATACGGATTCCACTGCTCTGGCCCCTGCCGGTATACCACTTGGGTGTAGTAAAGATAAGCATAGTGCCAGTGGCCAAACAACTCATTGTTGGACAGCCGATGCAGATTGCGTCTGGAATAGTTCCACATTTTGGGAACATACTTGCTCTCGTAGTCGCCAGCGTTATACAACGCCGCCAGCGCGGCGGCCGTGATCGCAGGACGTGATGCTCCTTTGGCCGAGCTGCTGTTGTAAGAGATGCCGCCGTCTTTGTTCTGACAACCGTAGATATATTTCTTCGCTTTCTCGATCGCTTCTTTGGGCACCACCAACCCAGCATTGCGACAACCACGCAATCCTTGAACCTGCGTAATGGTTGTCGATCCCTCATCGAAGTCGTCTTCTTTGGCGCTGACGTACCCCCAGCCACCCTTTTTCGTCTGGGCGCTGACGCTAAAGCTCACCGCGTTTTGTAGCACTTCAACAAGCTCTTGGCGGCGATCAATATCCTCTTCTTCACCCAACACTTGCGATAAAAACAACATTGCAAACCCATGGCCGTAAGTGTATCGGTTGTCACGCTTCGGATCTCCGATCAAGCCATTGCGACGCGCTTTTGACATCAGGAAATCAACACAGTTGCGAATCTCTTTCGCGTAGGGCCCTTGAGTTGTCGTGGACCCCGAACAGATCAGCGCCGTTCCGGCCAATGACGAAACAGCAGTCGAGTACATGGGATGCGTCCAGCCTCCTGAACGTCCTTGCTGACTGGCCAACCACAACAACCCTTTGTCAATCGTCTCTTTCCATCGGTCTTGCTCAGCATCGGGAATAACGCCAAGCGCTCGCCTACCACCGAAGCTAATCGTCGCGCCGCCGAGCGCCGTCAGGGCTGCAGCAGTTTGCAAAAACTTCCGGCGAGCGATTGGATTGGATAAAGGCATTGATTGTTGCTTATTTCTGGTCAACAAATTTCGTTAAGGACGAGGATAACTTACCCTGCGCGCTTCTATTCTAACCTTTTTCGAAGAACACGACCGCCTCATTTTGAGCCAACATGCCGTCAAAAGCTGCAGCATTGTCGCCAGTAAAGAGCAATACTTCGCCAGGTCCGCCGACAGCCACCGGTTCGGCCTGCACCTTCGGTTCACCCAATCTGACAACGACCGTAAGTGTCTGTTCATCTTTACTGTATACCAATCGAAACAGTCCCGTTTGTGGATCAGCCTCGACAACTAGCCTGTCCGCGTACAATAAACCGCTTTTTCGAAAACGCTTGCGAAGCGCGATCAACGATTGGTACCAATTCCACATTTGTGTATCGCCATCGTCGCGCGGACCGATCTTGGATCGAGTAAAGGCCGCTGGATCCAAAGGCGAGACACCGACCATTTTCAGCATTTCGGGGAACTCGGACGCCCTACCCTTTTCGACGGCATCGCAAACGCGCGGGTCACTGAATTCGACGAAAAACAAAAACGGATTCTCGCAAGCGAACTCCTCTCCCATAAACAGCATCGGTACCGCTGGATACAGCAAATACAGCGCCGCGGCAGCCGCCTGAAACTTAGCGGAAGCCAACTGTTTCAATCGTCGGCCTTGAGGATGGTTGCCAACGGTATCGTGGTTCTGCAGCCCCACCACGAAAGAGTGAAGGTCAGCGCGCTGGCCAGCATCATGTCGCTCATAAGGATAGTTCTCGTAAAGAAATCCTTGATGCAACGCCCGGGCGGCATCGATGGCTCCGTTGTGTTGGCGATGGCAGAGATCCAATCCCGGTTGGGCGATCCCTAACAGCGAATGCATCAGACAGTCGCTCCACACCGCATCAAAACCAGTTCCGTGCGACGACGTAGATTTCACCAGTGAAGCGTTATGAACATTCGTCTCTCCAATCAAATGCAAGTGACGCCCTGTTGAATCACGCAAGCGATCAAATCGATGTCCAACGTCAATCGACAGCGGCGTTGGGCTGTCGTCGAACATGAAATGGACCGCGTCCAGCCGCAACCCGTCAAAATGATAATCCTCAACCCACATCGCAACGTTCTGCAACATCATGTTTCGCACGTGGTGGTTGCCGACATCATCGAAATTCCATGCCGATCCCCAAGGCGTATGATGTTTTTTGGTGAAGTAAGGTCCGAACTCTGAAAGATAATTTCCTTCGGGGCCAAGATGGTTGTAGACCACATCCAGGATCACCGCTAAACCAGATTGGTGACAGGCATCGACGAACTGTTTCAGTTCATCGGGCGTACCGTAGGCATTTTCAGCGGCGAACAATCCAACGCCGTCGTAGCCCCAATTCCAGCGTCCGGGTGTTTGTGCGATTGGTAAGATCTCTACTGCGGTAACGCCCAGCGACACAAGTTCCGGCAAGCGCTCGATGGTTCCCAGCCAAGTTCCCGCTTGTGTGAAAGTCCCGATGTGCAGTTCGTAAATCACCAGATCATTCTTGGTCACGCCTTTCCAAGCTTCGTCCTTCCACCGATATACATCTTGGTCCACTACACTGCACCAGCCGTGTACATCGTCGACGTAGCATCGAGCTGCGACATCGGGGCGATTGGTTTTTCCATCAATACAAAAACAGTATTGGTCGCCATGGTTAACCCCAATTTCATCATCAACGGTGATCGCGTAAAACCCGTCAGCCGATATTTCCATCGGAAATTCGACCACGCCATCGTCACGCTTGAGCAACAGCGTTAAATCTTTGGGTTTGGGTGCCCAGACACTGAACTGCCAGATGCCGGGCGCTATTTTTCTGGGGCCAAAAAACTTCTGATCGTTGTCGCAATCATTGGAAGCAGTTCGATTCGATTTCATGTTGTCAGTTGAGTTCAAATGATGGAATAATCAGATATCAGAGGTTTCAAAAACGCATCAACGCGATGTTGCCAAAACGAAGCATGAGTTATCAATTTTCGCACCACATCACCCCGAAAATGTAGCCAAAACCGAATATATTCACGGTTCTCACCAAAACTGGATGAGGCAACACAATTTTCTTGGTTGGAATGCGACCTGCTGTGTGGTCTGTTAGCTACTACCTGATCTCACGAGCCCGTTTGATCTTTTTGCTCACCTGCTCCGGCCGAAAACACATGAATCAATCTAACCACGCAAACGAATCCACCAACGTAAGCAACTCCGACAATTCCAATCAGGAGCAGCCGCCAATTGATCTGGCGACGCGCTTTCGCAAAGCTCTTTTGATGGCTGCAGTGATGCTGGCCATTGGATGGGCAATTGGCGCTGTTTAACTTGACAGAGGCGAGAACTAGCCTTTGAATTGCGACGCTACAACAGAGATGTTCTGGCCGCCAAAGCCGAAACTGTTGGTCAGCGCGATGTTGCATTCAGCCTCACGCGCCGCGTTGGGAATATAATCCAGATCACACAGCGGGTCAGGATTCTGGTAGTTGATCGTCGGCGGCAAAACATTATCTCGCATCGCCATTAAACAAACGATCAATTCGGTTGCTCCAGCGGCGGCAATCAAATGTCCCATCATGCTTTTGGTGCTAGACACTGGAACCTTGTGCTCACCAAAAACCTCACGACACGCTTTACTTTCCACTTTGTCGTTAACCGTCGTACTGGTCCCATGAGCGTTGACATAGTCGATCTGCTCTGGCTTCAATCCAGCATCGGATAATGCCATGTTCATGCATCCGATCGCACCGCGCCCTTCAGGATGAATATCGGTGACTCGATACGCGTCGGCAGTCGAACCATAACCGATTACCTCGCCAATGATCTCCGCACCGCGTGCTTTGGCATGTTCAAGTTCTTCCAACACCACCATCGCAGCACCTTCGCCAAGCACAAATCCGTCTCGCAGGCGATCAAACGGCCGTGAAGCTCCTGTAGGATCGTCGTTGTTGGTCGATAGAGCCGTCAACAAGTTAAACCCTGTGACTCCAAAGGGATGGATCATGCTGTGCGTGCCACCGGAAAGCATAATGTCGGCTTCACCGCGGCGAATGATCTCCGTCGCTTCGCCAACAGCTTGGCTACTGGCCGCACATGCAGTCAGACAATTTGCGTTGGGGCCTTGGGCATTGAACATCGCCGCAATGTGCCCCGGCGGCATGCTGGGCTCTTGCTCCAACTCGAGAACTGGATTGAGCGTATCCATCCCCGCGCGTGTAAATTTCACTAAATCCAAATTGCCTTCGTCATCGAGCGACGACGCCATCATGTTGGCAAACGAATAGAAGTCTTGGTTACCCTCACCGGACCCCATGTAGACGCCAAACCGACGAGGATCCTTGATCGAATCGAGTACACCCGAAGCATCGATCGCTTGTTGAGCGGCACCAGCGGCGAAACCCGTGTGGCGACCGCGAAACTTCCACTTCTCCGCGTCCTGACCAATCTGAGTGATATCCCAATTTTTGATCTCTGCCGAGATACGCGTGGGAAACTTGGAGGCATCGAAAATCGTGGTATACCCGACCCCCGACTTACCCTCCTTGAGCGCACCCCAAACAGTTTCAATGTCATTGCCCAGAGGATTGATGACGCCTACCCCGGTAACAACAACTCGGCGGCGAGGATTATCGGAACTCATCGGCACACTCCAACACTCTTAAGCAAATCAAAAAACAACGTTCGTCAGGCGAAAGCTAAAAACCAATATGCAGCAGTGACTTTTCAGCCTCCACCATATGCTGCGGCACCGCGATTGGAGTGCCATCAGGATTGACACCCACTTCGAACGTCCGCAGCAATCGAATCATACGACAAAACTGAGCCGGTTCAAACAACTCAACATCGTTAAACCGTTCATCATCAAGCGTCGCAAACATCAGTTCAACTTCGGCCTGCAACCGCTCGCCCAGATGCGACGTGGCTGAGACCATGGTACCGATGCCGTCGCGATTGGTGATCTTCACATGGTAGTGCAGTGTATCGCCGGGATAGGCTTCGAAGTGGAACTTGCAGGAGTTGACTTTTGCCAACACAACCCGATCGGTGAAATCGCTCAACTGGCCCAGCAACAAACCACCGGTTTGGGCAATGCCTTCGATGATCAGGCTGGACGGGAAAAACGTCCGACCGGGTGCGTATTCGTCGACCACTTCTTCGCTAAGGCTAATATTTTTAACAGCCGATGCGTGTTCGCCGCTAACAAATTCTGTAAACCGGTCGATCCAAAACCAACGCATATCAAGTTCCGGGCAATTGCTTAACAAGGTGAATGAAATTGTATTGCAAAAACAGACGAAGGCCCTTTCAGGATTCACATAACCTGAAGGACCTCGTTGTTTTCTTCGGCGACTGACGTGAATCTACCCTGTAGTGGATTCCCCGATCAGGCGTCGTCTACTTCTTGGAAGCAACGTAGTTGCAAAGATCTTTGACGGTCAACATGTTGCCAAAATCGGCAACCATCGGACTTGCTTCAAATTTGGCAAGGTCCGCAAAAGGCATACGCTCTTTGAGTTTCGCCAACCCATCGGCGGTGACCTTACCGTCTTCGATGAATTCAGCGTTGGTCAAAATATCATCGGGGAACAATTCAGCCCGATCAAACGTAATCCCAAACGACTGCTCCAGCTTGAAAACAATATCAAGAAAGTCAATTGACTCCGCACCTAGGTCGCCGACCATCGTTGCTTCTGGTGTAACTTCGTCGTCGTCAACTCCAAGGGCGTCAACGAGTGCTTCTTGAACTTTTCCAAAGACCTCATCATCAAATGGCATCGGTCATTGTCTCCGTAAATTTTCTAAACTGGTGTAGTGATAGTCATCTCAGGCATCAGGCTCGCCCGGACCGATTTGTCCATTTGCGAGCAAAGTTGTCTGAATTTGATTCGAAATTCGCGATTCATGTATCCATCAATCGCAGGATCAACACCCTGCCTCTCGGCAAGGTTATAGGCGTCAAGAACCAATCGGCCTTTAACCGCAGGGGCTCCATCAATGGTTCCGTTGATCTGCAGTGTGGTCAAAGAACCTTTAACTGATTTTATTTTTGCCTTTACTTCGAGCGAGTTGCCCGGTTGGACAAAGTCTCGAAACGTCAAACTTTTCGTTTCTCGGAGCATTACCGTGGAATGCTCGAAGTCATGAGAACATCGGACTAGCCACATGCTGGTCTGAAACATTGACTCAACCATCAACACACCCGGCATGATCGGAAATCGCGGAAAGTGATCCTGCAAATACTCCTCCGACAACGACAGGCATTTTAGGGCCGTGATGGAATCGTTTTTCTCGAGCTCCGTGATCCGGTCAAGTTGGGAGAAACGCATATTGTTGGATGAATTTTCTTCGGAATGACTGAGCCAACTTGGTTTTCAAGCGGGCATTTTAATCACAATCCGACCAAATGACGCAGGGGTTTACTGAGCGAATAGCCCAATTAATATAACAAACGCGAAAAATTGCCTCAACACCGCACCTTTGCTCGCAATTGGTCACCTTTTTGCCCTGTAAAGGTAGTGCGAATCTGAAACAATAGAGCCAATTCTGGGTTGCTGCCGGAATCAGCAGTCCAGATGGAAAAATCAACAGTTTGCAACCCTGTAGCTCGGGCTGTTTCTTTATCTTCAAACAAAGGCTTCTATGCGACGTGGCATTGCAGTTTCTCCCGGGGTCGCCATCGGCACCGCCTATGTGATCCACGAGATATATGTGAATCCGGACACCAAGGAATTGGCAGATTCCGAGATCACCGCAGAACTGGCTGCCTACGAAGTCGCGCGGGACAAATCCGCCACAGAGCTTCGCGCTCTCGAGCGGAAGGTCGAGACTCAAGTAGGCCACGACGAAGCGGCAATCTTTGCCGTCCACCAAGCCATTTTGCGTGATGCGGCGTTCACGAACAAGATCCGCAATTGGATCGTCGAGGAACGCATGAACGCTCCGGCAGCGCTGCACAGGCTGTTGGGCGAATACACGGCCCTGTTTGCCCGCACCAACGATGACTATCTCAAGGAGCGACTTAATGACGTACGCGACGTCATCATCCGACTCAGCTCGCATCTGTCTGACGTGCTCAAACCCGACCAAGCATCCATCGAAGGTCCCCTGATTGTGATCGCCGATGAACTGCTTCCCTCCCAAGCAGTTGCCTTTGGTGATATCGATGTTCAAGCTATCGTGACGCAAGCGGGCAGCCAAACCAGCCACGCGGCCATCATCGCACGCTCGCGCGGGATCCCGGCTGTCAGCGGTGTGAAGAACATTCTTCGCAAAGTAAAAACGGGCGATACGATTGTGGTCGACGGACGACACGGGATCGTCGAGATCAACCCAAAAGTCGAATCACTGGCGGCATTCAGAAAATTAGAGCGCGAGTTTGTCGATCTAAAAGATCAACTGGCGTCCAATCGAGAACTGCCCGCCGAAACGGCCGACAATGTACCGCTGAAGCTCGAGGCAAATATTAACGGCGTCTCCGACGCCGAAGCCGCCCAGAACATGGGAGCGTCTGGCGTAGGTCTGTACCGCACGGAGTACCTTTACCTGACTCATAAGGACGTTCCCGACGAAGAGGAACAGTTCGAGATCTACAAAACTATTATCGCCGCCAGCCCGCAGAACACAATCACGATCCGGACGCTTGATATTGGTGGTGACAAAACGGTGGCCTATCTAGGACACAACCACAACGAGGCCAACCCGTTTATGGGCTGGCGTAGTATTCGTCTTTCATTCGAACACCCTGATTTTTTTAACACGCAGATTCGCGCCATCATCCGCGCAGCGAACGAATTTCCGGTTGAGGCGGTACGCGTGATGTTCCCCATGGTGACAACGGTCGAAGAACTGCGAAAACTTCGGGCGATCATGCGGAAGGCGTACAAGATGCTTGCCGCCGAAGGTAATCCATGCCGCGAGATGCCTTTCGGGATGATGGTTGAAGTTCCCGCTGCAGCGATGACCATTGATATCATGTTGGACTTGGTCGATTTCGTTTCCATCGGTTCCAACGACCTCGTTCAATATCTCATGGCAGCCGACCGCGATAACCCGAAGGTCAGCCACTTGTGCCAACCCCTTGCGCCCGCAGTCCTGATGACGCTCAAGAACGTGATCACCGCCTGCAACCGACGGAACGTTCCTATCACTGTCTGTGGTGAAATGGCAGGCAAGCCCAAGGCGTTTGTATTGCTGATGGGAATGGGCCTGCGAAAGTTCAGCATGAGCCCCGCATTTGTGCCGTCGATCAAACAGTTGGCTCAAATGCTGACTATCGCCGAGGCGGAACAAATTTTGGAATCAGTGATGAAATTCAAAACGACGGCCCAAGTCAACAAATACATGACCCGCCAAATCGAACGACTCGCTCCCAAGCTCTCCATTCTTGATTCGGATTAGACGACCACAAATCGCTCCGGTTGTTACTCGGTCGATGATCTGAATACTTAGTGGCTCGTCAAAGTTAGGAATTATGAGCGCGGCCTCAAAGGCGAGATCTAGGTTTCGGTGGCAAACTGAACGAAGACAGCTCGCAGATGAATCGATTTTTAAGATCAAGATTTATGTCATTGGTAACCTGACGAGTGCTGGTTCGAATATTGGGTCTGGCTGGCAAGGAAGTTGGCAATACCGGTGGCAATAAACTGGCAATGCCATTTTGCATTTCGTTATCGCTACGGCCGCGACAAAAGCGGGAGCCAGAATCCTGGGTTTCACACCTATTGGTCCGACTTCGGCAGAATCGATGCGGTGGCCTTCATCGCTTCGCGAACTTCCGCCAACACCTTGGGGACTTCGACAAATGGGTCGTAGTCTGGACGTTGTAAGGGGAGTGTTTCAATCGGAATGTTGCCGCGATAACCGGATCGTCGAACAATGGTCAGCAGCTTCAGCATATTCATCGGCGTGGCGTCTGCCTTGTGGCCCATCGCCTGTTTGATTTGCCAGTTGACCGCATGCGGCGCCGTTAAGGCGATATCGGCATAAGGGTCATCGGAGGCATACCGACCTGTGTCCACCAACACGCCGCACCATGGATGGTTGACTCGATTGATCAAGCTTAAATGTTCGTTGCCGGTCTTCAGGAAGTCACCATGGTTTTGAACGCCGACGATTACGCCGAATCTCTGCCCGTAGTCCGCACACTCTCGCAATGCGTCAGCAATACGGCCCTCAACGGTTGCTCGGTCAGCGTTTCCCGCCCCCTGCCGCCAGTTGCGAAACGGCGGCCACGTTTGAGCGAAAACACGGATCACCGGAGCACCCAACTTGGCCGCCACTTCGATCCATGTTTTGACTCGTTGAATTCCTTCTTTGCGTACGGCTTCATCTGCGACGACAAAGTCATTACGCACACCCGTTCCGCTGATTTCCAGCCCCAGATCAAAAGCATGTCGCTTCAAACGAAAGAGGTACTCGTCCGTTGGAGCATCCGGGTATCTCGGAAAGTAATAGCCCGTCAAGTCAACCGCGTCGATGTTCAGCCTGGCACAGAAATCGCAAACGCCAAACAGATCAACTCCCTTGCTGGAGTCTTTGGCATTGTCTCGCAGCAATTGATTAAAGGAAAAAGCGTTCAGCGAAACCCGCAAGTGCGATCCTAGCGATTGCTTGGCAGGATCTCCTTGGCCACCAAAGCATTCGGAGGGCATCAGAGCGGATGCCGCCAACGGGAGCAACGCTGTTTTGCAAAAAGATCGTCGGTTGGGATAAGTCATGGAGCTAACCTTTGTTGAGGACTTCACGCACAATGTTCGTCCGACATTTCAATCCGGATGGCTACTCAAATCAAGTCGTGCGTTCTGCTTCTCTACCGGTTCGAGATAGATATTTAGAAATCTCAACTGTGCGATTTCGCTTTCGCAGGCCAATCTTCCGAGTGTCATTTTCTAAAAGTGAACTTTTCTAATTTGCGGGCGCTACCCGAGTGCCTTCCATGTTTCTTCGGGAATGGGGATACCGTGTACGAGCCGCTCGAGACGAGTCTCGGCAGCGCGTTGGCCCGGGTAACGAATCGATTCAGGTTCGTCGCCTTTCATCCAATCGATAGCCTCGCGTATGCGAGCGGAGATTTCTTCACCGTTGCCAGACCGCGCGACATCGAACGCGAGAAAGACCTGTGAGATTTGCTGTTCACCATTCAATTTGGCAATATCGGAAGTGGCATTGCCAGAGGCAAGTAGGCTGGCCAAGAGATCGAGCACGAAGGCCAGACCGGTGCCTTTCCAATACCCTGCTGGAAGGAGTTTTCCGGTATCCAGAATATCTTTGGGGTCCCGTGTCAGCTCTCCATCGGCGTCCCATCCACCTGCCACAGGAAGCTGTGTGCGGTGGATACGATGTTGCTCGAGCTTGCCGTAAGAAAATTGCGTCATGGCCATATCCATGACAACCGGGGCGTCATCGAAAGGAGCTGCGAGGATGATCGGATTATTGCCGAGCGTTGGTGTGTTGCCGCCCCAAGGAATCATGTTGGGTATCGTATTGGTCCAGCAGATACCGACCATCCCCGCGTCGGCCGCTTGCTTTCCATAGGTTCCGCCACGCATCCAGTGATTCGTCCGGCGAAGCGCAACACAGCCCAAGGCGGACTCCCGGGCGATCTCCATGGCTCGATTCATAGCGGCTTGCGCATTTAATGGTCCCGCGCCGCAGAGGCCGTCCCACTGTTCCCATGCGCCGAAGCTTGCGACCTGTTCTGGACCGTCGGTAATCTGGATTCGTCCGGCGTCAATTGAACTTATAAAATCCGGGAAGCGAGCCAAGCCATGGGAATCAACTCCCTCGAGATTGTTTTCGATGAACACGTCGGCGATCGTTCGGGCCGCATGTTCGCTGAAACCTTTTCTGATCAGGATTGGGAGTATCTTGTCACCGATTTCTTGGGGCGAAAGCATCAACATAACAATATACCTGAACTAATTTTAGCCAAGACGGAATGCGAGGCTTGAGCTTCGGGGTAAACGGTGGCGAATGCGTGGACATCCAACGCACCAATCGACCGCTTGCAGCGCGGTATCTGTAGAAGTAAAGCTGGTTTGCAAAGCGATTGCCGGTTCGGATGAGTCATAGAGTTAATCTTTGTTGAGGACTTCACGCATAACGTTCGTCTGACATTCCAATCCGAATGGCTACTCAGATCAAGCATTGCGTTATGCTATTGCTCTGCCGGTTCGAGATAGATGTTTCGAAACTCTAACTGTGCGCCTTCGCTTTGCAAGCCGATCTTCCCAGCCGCCGGAACGCACCCGGTGGCCTTGTTGGCCAGCTTGCCGTTGACCGTCAAGGCAACGGTATCGCCCATGCAGACGATGTCGTAGGAGTTCCACTGGCCGACCGGTTTTTCCTCGACCCCCGGTTTGCGTTTCATCACTCGGAACTGTTTCTTTTTGGCCCCAGCCTTTTTCTGTTTGTCGGTTGGCTGAACTTCTGCGCACGTCGAGTCCCCCGAAAACACAAAAAAGCCGGCATTGTTTTCTCTTAACTGAGCTTCGGTAAAGCTGGGCCAGACTTTGTCTTCGCCATTGAGATGCAGGAAGACTCCGCTGTTGCGTTTCTTCCCGGGTGCAGGCGGCGCATCCACGTA
>CALHPU010000122.1 GCA_938036435.1 uncultured Pirellulaceae bacterium | reverse complement strand
CAGGGCTTCTCATTTAGTGAACCTATGTCGATTTTCTTCGTACAGTCTCCAAGAAGTTTAACGGAGTTTGAATTCGCTTAAGGAGAAACGGCATGAGCAGTGCGCCAGGCGGCGATTTGGTTGCGGTTTTCGCAAGTATTGCTGATCCACGTGGACGAATGGGACGTCGTCATAATCTGCCAGCAATGCTCGCTGGCCTGACTTGCGGAATTTTGGCAGGAGCCAGAAGTCTGACCGGAATAACTCAATGGATTCATAACCAAGAATCCAGTTTTTGGCATCAAATTGGCTTTCTGCGAACCCCGCCCTGTGCCAATTGCTTTAGCGATCTCTTACTAAAACTCCCTGCTGATGTTCTTGAGTCAGCGATCAGTAGTTGGGTTGTTAGTTTGGTCGAGGGTCGTACCGATGATGCATCGCTGCAGGCGGTAGCGATTGATGGCAAGACGCTTCGCGGGGCGATGCAGCAACACGGGCGAAGTATTCACTTGCTCGCTGCTTTGGATCACACCACCGGGTCGGTTCTGAAGCAACTTCAAATGCCGCCCGAAACCAACGAACATAAGACGGCGATGGAATTGCTCAAAGGTATGGTGCTCAAAGGAAAAGTAATCACCGGCGACGCCATGTTTTGCCAACGCGATCTATGCCAAGAGATTGTGGGGGCTGGCGGCGACTATCTATTTACAGTCAAAGACAACCAACCGGACCTAAAGTCGGCAATCGCTGCTGACTTTACGCCCGGATTTTCCCCCCGGTACCGAAGCCAAACGCCAACGGCAGCTTGAAGTTCATCGAACGATTAACAAAGGCCATGGGCGTATCGAAACACGAACGCTCCAAGCCAGTTCAAGGCTTGCTGGGCACTATGACTGGCCTGGCTTGAAACAAGTCTGCCGCATCGAGCGTACCGTCAAGCGAGTTTCTGACGGCAAGACTTCTACCGAAATCTCCTATGCGGTCACCAGCCTCTCGCCTGAGAGAGGATCTGCGGCTGACCTTCTGCATTACAATCGCGGTCACTGGGGCATCGAAAATCGGCTCCACTGGGTGCGCGATGTCGTCTTTGAAGAAGACGCGAGCACAGCAAGGACCGGCTCCATTCCAGAAAATACTGCCACGCTTAGAAACGCAGCCATCTCAGCGATCAGAATCGACAAAAATACAAGCAACGGCATCGTTGCCAACCTTAGGCACTTTTCACAAAACCCTTTTGATATCATCAAAATGTTACGCAGGCTAACTTTCTGAGAAGCCCTGGTCAATCTGACACCAACGACCTAAGCCGTTCTCGGTTTTACGATTTCGCTCGGAGGATCTTCTATATTCCCTTGGGGATCGCGACACCAAATTCGCTCAAAACCGGAAACCAAAAGAGTCACAGCAAAAAACGGGATTCCCTGAAGGAGATAACGCTTGGCGAGTCGTCTTGGTTCGGCGATCAACCGAAAGAACCATTCAAGACCGCCTTTTTTTGCCCATTCGGGAGCACGTGAAATTTCGCCACCGACAAAGCTGAAACTGATTCCCACACCTAGCCACCAAACGTTGGGCAACTTTAGCCGAAGCATGTTGATTAGCACGTCTTGTTTCGGCGAGCCGAGCCCCACGAAAACAAAGTCAGGATTTGCAGCAGCGATGATCGCGGCAATTTCCTCAACACTCTCGATATCGGTCTCAAATCCGAAGTCTGGACAATGACAGCCAGCAACTTTCAGTCCGGGAAAATCCTCCTCTAGCGTGGCCGCAGCCTTCTCTGCCGAACCCGGATTACCCCCAAGAAAAAATACGGACTTACCTACTTCAGCGGCCGCTTCGCACACATCGACCATTAAGTCAGTACCATTGACTCGTTCAGCAAGCGGTTGACCTTTGACGCGACTTGCCCAGATCAGGGGCATTCCGTCGGGAACGTTTAGCGTCGAAGTGGCCAACAGATTTCGGAATGAACTAGACCTTGTGTACCGCCTGAGAATATCGAGGTTGGGAGTGACCACCCAACCGCCGACGTTCTTCAGAGAACAGTCAATTAAATGTCTGGCTGTCTGCCTTCTTGTGATCGCATGGATCGGCATGCCACGAAGTTGAATTGTCCCAAACTGGGCTGGCTGGACAAAAGAGGTGTCATCAGGTGACGAAAATTCTTCGCCATCCGTTGGAGCACTTTCACTTTTTTTCATTTTCGTTTCGTCTAGTTGCGAATGGTCAAATGTTGAAATGTCGAGGGTTTTCACGGTTTAGTGGACTAGTTCTGAGAAGAGATGGAAAAATCATTTTGGATATGGAAAATTAGGCCTGAGTCCAAGCTAATTTGCATAATCAGTATATTCAAAGTCTCCTAAACCTAGTGTGAGAAAAAGTGACAAGTCCTTGAATTATTGTGCTTTTGGCGGATCGTTCTGGTTAACATTGGTTTTCTGTTATTTCAGATACTTTCGTTCGCCCATTTAACAATCAGATATAGTCGTGGATTCCGAACTTATCAAATCATTCTCTATTGAGACGTTTGTCACCGCTTTAAGGAAACACTGGTTCCCGGCGGTGCTAGTTTTCTGTGCGACAATGCTCGTAGCACTACTGGCGATGAATTTCCTGCCTCGCACGTACGGATCAGGGGCGATGATCTTCGTTAAGCTTGGCCGGGAGACGGTTTCGTTGGACCCGACCGCTACAACCGGCAGCACCATTTCTGTACTCGATACGCGAGACAACGAAATCAATTCTATTCGCGATATGCTCTACAGCAGAGGTATCGTCGAACAGGTGGTTGACCGAATTGGTCCTGAGGTCATCCTCGGTGATGCCCCGCTAACCGACGAGGTCCAAAAGCCGTTCCAAGGCAAAGACCGTCGGGATTCGTCGCGGCAAAAAGCGATTCGACAATTGATTGAAGACACCTATGTCATCAGTTCTAGAAAATCAAGTGTGCTAACTCTCAACTCCAAAGGCTCATCGCCTGAACTGGCTCAAAGGATTGTCCAAGAATACCTTGACGTGTACCAAGCGATGCACACCGATGCGCATCAGACACCTCAAAGTAACAGCTTTTTCAAGGAACAATCAAGGTTGCTGCGTGGCCAGTGGAAAGAGTCAATGAAGGCCCTGCAAATTGCCAAAGAAGATGCGGGCGTCGTTTCGATTGAGGGAGCCCGAGAAAACCTAAAAGAACAAACCAATTCCATTGAATCCAGCTTGATGAATGTCACGAGTAGCCTCGTATCCACAGAGGCCAAACTAGAAAAATACAAGTTCCTTGTCAGCAGAAACCCTTTAGACCGAGCCAGAGTCACTCAGGAGCGCATCAACGCTCAAGGCGATCTTTCTGCGATGGCTGCCCAGAAGGAAGCCCTCACCTCACAACTTGAAGAATTGCTGGACAAAGCCGCCAAATTGAATCGGGATGAGGTCATGATTGGCCAACTGCAGAAAGCGGTGGAATTGAGCGCGGGCAACTATGCTCAATACCAAGAGCTTTACGAGCAATCCAGAATCGAAGAAGCCCTCAACAGCAGCCGGTTTACAAACGTTCGTGTCGTTCAACCGCCAAGCTACGTTCCCAAACCCATCAGCCCAAACAGAAAACTGATTGCAGTTGCTGGATTGGTTGCGGCTACTTCAGGAGCAATTCTGACCGCATTGTTTTTCGAGCTGTTTTGGGCTCCTATGCGACTGAGAAAGAAAGTCGAAAATAGTGACCTCGAAAAAGAAATTCTCGAAAACAACGAATTTCTGACTAGGTCTCCGATCGCAAATGGGTAGGTCTCCGTTACCAATAGGCACCAGGTTTATGCGATCTGTTGTGTCCAAACAAGATGCATTGGTATGCCTCTTCAATCAGGGGGTTGTCAGTGTCGCGGGTTTTGCCACCTGTATTTTGATCAGTCGGCAGGTGCCTGACGGTCCGGCTATTTTCGGCGTCTATTACATTGGATTGTCTCTGGTGCTCTTTGCCCGAGGGTTCCAACAACAACTGGTCTCGACGCCCTACACACTCTATCACCATCGCCAAAGCGAAAGCGAACTGCCAGCGTATCGCGGTAGTTGCCTCGTCCAGCAGCTGATCTTTCTTCTAATTGCGCTGGCGTATTTGTTTGTGCAGATCGCGGTTGCATGGTTAGGTTGGGTTTCGCCCGAAGTGGTCCCAACTCTGTTGGTCCTGTCGATTTTCATGCCAGCAATCATGATGCGCGAGATCATACGGCACTACTGTTTTACACATTCGAAAAATACAAGCGTGCTGGGAATTGATGTGGCAATCTCGGTGCTTCAGATTAGTGCTCTGATTGTGTTAAGGTCCATGGGAATTCTTACCGGAGCGACTGCATGGATTGCAGTGGGCGCTTCGTGTCTTTTTACGATCGGATACTGGTACTTCAAATTTGGTCCAACGATTCAGTTTCAGACCCAACGCTTGACTGAAGACTGGAAGCTAAATTGGTCGTTTGGCAAATGGGCCGTTTCTGGTCAGCTTGTTGGATCGCTTCCAACCTATCTGTTGCCATGGCTGTTATTGGTTGCCGCGGGCGCTGAAGGAACCGGATTTTTCGGCGGTTGCATGACACTCGTCGGCGTCGCGAATATTTTCAACATGGGAATGCTAAATTTCTTAACGCCCAAGGCAGCGCGGGTTTACGTGGAGGAAGGAAGCTCTGGACTGCGACAACTAATGTCACAGATGTACTTGGTGTTTTTCGTTGCTGTCGGCAGTTTCGCTTTGTTACTGACCTTCTTTGGTGACGTGATCGCAGTCAAAGTATTGGGGGAAAACTATGTTGGATTGCAAACCGTTTTGACGTTATTGGCGATCGCCAAGTTATTTGAAGGCTTCTCGCACACCGCCAGCGGTGGCTTGTTTGCGATCGAACGCATCAAAGAGAACTTTTGGGTTGATGTTATTCTCATGCTGGTCACGATCACCGCTGCAGTTCTATTGATCCAACCGCTGGGAGTCGTTGGAGCGGCATGGACGACCCTAATTGGCTCCGCGACCAGCGCGACACTACGATCGGCTCTACTGGTTAGATTTCTTCGTGAGAAACCTCAGGTCGGAGGGCTAGTTAATGACTGAACTGACTCTCAACTCGCTCCGCTCGCAGCGCTCAACGGACTGGTCATTTTTGCCAATTGTGAAAACAGTTTTTTTGGCAGTGGTCGTTGCGGTCACTTTCTTTTCCGAACAAGATCTTACCATGTCCTTGACTGAAAATTTTGTCGCGGACATTGAAGACCAAGAAAGCTGGGCTTCGGGTGGTAACTCGTTGCGCCGCATCGTTTTTCTTGGTTGCGCGGTTATCGGCATGTTCAGTTTACTGCTGGAACGCGGGAAAACCTTTCGCTTTAATCTGCCTACCGCATTGATTGTAATCTATTTGTTGTGGGCTGGAGCAAGTGCTGCTTGGTCGATAGACGCCGGCACCACGATCAGGCGCTTTAGCCTAGTGCTGTGTTGCGCGATCGGGTGTTTTGGTTTTTGCAAATTGATCGACGTCAAAGATGCAGTTTTCGCCGCGGTGCTCGTATCGCTAGCGTACCTAGGGCTAGGGATTGCTGCCGAACTGGCCTTCGGGACCTTTCGTCCGCACTGGGGGGAATATCGTTTCGCCGGCAGCATGCATCCGAATATCCAAGCGGCCAACCTCGCCATCGGCTGTATCGCGGCTTACACGATGGCGAGTGTCAAGCCAAAATTCAAAGTAGTGTTCTATGGTATTTTTGGCCTGTTGTTTCTGTTTTTGATCCTGACCAAGTGCAGGAGTGCAACCGCTGCGGTACCGGTTTCGTTGGGGTTGATTTGGCTTGCTTCGCAGCCAGTGCGGAATATTGTTATCGGGCTTGCGACCGGATTCTGGTTGCTATCATGTATTTCTCTGCTCTGTCTGGCGGTGGACTTCAACCCGATCATGGAGAATTCAGAAGTCCTGCTGATGGGAAGAGGGGAAGAGACGGGCGAATCATTAACGGGTCGACTTCCTTTGTGGCAGGACTTGGCAGAGTACATCTCATACCGGCCTTGGGCGGGCTATGGGTTTAAGGCATTTTGGAATCCACGGCACATTGCCGATATTGCGTTGTCTCAACAATGGGTGATTAGCGAAGCTCATTCTTCATATGTTGACACAACACTTCAGCTAGGTATTGTGGGAACGATACTGTTATTTGCGACCGCCCTTTCAATCTTTTTCTATTCTGCGATCACCTATCGGAAAACGATGCAACCGGGATACCTATTTCTCGTCGGCGGAGTCGCTTTTTGTATCATACGAGGATTTACTGAATCAGGCCTGAATGGTTCGTCGCCGATCACTGCTTTTCTTTTCTTGGCATTGGCTGCACATTCATGGAACGGAGATAGAATTCCGCTTGAATCCAATCATAATCTCAATGACACCTTGAGTAAGAATGCCTAATCCCTCTTCGCCTGATCCCTCTTCATAACGCTGCAAAAACCAACCAAAAAACTCATTTGATGAACATCCTTATCCTTTCAGAAATACAGGTTTATCCAAGCCTCTCAGGCGGCCAAATACGTTCTGGTTCTTTCGCGCGAGCGCTCGCGGAGTTGGGACACGAAGTGACAATCTATTCTTTTACAGGCCGAAAGAAGGAATACCTAGAAAGAAAAGACAGTGGCGCGACGCTGTTGGAAAACGGAGTGAATGAATTCGTCAACCGCCAACCGTTTTTCGGGGCATGCCAGTGGTTCGCATATAAGTTCGAACTACCGCCTCTGTGGAGCAATTTGTTCGCCAGATTACACACTCCTAAGAAACTGCGGGAACTTGCTGACGCAGCTGATCTTGTCATTGTTGATTTCCCCTTCCTTTATCCGATAGCGACACGACTGGGAAAGCCATGGCACTTAAACACGCATAACGTTGAGCACCAACTTTGGCAAAATTCACTTTGTTCACCCTTGCTTGTTCCATTAGTCAGGAAGATGGAACGGAGCGCGGCCAAAAAAGCCGACTTAGTCATCGCCTGCGCACCGGCAGACCAAGAGTATTTCAAAGACCTCAATTCGGTTGTGCTTGTGCCAAACGGAATCTTTCCTGAAGACTACCGATTGGATCCCGAAATTCGAGAATCCACTCGAAAGGAACTCGGCATTGGCGAAGACGAAACTCTTTTCGTTTTCACCGGAAGTAACTTTGGCCCCAATCGGTCTGCACTGGTTCGTTTACAGGAATTTTGTGCCGACAAACGCGCTCTGTTGGCTGAAAGAGGCGTGAAGATTGTTGTCGTGGGTACCGTCGCGGAGCAATCAGGTACCGATGCCAAACAAGAACTCAACGACGCAAGGATCTTTCAGACAGGTTTTGTCGATTCCATTCAACCTTACCTTGCGGCTGCAGATTTCGCCCTCAATCCGGTATTCGAAGGTTCTGGAGCAAACGTTAAAAACAGCGAGTACATTGCGTCCAAGCTGCCAATGTTATTGCAAAAATTTGGTACTCGAGGATTCCAACTTGAGGACAAAGTTTCGTGCCTGATGTTCGATTTTGATACGCTCGCCGATACCTTCAGCGCCGCAGCCAAATTGTCGAAAGATCAACGGCGAGCCATGGCCGATCACGCATTTAGCCAAAACGAAGTCGACATCTCAATGCGAGCCGCTGTGGAAAAATACTTGGCTGAAGCAAATTAGTTGTTCGTCTTAGCATTAGTTGTTCGTCTTAGCTGAAATGATCAGGCAAGCGATCAAGTAAGCGTATTGGATTTCCCCAATCATCTTTAACAGATCAGGAATTCTGGCGAATCCCACTGCATGCAGCGCTCCGCCTTGGCCTCACTGGTTGTTTTAGTGGGAAGAAAATCTCTTTTTAAGTTTGGCCGCAGGAACCTCTGCAAAGCGATAAACGGCGTATGAAATCCCCAGGGAAATAAGCAACGAGAGAACACTTATCCCAACCAGCCCTAGTCCGGGCGCGACCGTAGTCAGCGCCTTGATGACCATAAAGTGAACGAGGTACAGGGAGTATGAAAGGATGCCTACAAATCGCATCCAGCTCCAGTTTAACGGTTTAAACACGAACCAATCTGGAAAGCGGATGGCAGCGATGAAGACCGGGTAGAGCGCGACGCCCTGAACTGAATACCGAAATGTGTCACGAAAAACACTATCTCGAACAAGCAGAGACCATATCAGCAACGCACACCCCAATGGTAGCAAAATGTACTTGAGCGTGCGTTCTGAGATCTGTTGATCTTGATCGAGAGCAGGGTTGCCGGCCACGGCCAGAGCGCAACCGAACATAATGCTGTCCAGACGGGTATCTGTCGCGAAAAAGATGCGGTCGTAATCGGCTCCCATGGTGAACACAAGTAAACATCTCCACAGCAACACCAGCAGACAAATACCCCAGAAAATCGTGGCCTGTTTTGACGATCCGATGCCAAGCTTTCGCAGCAGCACATACAGCAACGGAAACAACAGATAGAAATGCTCTTCAACGGCAAGCGACCAGTAGACTTCGGTTCCCAACGCCATGAACTGGTTCCCGTATTCAATGTTGTAGTAGTTTGAATAGTGGAAGAACTGTGTCACAAACGCGTGAAAATAGTGCCCAGATAATTCGGGTTGTGAATAGGTACCGACCATGTAAGAAACGGCGACCGCCAGAAACAGCACGAGGTAAAACGGAGGCCAAATCCGCAGCACCCGCCGCATATAGAATTTTTTGAAATCTATCGTGTTGGACCGCTCGTGTTCTCGTCTGAGCATGGTCGTGATCAGGTAGCCGCTAAGAAAGAAGAAAATCGTGACCCCGAACCCACCGGGCACAAATTTGCCAAATCCCGCGTGCGATAGAAACACAATCAGGAAAGCGATCGCTCTGATCCCGTCCAGTGAGGGGATATAAAATTTGGCGGATTTTTCGGTCATTCATTTACTCTGCGGATCTGGCCAATGTTCTCAATAAATATTGCATTGCTCGAGAGGCAAAATTCATCGTCACATCGACACGGCAGTCTAGTTGCGTTGGTCGAAAGCACGAAGTTGAAATACTAGATGCCACCGAGTTTCATTCAATTTTATTTGAAAAGTGAGTTTGGTTTTCAGGCCCGGCCACGACCAGAAACTAATCAGCGAATTTGATCTGGTACGTTTTGCCGAAAGTTCCCGAGTCGACCAGAACTGCGTTCGCTTTGATTCGATCGGCCAACGCCATTGCGGCGTCGAACTTCTCTTGGCCGCTTCTACATGATTTTATTTCTGGAGGAGGCGTCAGAACATCATCCAGCACATACAACTTGCCCTGACCGGTTGCGTGTTTGGCCAAGAACTCATCGAGCGAAACAGAATGAATTTCCGGATGACTGCGAGCGATGGTGACTCGATCTTCACCGGTCAAATGTACGACTCGCGCGTCACTGTAATAACCAAGATAGTCCACCATTCGGTAGTCAAATTCGTTCAGCAGCACAGTGTCCTGTTCTGTTAGCTCTTGCCTGATCCAAGCTGTTTTGTGAAAGAAATAGTCTCCCTCTGAGTTTCGCCAGATCATGGTGCCTCCGGAGAAGTTGTAGCAAAACACGAGCAATAGAAATACTATAAGAGTGCGTTGCTTTCCCATTTTAAAACATGGCTCGAAGACAAACACGGTGAGCAATCCTGCAAACGGCACCAGTGCTGGAATCCAAGCTTCAAAGCTACCGGGATCGATCGTACCAACGACAAGTCCGATCAAGCCCATCCAACCAACTAGGAAAAGCGTTCTGTTGTCAGGCCAACCGAACTTCCATTTTCGAGCAGCGACCCAGTGAAGCCTCACAAATATAGCCAACACAGGAATAAACAACGCCGCGGCGATCGCGGTCAAATACTGGATACCCTTTCCTGCGTAAGCGACGACGTTGAAATTGTAAACGCACCCCGGGATGTAAGGATCGAGCGTGGTGCGAACAGGATCCAGCGTGCGAGTCCAGTGAGCAGAAAATAGGTCATGCCCAAAAGCAAGAATAAATTTGACTAAGGCGATGTGGACAGGAGTGCGGCTACGGAATTCGCCGTTCCTGGCTGTGACAAACCGGATCAACTCGCTGGGCGTGGGCACTTCTCCCTCTACCATCAGATAGGACACAATCAACCCGCCAACGACAATTAGAGCACCCATTGCCGCGTAACGAACAAAGGCAAACAATCGTGACGATGAGCAAAAAAGAACAAACGTCGCTGCAAACAAGACGATGATATTTGGCTGGTAAAACAGTACGGCAAGCCCCGAAAGAACGCCTGCCGCCCACAACCAACGCTGGTTCTGCGCATCATCATCTTCCAAAAATTTAAAGATCAGCGTCAGGCTGCAGAGGATCAAGAAGATCGACGGCATGTAGACTTCGGCGGCACCTGTGTAACGCCAATAACCATAGGTCAGACCAAGGAAAGCTGCTCCAGTCCACGCTGCAAAAGATGAAACTCTGTATCGCTTCTTCATCAGCCTAGCGAACAGCACTACAGACGATGCGCCGGCTAGTACGCTTACCGAGCAAAGCAGCTCCAATGCTCCGATATCGAATCCCAGCCATTCTGATGTGACGAACAGGATACGATTAACGGCATGGAACAATATGTTTCGTGAATCGGGCGCAGTTCCAAGAGGGAAGTTTTCTGCGAAAAGCGCGTAGTTGATACTGTCGTAGCTTTCAGAATGATTGAACGGGCGCGTTAAAGCATAGAACGCAACCAGCAGGCAACCAATCAAAAGGTGCCAAACTTTTTCCATCAAAGGTTCTTTTTTATCGTTCATAGCTTGCCAAGACTCGTACCTTGGTAATTCCCAACCGCCAAGATTGGTCAAGGAAGAGGAGAGAGGAGAGAATCAACGTCCATCTTAAACAAGGCTAGGTTTGGCGAAATCGCTTTGCAATCACCAGCTCCAACTACACCAATTCTCTGGCGGAAAATAACGATCGTAACGGTAATGCGGATTTCATTGTCGGATATCAATGGGTCTGGAGTGATCGTTAGCAAACCAAACGCCTCCAACAGGGTTTTCGCCGGGGCAAACGCTTCGATTTTCTTCCAACCAAAACACGTTTTGCTGCGCCCGCAGTAAGATTCGCCACAAGTTTTTGACTTGGAGCGAGTAGACTGAGGGGTTGAAAATCAACCACCGTTATTCAACGACTTTTGGTCGCACTCATCCTTCCCGATACTAATCTAGCATCACCCCAGACAGGCAATATGTTTACTTTCACATTGGTACTTGTTTCAGTCATTGTCTTGATTCCCATCTTGACTTTTTCGCTCCAGTGTTTTCTTTCGCTCATACCTGCGTCAAAGAGTGAATTTGAGAAAAGCAAACTGCCTCGACTGGCCGTCTTAATCCCGGCACACAACGAAGAGGCGATCATTTCAGGAATCTTGCAGGACGTAAAAAGCCAAATGCAAGACAACGACCGCGCTATCGTCATTGCTGATAACTGTGAGGATGCTACCGCTGAGGTCGCCAAAAGCTACGGAGCCGAAGTCTTCGAAAGGTTCGACCAGACCGATCGAGGTAAGGCTTATGCCCTGCGGTTCGCATTGGAAAAACTGGAAGCCGACCCTCCCGAAGTTGTTATCGTCGTCGATGCCGATTGTCGAATTTCGGCAGATGCTTTGGCCCATCTATCTAGCAAGGCTGCAAAACTAGACCGACCGGTTCAAGGCTCTTATATTTTTGGGGAACAAACCGACGGCGTCGCGAGCAACAATGCTTCTTCATTTACGCTTTGGTTCAAGAATCATATCCGCCCATTGGGTTCTTTGCGTGCAGGCATGCCGTGTCAGCTGACCGGTAGTGGAATGGCATTTCCTTGGCACGTGATTCGAAAGGTCGATGTCGCCAATAAGTCTCTCGCCGAAGACACGACACTGGGCTTGGAACTTGCCTACGCAGGGTATCCTCCTACTTTCTGCCCTGAAGCAAGAATCGATGGTCACGTACCAAAAGAGTGGGGAACGCTGGTGCAACAGAGACGCCGCTGGGAGCAAGGATACCTCGAATCAATTCTCACTAATGCGCCAAAGATGGCTTTGAGATCCTTTACTTCGTTCCGCCCCGGTTTGCTTTGGGCTGCGTTTGATCTTTGTATTCCTCCGGTAGCGCTGCTGGGGATCGCTTGGGGATTTCTGACTTTGTGCGCCCTTTTGATGGCAGTTTTTGGGGGAAGTTTGGTTCCAGCGATCATGTTGAGTGTTGGAGCCTTATTGATGGGATCGAGTCTCGTGTTAGGCTGGATGGTTCATTGCCGCGACAGAGTTCCTGCTAAGGCGATTCTAGCGATGCCTTGGTTCCTCTTTCGCAAAATAGCAATTTATGTTTCGTTGCTGTTCAAGCGCGAGAAAGTATGGCTCAGAACTGAGCGCGATTGAGCATCAAGATTTGATACATTTATCTCGAGCAAGGTTTTGAATGAGATTCCTCTTACTGCTGGCAATTTTGTTTGCCTTAGCCTTGACTCCATCAACTGCACCTGCCCAGACAATCTCTGAGCCTGATGCGGGAACCCGCATCGAAGATTTCACACTCCAAGACCAGTTCGGTAATTTCCGGAAGCTGAGTGATCTTCTTTCTGATGGACCAATTGCGTTGGTCATCTTCCGTTCTGCGGGCTGGTGTCCTAGCAGTAAAGAGCAATTGACTCAATTACAAAGCGAACTTAAATCCATTGAATCGGCAGGCCTGCAGGTTGTTGGGCTTAGCTTCGACGGAGTTCAGGTTCTCAAGGACTTCTCTTCCTCACAAGGAATCACGTTTCCACTTCTGGCCGACCCACAAAGTAACGTGATTGAGCAACTGGGGATCGTGAACAACAGCCATCAAAACGATACCTTTAGGTACCGAGTCGCGCATCCCCTCACTATTTTGATCAATCACGACAGCACTATAGCCTCCGTCATCAAAAACAACTCGCAGACAACACTTCACGACTCACGACAAATGATCGACGCATGGACGCGCCTAAAACCTGCCGACCCCAAAAAGGGGCCGATGGGCTTCATCAAGGTTTTCAAAAACCGATTTGTTGACGACGATGGCACTTCGATCATTTTTAAAGGTATGGCGATTGGAGACCCAGACAAAATTAAAAGTGACGGTCAATGGAGCAAGAAGCACTTCGAAGCCATTAAAAAATGGGGTGCTAACATCATCAGAATCCCGGTACATCCACAGCGATTGAGAAGGCGCGGATTTGAAAACTACCTAAAACTTTTGGACCAAGCCATCAGGTGGTGTGACGAACTGGAAATGTATGTCATCATTGACTGGCACAGCATAGGCAACTTGAGGACCGGCGATTTTGAATCAGAACACTACAAAACGAGCCTAAAGGAAACGCTCAGATTTTGGGATGCGATCTCAAAGCACTACGAAGGCAATCCAACCGTGGCCTTCTACGAAATCTACAATGAACTGAACGTTTACAAGGCCACGGGAAGCACATGCACGTGGCGTCAATGGAAAACAATCGTCGAATCGATCGTAGATACCATTTATGCAAACGATGGAAACGCCATTCCACTGGTCGGTGGTTTTGACTGGTCATACGATTTGCGCGATGTAAAAAACAATCCCATTGATCGACCCGGCATTGCTTATGTAGCGCATCCCTATCCGGGTAAATGTTCACCTCCAAGAGAACCTCACTGGGAAGAACACTTTGGTTTCCTTACAAATCGCTATCCAGTCTTCGTGACTGAAATGGGATACTATCTCGAAGGCGACGAAGCGCACTTCATTGACGACGGAACCTTTCGAAACACGATACTCAAATACCTTGACAAGAAAAATATTTCATGGTGTGCTTGGATCTTCGACCCGGATTGGTCCCCGTCGCTGATTAAAAGCTACCAATATGAGCCATCTGATTCTGGGATATTCTTCCGCAACGCTATGCTGAACAAGTAGGCCTTGGGCAAAAAGGTGTTTTTACCCGACGCAATTGAAGAGAATAATCTGTTAAACTTCAATCGTCTTGCTGGCCCTGCGTTGGTCCAGTGGATCATTTACCGCAACTGAGACACGTTGACGTTTCGATTCCATGAATTTCCCGCGCACTGTTCGCCGTTTCCTAATTGGGTATCTAGTTCTCCATTTACTGGCCGCTGGATTTTTCGTGCTCGCGCTCAGTCGGATCACGCGCGATCAAATGATTAGCGCCGCCAAATCAAAAATGGGTTCGATGACACTTATTCTCGCCGAACACATTGATGGGCTCGAAGTTGGAATTGAAGACGAAACGCTTCCAAATCATATCAAGCGCATCGGAGAGAAATCCGAGACGCGTGTCACGCTGATTAGGCCCGATGGCGCGGTTGTTGCTGATTCGATTACTGGTGATCGAGACATTGGATCTCATGCAACACGAACCGAAGTTCTATTGGCCAAAGCCAACGGCTCTGGTTTCTCTGAACGCTATAGCGCGACACTGGCCAAACCGATGATGTATTTCGCCCGCAGAATAGATTCCGACGACAAATCCAATCCTAGCTACGTGCGTGTTGCCACGCCGGCGGAGACCATCAACTCATCCATTGCCTCCATCCAACGGTATGTCTGGCTGTTTGCGATTGCCGTCGGTGGCCTCACCGCGTTACTCATGTCATTCTTTTCTGCTAGGTACATGCAGCCGCTTGCGCTTTTTGCGGCCGCAGCGCGTCGCATTGGCGTCGGCGACTATCAGGCTTCAATTAACCTGACCCGGCAAGCCGGCGAGTGGGGCGAGCTTGGTGATGCTTTTGAAGCAATGAAAGACGAACTGATCGTGCGCGAAGAAAGGCTGATCGAAAACAACAGACATCTCGATTCAGTACTCTCAAGCATGAAAGAAGGCGTTATTGCCATCCAACCCGATGGGCAAGTCATGATGGCCAACGGCGCTGCCTGTAAAATGCTGGAACTGACGCGACCGGAGATCGTCAATAAACAATTGATCGAGATCGTTCGCATTCCAGAACTGGTTGCTTCGGTTGAAAAGACGCAAGCCGAGCGATCATTCACCAAAACTGAATTCAAAACGCTCACCAAACCACAGAAAACGCTTCGCGCCCGCGTGTCCGTGCTGGCTGACGAAAACCAACCCGGTGTCGTCGTGGTCTTGAATGATGTGACCGAACTGAGAAAACTCGAAACGATGCGGCAGGATTTCGTCGCCAACGTTTCACATGAACTCAAAACGCCGCTGGCCTCGATCAAGGCTTATTCGGAAACGCTGCTCATGGGAGCGATCAACGACAAAGATAAAAGTGTGGAGTTCGTCAAACAAATCGAGTTCCACGCTGATCTGCTAAACGAACAAATTCAAGACTTGCTGCTACTGGCCAAGGTTGAATCTGGTGAAAATGCATTTTCAATTTCCGATGTTGATCTCAATCAGGTATGCCACTCCACGGTTGAACAGTTTTCAAAACTGGCCCAAGACCACGGACTGAATCTAAATCTAGAACTAACAGACCACACGCCGATCGCGCGAATCGATGCCTCTGCGGTTGAAACGATGATCAAGAACTTGCTGGTCAATGCAATTCACTACACGCTTGAAGGCGGTACGGTAACACTCTCAACCAGTAAGACTTCGACCGCAACAAAAAAAGAAGTAATCATCCGAGTCACCGACACTGGAATAGGAATCGCGAAAGACCAACAAGCCAGAGTGTTCGAGAGGTTCTATCGCGTTGATAAATCAAGGTCGCGTGATATCGGCGGAACTGGGCTTGGTCTAGCGATCGTAAAACACTTGTCACAGTCTTTCGGCGGCTCGGTACACCTCCAAAGCCAGCTGGGTAAAGGCTGCCAATTCGAGATCCGACTGCCCTCCGCTGAACCTTGTCCTAGCGAGCAAGAAGAAACGGACAATTAGAGAAAGACTAGCGCTGGCACCAGAATTGACGTTTTATGCGGTCGATTCGCCCGTTTGCTTGTCTCCCAACTATTTCATTAGATTTTTAAGGATTGTTAACGGCATCTTAACAAAGGATTTGTATCCTTCCAAACTACTGGGTGTCGGCGTCTTTGGCGTCTCGACCGATACGAACTTCCTTGCACCCCGCACTATCGAAACTTTTTTCGGCACAAGACATGAAACAAACTCTAGCAATATTTGCACTAACGATCGTCACTTGTTTTTTGACAGTTTCGACCCAAGCTCAATCCGGCCTGAAGGATCTTGAAGGAACAATCAACATTGATGGCTCGAGCACTGTGGCTCCAATCACCATTGAAGCTGATGCCGGCTTTCGAAAAATTGCGCCAAAGGTCAAAGTCCCTGTAGGCGTCTCTGGTACCGGCGGTGGATTCAAACGATTCACCAAAGGTGAAACAGACATCTCCGATGCCTCCCGTCCGATCAAGTATAAGGAATTCGAAAGCTGCAAAGCTAATGGAGTGTCGTTCATTGAGATTCCAGTTGCCTACGATGGGTTAACCGTTGCTGTCGGAAAGTCGAACGACTTCGTTGAGCAACTAACGGTCGATCAACTCAAGAAGATCTTCCTTGCGGATTCAAAAGACAAAAGCTTTACCAATGCCAAGACATGGAAAGACATCGACGATTCATGGCCAGCAACTGAGATTAAGATCTTTTCGCCCGGCACCGATTCGGGAACCTTCGACTACTTCAAAGAGGTCGTCGTTGGCAAATCGGACGCTTCGATGCGTGCTGACATGTCGGTTAGTGAGGACGACAACGTTCTGGTTCAGGGAATTGCGAAAACGGAAGGCGCCATTGGTTTCTTTGGTGCGTCTTACTACTTCGCCAACCAAGACAAACTCAAGGGTGTCAAGATTGTTAATCCTGACTCTGGCGAGGCGGTTGAAGTTTCTGCGGCCAACATCGAATCGGGAGTTTACGCTCCGTTCTCTCGTCCTCTGTTCATCTACGTCAACAGTAAGTCAGCGCGACGACCAGAAGTCAAAGTGTTCGTGAATTACTACTTGGACAACGCCCCGGAGCTTGCTGCGAAAGTCAAATACGTCGGACTCCCAAAAGAGATCGGGGATGCGGCCAAAGCACACTTCAAAACTCGAAAAGTAGGCACGCATTTCTGGGAAATGAACAATGGTGAACCCGCCAAACGAGAGGGGTCTTTGTCAGAGGTGTACACGGTTGAAAATTTGCTGAAATAGTTCAGCTGTATTAACAGAAATTCCGTGGTGTTCCGACAGAGGCTTCTTATAATCTGGAGCCTCCAGGCCGGGGCCGGCTATTTCCCACTATTCTCTTGAGTTGA
Organism: uncultured Pirellulaceae bacterium; assembly: GCA_938036435.1. Classification (GTDB taxonomy): domain Bacteria; phylum Planctomycetota; class Planctomycetia; order Pirellulales; family Pirellulaceae; genus Mariniblastus. Next base: position 26,818 of record CALHPU010000122.1, on the reverse strand, counting down.
ATTAATGGCAGTTGCGGACACCGCCAATCAAAAACCGGCCGTTTTACAACGTCGCCAATTTCGCTCTTTGGCGACGACTCGGTTCCGTGAGTGGTTCATTCTAGCGGCGCTTGCATGTTGCACGGCGTTCACCTTGCTGATTACTGTTACGATCGTTTGTCTGCTGGTCGGACAAACGATCCAGTTTTTCAGCATGCCGGAAACCAGTATTTCCGACTTTCTCTTTGGGCTCACTTGGAGCCCAACGCTGGGCAACGAAAAGCTGTTCGGGATTTGGCCGCTGATCTGTGGCACGATGTGGGTCACCGTAATCGCCATGTGCGTCGCACTGCCTTTGGGATTGGTTACTGCGATCTACCTGAGCGAGTACGCTCCCAAGCGATTGCGGAACGTGCTTAAACCAATTTTGGAATTGCTCGCGGGTATACCGACGGTCGTTTACGGATTCTTCGCGCTAGTGGTCATCACACCGGCGCTACAAGCTATCGGAATTCAAGTCGATTTTTACAATGCGGTCAGCGCTGGAATTGCCGTTGGGATTCTCTGTTTGCCAACGGTAGCTTCACTGTCCGAAGATGCCCTGCAAGCAGTTCCTCGCAGACTACGTGAAGCGGCCTACGGACTTGGAGGCACCAAGTTTGATGTTTCCCTCAAAGTCGTTGTGCCTGCGGCGCTATCGGGAATTATTTCGGCTTTTCTTCTCGCAGCGGCGCGGGCGATTGGCGAAACCATGATCGTCGCGATGGCGGCCGGTGCTTTGGCGAATTTAACCATCGATCCGCGGCAACAAATCCAAACGATGACCGGTCACATGGCTTCGACCGCCACCGGTGATATTTCCAATTTCGATGTTCGATATTACTCGATTTACGCTGTTGCGTTGGTACTGTTCTTTATTACTCTGACCCTGACCGTGATCGGCAACGTGGTTCGCCGCCGATTCCAGGAGGCCTACGATTAGTAAGACACCACCAAATTTCAGCGAATTCCCAACGACATCTCCTAACAAGCGCGTCAGATCAAACCGGCTGTTTTGGCTGCTTTGCGTTTTGACTTCGACTTCGTCGGTGGTCATTCTTCTGATCTTAATGCTGTCGATCTTTTATCAGGGCATGCTGGCTTTTAATCCGCCTCAGGATGAAATTGTGGCTGAACTGAGCGAGATCAAAAGCAAACTGGCCAATGTCGCCGCTGATTCCTCAGACGCTCAAGATCTGACGGTGAGGCAGCTAGAATTGAGAGAGCTTCAAGAAACGATCGACAAGTCCTTTCTCTCCAAGCCCCCTGCCCCGAGTGCACGCGAGGCCGGCATTGGACCAGCGCTGATGGGATCGATCTGGGTCTGCGCCGGTTGCACTGCGTTCTTTTTGCCGCTGGGGGTTGGGACTGCGATCTTCCTAGAGGAATTCAAACCACGAAATAAGTTTCTCCGCTGGCTCTCTGACATGCTCCAGCTGAACATCAACAATCTCGCTGGTGTTCCGTCGATCGTTTACGGCATTCTAGGAATGACAGTGTTTGCGACAATGTTCGGTTTGTTTGGAAGTCCCAACGAACCATTTTTTGAGCTCGGCACCAAATTCAAACGACAGTATGTCACCGAGGGAATGCAGGTCGTCTTCGTCCCAGTCGCCGACCGAGACGAAACACCAACGCTTGTCGATGGTATGACGGCACTGAAGTCTGATGGCTCAGAAGTCAAACTCAACATCATCGGTGATGATGACGATTTCCCAGAAGACGATGCGACTCTTGCCGTTTCATTATTCAGTGACTCCGATGGCGGCGTCGTCGCTGAAAATGCTTGGTATTCGTTTCGCTTGCCCTTTGGACGGTCGGTCCTAGCGGCAAGCATGACGCTGATGCTGGTGATTCTTCCCGTCGTGATCATCTCAACTCAAGAAGCTCTCCGCGCCGTTCCGATGTCGTTACGCCAAGGCGCTCAAGGTCTCGGTTGTACGCCTTGGCAAACGGTGCGCAACGTAACCCTGCCAGCTGCAATTCCGGGAATCATGACTGGGTGTATTTTATCGATGAGCCGAGCGATTGGAGAAGCCGCGCCAATCCTGATGATCTCTGGAATCGTGGCGATTTCGATGGGGCCTCAACATTTGATGGATGACTTTTCGATTCTTCCATTGCAGATCTATTATTGGGCCGGCCAGCCCGTCAACGATGCAGATCCCTTCAACTTTCAGCACGTCGCTGCAGGAGCGATTATCGTGTTGCTGTTGGTTTTGTTTGCGTTCAATTCAGTGGCCATCGTACTTCGTCAGATTGCACAAAAACGACTTTCGTAATGCACATTTTAATTTCTACGGGTGTACAAATTGACTAATCAAGTATATCAGCCAAAATTGAAGCCGAAGATACGACCCAAAATGAAGACCAAAATGCCATCCAAATTCCTGCCCAGTTCTTCAGATTCAGAATCGGACCAGCATCATCCTAACGTTGTTTCGATGGAAGACTTCTGTGCTTGGTACGGAGATTTTCAAGCACTACATAATCTCAAGCTGGACATTCCTGAAAATCGTGTCACCGCGTTTATTGGTCCCAGTGGCTGCGGCAAAAGTACCTTGCTGAAGTGGATCAATCGCATGAACGATATCGTGCCCGGCGCTCACGCATCCGGCAAACTCGTTCTTCCGGACATCGACATTCTCGCGCGTTCCACCGACGTTGTCGCACTTCGCCGCCGGATCGGGATCGTCTTTCAGAAGCCCAATCCTTTCCCGAAGTCGATTTTCGACAATATCGCTTTTGGCCCACGGTTGCACTTCGCCAACCTCCCTAAATCAGATCTGGACGACCTTGTCGAATGGGCGCTAAAAAAAGCTGCTCTTTGGAATGAGGTGAAAGACAGACTCAACAAATCAGCGTTGGGATTGTCTGGCGGACAACAGCAAAGACTGTGTATCGCTCGGGCGATTGCGGTCGGGCCTGACATTCTTTTGATGGACGAACCCTGCTCCGCGCTGGATCCCGCTTCGACTTCACGGATCGAAGATCTCATTTTTGAGCTACGTGAACAGTACTCTATTGTGATCGTCACGCATAATATGCAACAAGCAGCACGTTGCAGCGACCGTACAGCATTCTTCTTCGAAGGTCGCATCGTGGAAGAAGGCGCCACAGAAGACGTATTCACTCGACCACAAGAACAACAAACAGAAGACTACGTCACCGGAAAGTTTGGATAGTCATGTCAAAGCACCTCCAAAATGATGTCGACCAATTGCACCGTCGTCTAATGGCGTTGTTCGGTGTCGTCGAACAAATGGCTGACAAATCCGTTCGAGCGCTGTGTGAGAATCACGTCGAATTGGCTCGAGAGGTAATTGCCACCGATCCCAGCGTGAACGAAACCGAAGTCGAGATCGAAGAAGACTGTTTAAAGATCTTGGCACTTCATCAGCCCGTCGCGGCCGATTTACGCCGTGTGGCAACGGTCTTGAAAATTAATTCCGACCTTGAGCGCATCGCTGATCTGGCATGCAACATTGCTGAACGAGCCCGGTGCATGCATCAGCACGCCTATTTCCCGATTCCAGATCAGCTAACCCCGATGGTTCGCCAGTCAACCTTGATGGTGAAAATGGCGCTTGATTCGTTCGTCAACTCTGATGTGGATCTAGCCAACAAGGTCATCCAACTTGACCAATCGGTGGATGACTATAATCTTGCCGTGATCAATGATCTCACAGAATTGATGCAACAAGACCGACAATATGTTGAACCGGCGTTACATTGCTTTTCCGCCTCTCGCCACGTTGAACGCATCGCCGATCACGCAGAAAACATCGCTGAAGACGTAATTTATTTGGTCGACGGTGATATTGTTCGCCATCGACATGAGAGCTTTGAAACCGGGGTAGACAGTAACGTTAAGCTGGACGATTAGTTAGGTAAAAGACGTGGCAAAGAAACTGCTGATCATCGAAGACGACCAATCACTCGCGAGCGTGATCGAATACAATTTTTCGAATTCTGGATACGATGTCTTCTGCGCTCGTGACGGACAAGACGGGATCAATCAGGCACGCAGTGTCATGCCGGACATCATTTTGCTTGACTTGATGATTCCTGTCATTGATGGAATCGAAGTCTGCCGGCAACTCCGCGCTGAATCGACAACGCGCGAGACTCCGATCATGATGGTGACTGCGAAATCTGAGGAAGTCGACCAGCTGATTGGATTTTCCGTTGGAGCAGATGATTATGTGATCAAGCCGTTCAGTGTGCGTGTGCTTATGGAGAAGGTCAAAACGCTTTTGCGTCGTCACGCTCGTTCTCATGGCACCGGTTTGGATATCGTTTCCAGCGGACCGGTCGAGGTCGACCGTCGAAGGCACCGTGTATTGCTCGACCAAGAACAGTTGGAAGTCACACCTAGCGAGTTTCGCTTGCTCGATACGATGATTCGCCATCCAGGTCGAGCTTTTGAACGTAGCGAATTGATCCAAGCGGCCTTGGGTGCAGACACTTTAGCCCTTGAGCGAACCATCGATGTTCACATTCGTTCCTTGCGAAAAAAACTAGGAGTCCACGCCGACGTGATTCAGACAGTACGAGGCGTCGGATATCGGTTTCGTGAATCAAGCTCCGCGACTTCAGACGGCTGAACCCCGTTTGAGTGCTTCGACATGGGTGCTCCAGACACCTCCGCCGCAAATATCCAAAGGCGGGCTAAAGCTCTTAGCTTGGGTTGTAAGAAAAGCAAACGCGTTGATCGTGCAGTGTGGCGTTGGGCTGAGTAATATCTGCGAAGCCGATCTTGCCGATTAGCCAAGTTTTACCGCTGGCAGCAATCGTCGGTGTTGCTTCAGGGCAACCGTTTTTAGTCATTCGCTTTTTATGCGTACCGTTGAAGCCAAGTTTGCGATAAAACTGGAGTCCTATTCCCAACCAAAATTCTTGATCCTCAAACTAAAACCACTGATAGCGACTATGTTCTCCCTTCTCAGATCAGTGCAAAAAAGACAGATGCGACGCTTGCTCCTCAATGGGAAGATTACCTTTTGCCTGGCCATCGCTGTGGCCATGGCGCTGACATCTACGGATGTATATGCCGGAGGCGGCCCGGAGAATGTTTTTTTGGTCGTCAATGAACATTCACTTTCGTCAAAGCTCCTTGCCAATCACTACTCTGAAATCCGCAAGATCCCAGAGAACAATGTGATCTACTTGAAGAATATTCCCGACAAAGATGCCATTAGTATCGAGCAGCTGAAAAAGGTTATTCTCGAGCCGATTTTAAACGCGATTGCCAACCGACAGCTTGATGGAACGATTGATTACATCGTTTATTCATCAGGATTTCCCACACGTGTTTCAGTGGGAGAGCATCAAAAATTGCTGAAAAACCTTGCTGGCAAATCGTTTTCCGCCAAGTTCTTTGCACCGGTGGCATCGCTGACTTCAGTGACATATTTTGCATCGCAGATTATGTCGGATGACCCGACCTACATGAGTCTGACCAGCAACAGCTACTATCGCCTGCCCTACTCCAAAGCATTGGTGCGCCCGTTTGATGGCGAGCTGTTAAAGAAGTACCAGAATGCCACTGCAGCATTGCGTGCCGAGGGCCAAGAGTTTGCCGATGCTCAGGATGCTTTATTGAATATGTCAAAACAAAACCCGGGGCAAGCGGCTATCTTGTATCAGTTGGCACGATTTTTTGCCGTTGAAGGCGACGATGAAAATGCCATCAGTTTTCTTACTCGGGCGATCAGAATGGGGTGGAAGAACAAACAACTCATCGAGCGAGACGCCAGTTTCTTAGAAATCAAGACGAACCCTTTGTTTGCAGGTTTGGTCGAACGGGTTCCCGAAAGTCGATCGAATATGATTGCCTCCCACGGATTTCGAAACGCATACAATTGGGGGCCAAACGGAATGATCAATGGCCCAAAAAGAGGAATGCGGTATTTCTTGAGCGCCATGTTGTCGGTGACGCGCGGGCAAGGAATCAGCGACTATGACTCAGTCAATTACTTGACACGTGCTGTCGAAGCCGATTTCTCGCAGCCCAAAGGCACGTTTTACTTCACGCATACAAAGGACGTTCGGACGACAACCCGTTTGGCAAATTATTATATGTCGACTGGCGAACTTGAATTGCTGAATCAACAAGCACGAATCATCAAGCAAAAACTGCCCGAGCGTCGTGATGACGTGTTAGGCCTGACCTGTGGAACTGCCGTTTTTGACTGGGCCAAATCGGGAAGCAAATTCATGGCAGGTGCGATCGCCGACAATTTGACAAGCACCGGAGGACTATTTGCAAGCAAGGGGCAGACTAAGTGCACTGAGTTTTTGAGATTCGGCGCTGCAGGAGCTTGTGGTACTGTCGTTGAACCTTATGCCATCCAAGCAAAATTCCCTCACCCTCTGATTCATGCTCACTACGTTAAAGGTTGCTCGCTGGCAGAGTCTTATTATCAGTCGGTCCACGGACCTTATCAATTGATACTAGTTGGCGATGCTCTCTGCCAGCCTTTCGCGACTCCTCCGAAAATTAGAATCACCGCGCCCAAAGCGATGGAGGTAGTCACAGGCAAATTCGCGTTGGAGGTCGATCCTGATCAATCTGAGGTCCCCATCGCAGGTTACGAGATTTTTCTCGATGGTGTGATGGTCATGCGCACGACCAACATCAAAAACCTCGATCTTGACACGTCCTCAATGGGAGACGGATTCCACGAATTGAGAGTCGTCGCAGTTGGACGGGACTCCATTGAGACTCGCGGGCATGCGATTTTGCCATTGATGGTTGATAATCGGGGCCACGCCGTGACCATTGAGACCGAGCAGTCAACTCCTGAGCTTAAAGACAAAATTGTTTTGAAAGCGTCTACTGATTTTGGCCAGCGGATCATCATTAAACAAAATCAGAAAACCGTTGGCGTGATAAATGCCAAAGAAGGCACCACCAGCCTGTCGCCACTTGTATTAGGAGCGGGCATCGTGAAACTTCGTGCCTATGCCGTATCCGACGAAAAAGACACTCCGGACGTCTCTTCAAAACCATTGACCATTGAAGTTCGAGCGAATCTGTCGCAGGTTGTCACTCCGTAACCACTTTCTGGCACAAGCCAACCACTCTGGCCATCGACTATCCGGGAGGCCACTTCAGTGGACGTCCAGCCAGTATGTGCAAGTGAAGATGGTCGACCGATTGCCCGCCATCGGCACCGCAGTTGGCCACGACGCGATACCCGTTCTCGATGTTCAGTAATTTAGCAACCTTATCGACCGTCAACATCAGATGGCCGGCTAACTGAGCATCCTCATCAGAGAACCCAGCGACGTTGACGATCTCTTTTTTGGGAATCAACAGCACATGGATCGGCGCCTGTGGTGAAACATCATGAAATGCCAAACAAAGTTGGTCTTGGTAGACGATATCTGCTGGGATTTCACCGTCAATGATCTTTTTAAAAATCGTAGGCTCTTTGGTCTCGCTCATCGTGGCTCCTATTGTTTGGCGACTGACCGCAGTGATTCTGGAACGGCCAGCGATTCATCGGCAATCAGTTGGACGATACCCGATCGAATGGCAAGCGCAATCTCGCCAGATTCATTTACCAGAACGCCGTCAATGGACTCGGAAACCGTTTGCCCAATTCGATTGGTCAGCGTTTGAGATTCGATCGCCCGATTTAGGCCCTGCAAAAGCGCATCGCTACCATGATGCAGCGTTTTTTGAGTGACAGGGCATCGCATCAGCGCGAGAACGTCGGCGTCCAGTTCAGACATGTTGGTTTGATCTTTGAATGATTCATGGTGTTGTAGTCGTCTTATTGTGATTCACAACCCTCTGACTGACAACCTACCACCGCTGACGTGCTGGCCATCGTTACCCCAGAATAATTCCCGACGCTTCACTTGAATTCGGTTTGCTAGCGCGTTTTTTTCTGCGGGCCTTAATGCGCACATACGGCGCCACAAACTGGCAGCGGTGGGCAAACGAGCCCACGGGCGCGTCTGCTTTTGCGTGCAGTGGTTCGGTGACGTCCTCGATCATCATGCCCGACCGGCACATGCTGCCCAATATCTCCTCCCAACGATGAACGTACTCAAGGGTCCCCTGTTCACGAATCAAATTCGCCTCGCTCTCTGGCGGTAGCGGCTGTTTTCCGTAATAAGAATGTTCGAAACGGTAACCTTCACCACGATCGCGAATGGTTGCTTGCAGACTCGTAGGCTGCTTGTGTTGACTAATGTAGATTCCATCATCAACTAGCAAACGTGCAACTTCAGCGTAGACCCTTGCAATGTCCGGCACATAGCATGTACTCACGGGATGAATTACGATATCGAAACTAGCATCCTCAAGCATCGGTAAAAAATCCATCGACGCTTCGATCGTTGTCAATTTCATCTTCCGCTCACTGGCAACCGTACGGTCCAGTTCCAGCATCGCCGCGCTAATATCGACCACGGTCACCTGCGCTCCAGCGGCGGCATAGATTGGCCCTTGGCGTCCACCGCCGGCCGCCAGGCACAACGTCCGTTTGCCTCGAATCGAATCGCCCAGCCAGCCCGGACCATCGACTGACTTAAGCGGGTTCTCAAAATCGATTTCTCGCGCTGGTTTGGCTAGGCGGTCACCGATGATCGCCAATCGGTCCCAAGCTGCTTTGTTGTGCCAGTGGTCCATGTGGTGGTTTGGGTTGGAGGATGACAACCCTCTGGTCATCGTTTTGTTTTTTAGGACAATGGTTTCTCGACAATAGATTCTCTAGTGCCTCAAGATTAACATTTTACACACATTGTCCCTTATGCAGACTCAGTCAGCAATCACCAAGTTCACTCAACTTCGGCGCGTATCGATGGTCGACACCGACGCCTCAGGCACGGTCAGTTTGGGTGCCTTCATTCGCATGATGGAGGAAACTGAGTACGCGTTCCTACGCAGCCGTGGGCTCAGTGTTGTGTTGAGCGACGACAAAGGAATCATGGGGTTTCCACGCCTAGAGGTCAGCATCGATGTAACTCAACCCGCTCGATTCGATGACCCGTTGCAGATCGAGTTAAGCTTGATCGAAGTTGACGGGAAACACGTAGTCTACGAATTCATCATTGAAAACGTGACCGATGCAATTGGCTCCAAACAAGTCGCTACCGGTCGCTTTCGCGTTGTATGTTGTCGATTTCCCAATGACGACAAGCCGTACGCGATCCTGACACCGCTGCATGTGATCGAAGCGCTGCAAAGTAGCACTTAAATCAATCGGCAGTCAAACGAAACAATAACCCAAACAGAAAGCTGGCGATGGCCGACAAAAAATATGATGCTCTAGTGGTGATTTCCTTTGGAGGTCCTGAGGGCCCCGACGACGTGATGCCGTTTTTGGAAAACGTGTTGCGGGGAAAGAATGTTCCTCGCGCACGGATGCTGGAGGTCAGCGAGCACTATCAGCACTTTGGGGGTGTGAGCCCAATCAACGAGCAAAACCGTCAATTGATCGCAGCCATCAAACAAGAACTTGCCGACCACAACATCGATTTGCCCGTTTACTGGGGCAATCGTAACTGGCACCCAATGATTCCCGACGCCCTAGAGGAAATGAAGAAGGACGGCATCAAATGTGCGCTGGCTTTTTTCACCAACGGTTTCAGTTGCTATTCAGGATGCCGCCAATATCGCGAAAACATCATCGAAGCCCAAGAAGCCGTACCGGGTGCTCCTGAAGTTCACAAGACGCGCATGTTCTTCAATCATCCGCTGTACATCGAAGCCTCAGCCGATCGCGTTCAAACGGCGTTTGATAAAATACCAGAAGAGCGTAAATCGAAAACGAGATTTGTCTTCACCGCCCACAGTATCCCCATGTCAATGGCGGATAACTGCAAGTACGAAACGCAACTGAAAGAAGCGACGCGGCTGGTGATGGAACAAATTGGTGACTACCAGTATGACTTGGTCTATCAAAGTCGGTCCGGACCACCGACGCAGCCGTGGCTAGAGCCTGATGTCTGTGACTTCATTGAAGAACAAAAAAAGGAATCCAACATCGAAGACATTGTGGTGATGCCCGTTGGCTTCGTTTCAGACCATATGGAAGTCATGTTTGATCTGGACACCGAAGCCCAAGAGATCTGCAAAGAACTGGGCATCAATATGCAGCGCGCCGGCACTGTCGGCACGCATCCCAAATTCGTCTCGATGATTCGCGAGCTGATTCTCGAACGTACTGAGGGAATCGAACAGCGCGCTTGCGGGCTGATGCCGGCCAACTGGGATGTCTGTCCGGTTGATTGCTGTACCTACAATCCTCCCAAACGTCCGGCTAGACCAGCTGCCAGTTAAACCAGTGCATGCGTGAGATCGACCAGTCGCAAGACCGTTCCTTTAACAAAATTATCCAATCCTGAGACCCATCTTATGGAAATCCAACTCACTTGGCTGGGCCATGCAACGTGGAAAATAGAAGCAGGCAGTCACACGATTTTACTTGATCCGTTTTTGAATGACTCCCCGGTAGCTCCTGTGAAAGCTGCCGAGGTAGATGCGGACGTCATTCTAGTTTCGCATGGTCATTTCGATCATGTGGCCGATGTAGCTGAAATCGCTAATCGCTGCGGTGCCCATGTGGTCGCAATCTATGAGATTGCCCAGTGGTTCCAAACCAATCATGCCGTTGAATCCGCAACCGGCATGAATGTTGGCGGTACTTTCGCGCTACCGCTGGAGGGAATTGACGCCTCTGTAAAAATGACGCCAGCGGTTCATAGTTCACAACTTCCCGACGGATCACCCGGTGGAGTTGCCGCCGGATTTATACTGACCATTGAAGATAAAAAAATCTACTTCGCTTGTGACACAGCGCTGTTTTCGGACATGCAGTTGATCGGGCGTGTTGGAATTGATGTCGCCGTGCTACCGATCGGAGACTTGTTCACCATGGGAATCGAAGACAGTGTCTTGGCCACAGGTTTCATTGATCCCAAACAAGTTTTGCCGACTCACTACAACACTTGGCCACCAATCGAAGCCGATACCCCCAAATGGTCCGAGCGAATTAAAACCGAAACGTCAGCCGACCCGGTCGTCCTCCAACCGGGCGAAACGCATGTGATATAATGAAGCACCTGTTCATAAACGATCGATTCGAAAGTGCTTGCCGTGAAGCCATCTCTTTTCAAAAAAGCAGTCGGTGTGTACGCTGCTGTTTTACTGATTGCGTTGTGCGGTCTACCCCAAGTCAAAGCACAGGCCACCAACGACTGGTTGATTAACCAAGCCACAAGGAAATTCGACGCTAATCAGGACGGGGTTCTTCAAAAATCTGAAGTCACTGGGCGTCTGAAAGATAACTTTGACCGCTTTGACAAAAACTCAGATGGTCAACTTGATCAAGACGAAATGCTTGCCTTGGCCAATCAGTTTGGCAAACGCGTTGCCGATCGCCTAAAGAACAATAGTAAGGGCGCGTGGCAAAAGAAAATTCCCGTTCCTAAGACAATCAATAGAAAAACGGATGTCCGATATCGCAAAGGCGGCTCCAACAGTTGGAAACTTGACATCCTTTGGCCGAAGGCCAAACCAAAAACGCCACGACCAGCCATCGTCTTTGTTCATGGTGGAGGATGGTCTGGTGGCGACAAAGACAATGGACTGTGGCGAAACATGCCGATAGCCTACGCCGAAAAAGGATACGTTTGTATTTCGGTCAATTATCGCTTGACCGGCGAATCACCCCTTCCCGCATGTGTATCCGACTGCAAAAACGCGGTCCGGTGGCTGCGCGCCAATGCTGAAAAATATCATGTTGACCCAAATCGAATTGGGGCCTTTGGTAGTTCTGCTGGCGGTCATCTAGTCGCCATGCTGGGGGTGGCTGGTGCGGACGCTAAACTTGAAGGCGATGGCCCCTATCAAGAGTACTCAAGTGAGGTGAACGCTGTTTGTTGTATTGCCGCCCCAACGAATTTTCAAAAGTGGTACGGAGAGGAAATCCACATCACCGAAATCAATCCAAAGCTTGAGAGAATTTTTGGTGACAACGACGTGAATAAAATCAGAGATGTCGCCATTAAAGTATCACCTATTACCTGGGTGAAATCCCAGACGAAATCGTCCGTCAGTTTCCTAGTCATTCACGGCACTGACGATTTAACGGTGCCAGTATTCCAAGGTAACAGCTTCGCCAAAGCGTTAGAAGATGCAGAATTTGACGTAACTTATTTGAAGTTCGACGGTGCTGGCCACGGAGTTTTCTATGAAGAGAAACAGAAAACGGAACCAGCAGTCGAAGGCTTCTTCGCCAGAACGCTAAAACTTGCCAAGCATGAATCAAGCAAAGATTAGTGTTTAGTCCAAGTTGAAATGATCGGTTGCCCGTAGTGGATTTCCCCAGAAATCTTTGGCTGATCAGGAATTCTGGCGAATCCCACTACATGTTAATTCAGTTCCGACATGCGACGCAACGACGTTATGCACCGGTGCAAGCGGCACAAACTCCACAGCCGCCGCAGCCACCGATCGGCAATTCAGTTAAATCGACTGCGGCTTGGTCGGACGGCCCTGTCTCTTGAGCCAACGTTACAGAGACTGCTGATGTTGTCGTTGGTTGAGAAAGCGAACTTCTTTGGATCGTATTGATCTGCGAAGAAGTCAAATCAAATCCGCTGCCGCTGGAAGCAAGCAGATTTCCACTGATATTGACGTGCGACAAGCCAAGGTTGTGTCCAATCTCATGAGCGGTAACTTCGGCGATCGTCTGACGACCGCCGGCGAAATCAACCAAGTTATCGCCAACGTGCACCGCCGCGCCTGCCGAACCAACGAACGCCAATCCGTTGGCGGTAGAATCGCTAACATTTCCAAAACCAGGAACGCGTTCTACAAAGTACAAATCGATCACATTTCGATTGGGATTACCAATTCCGCGTGCATCACCATTGTCGATGATTCGCCCTAAATCATTACCAGTGCGCGTTCCGCCGCCGGTGCCAACATTGGTAAACGTGTCGTTAATCTGACGCGTAGGTAAAAATTCAATATCGATGTCGGCTTGGCCAAAGATTTGGTCAATTCGATTCTTAATGTCTGCTTCCTGAGCTGCAGTACCAAAAAACTCTGCTTGATTTGAACCATCAGAGTTTGACGCTACGATCGGCTGAATGAAAACAACCTCACGCACATTGTCACCCGGTGGATTGACGACAGGATTTAAGGTTTCACTTGCCGTCCGCACTCCGTCAGCAAACGAAAATTGCTCAACAAGAAACACTCGATCCTCTAGCCCAAAATTTGGGCCACGTAAATCATTGATGGTTAACGCTGCATCTACTCCTGTAACGTCATAGTCGATCAACGAACCCGAGAAATTTACGCGATCATTGCCTTGGCCACCAACAATTCGATCGTTACCCTGTTCGCCCTGAAGTACATCGTCTCCGTCGTTACCAGCAACAACGTCTACCCCGCTTCCACCCGAGAGAAAATCGTTGCCAGCCTGTGCATAAATGAGATCATCACCGCCTTGGCCACTAATACTATCTTCACCCGCGCCGCCGAAGATCAAATCGTCACCGCTTCCGCCTTGGATGCTGTCATTACCGTCGGAGCCGACGAGGGTATTGCTGCCGGAAACATCCGTAATCACATCGGTATCGTTGCCACCGAAAATCGAATCATCGCCGGCACCACCCTCGATGATATTGAAACCCCTGATTCCCAGAACGCGATCATTTCCAGCGCCGGCATCGATATTATCATCACCGTTACCGGCAACAATGAAATCGTCTCCACCGTTGCCTCTAATGATATCGTTGTCAGTGTTGCCGATTAGGCGATCGGCACCCGAACCGCCGATCAGCGTATCGTTTCCGGCTTGCCCGAATGCTCTGGCAGGAATCGCGGTTTGGTTTTCAAAGAAATCATCGCCTCTTAAGCCAACAAACAAAATCGAATTGACGTCTGCAGCATCAAAAGTGCCTGTCTCGAAACCGTCATATGTCACCGTAACGACATCGCCAGATTGGGACACACGCGCTACGTCATCTCCAACAGTACCGCCGATCAAAATTTCACCAGTCGCCGGAGTAAAGACAATACCGGCCAGCAGGTTGCGGGGCTCGTACTCTTGATAATCAGTAGCGCTGCCAAAAGATCGAGATCGGCCACGTCGTTTTCTAGCGACTGAGAAACCCTCGAAGCGAGGTTGACCTTCCGAAACAGAACGGCTCAAAGTGCGGGATAAATAGTCGGCGATAAGACGGTACATGTGTAAACCCAGTTGAGTATGGCAAGAGTTTGAAGTTCCAAGCACAAAAGTCAGGAAGAGGAGACTTTGAGGAGATGCGGACAATACCTACTAATGAACTATATGTCACGCGATCTCTCTGTGTAGAAGAAAAATTATTACGGATTTTTTCTTCTTTGGTTCTGTTTGATGGTAAACATAAAGCCGGTGTTATTGCTGTCATTTCAAGGCAATTAGACCGGTTTTCGAGCTGGTCACTTAGCTCCACCGGCAAACTATTTATTTTGCCGATCGCCAGATAATTGACCCTTGGTGGAATTCTGTGAATCAGGGCGTTGCGGAGACCGCAGAGAAAAGACTCGCACAACAACTCTGCATTCTGAACGCCTCTGCATTTTTAGCTTTTGTTATTGTGCTGATCGCCGGTACACATGGCCCAGAAGGCGTTGGCATACGTTTGCGATTTATCCGATAGACACAATTTCTTATGTCACAAAGTTCGGGAAAGGACGACATAGCTTTGGGGTTTTGAAGTTGCACATTTGAGATCGAGTTTCACGTTCTACCTAATAAGACAGTCGTAAAAAAGACAGTCGTAAAAAAGACAGTCGTAAAATTGAAATCGCGAAGCGTTTCAATACAAGCCCGACGCGCAAGCGAGAAATGTCGAAAGCCTCGGAAATATCCGCTCGCTAGCGCTACGGGCTTATATTTGTGCAACTTCAAAACTTTGGGGTCGGGCTGCCATCGAATCCTACTGGTCTGTCAGAGGTGAGTTGACATGAAGTGGGATCCGCCAGAATTCACGATCGCCCAAGTATTTCTGGCGAAATCCACTACTGGCAACCATTCATTTCTGCTTCGACGATCCACTACTTGCCACGCGTCTCTGCCAGCCACTGTTCGGTACCCTCGGGTTCCACCAAGCGGCACATCTCCTCCAGCTGATCTGCGATTTCATACAAGTCATCCTGCCAGAGTTTATGCTCGACATCCGCAGGACACAGTTCGGCCATCTCATCGAGCAACAAAATGAATCGCAGCAAGTGCCGAAACACCATGCCTTCCTGCTTCTGTAATTTGTTACTCGTGATGTACTTATTGAAATCCGTGCCGTACTCCAAGACCTCGCCAGCAACCCATACCGGTGTTAATGTTAGATCCTGCACATCGGGAAAATCATACTGAAACAGGCGCTGTAATTTGTAAGGGAAAGTCAGAATCGGAACAAAGTCGGCTTCGTCGACCCACTCGCGCTTTTCATCTTCCTCACCTTCCTTCGGATAGCCAAACTCGTCCGCAGTTGCCAATCCCAGTTTCAACAATTGCGAATCAAGCCGCGTCGTCGCCAGCGGCCCCGGCGGTAGTATATCCGGCTTAGGAATACGAATCGCCGGCCCAAGTGAACGAGGCAACTGCAGCAGACTTTCAAACGCCATCACTCGTTCGGTGCGATCGGCAATGCCCAAGTGATTCATCAGAAACAACGCGTACAACGGATGCACCGCTCGCAGACTTAACATCGCGAACATCGCCTCGGTCGGTGTCGCCAAATCTGGTTTATATTCAGCCAAGGTATCGCTGGCAGCACCCTTTGGTTTGGCTGACGATTTTTTCTGATTGGCTTCCTCAGGATCGGGCAACAAATCGCTCTTACGCTGCCCAAGATCCAATTGAGCAAACAAGGACGCTGGATTTGCCGACAACAATTCATCCGAGTTCTGATTCGCAACCGCGGTATCTTCGGTCGATTCTTCAACTGACGCTTGATCGGATTCTTCAGTGCTTCCAATCAGCGCCAGTGGCGGCTTGGGATCTAGCGTCACGTAACCGCCTCGCCAAAGCGTAATCAGTTGGCGCGTAAGATTCTTCTGAGCCTGCTCTTTCTTTTTTGGGTCGAGCAATCTTCCCGAGACCAGCTTGCGAATCTTCGAAACCTCTGGAGCAATATTCAGCATATAAACTAGTAATCGCCATGGCAGAGGCCCGCGACTGGCCAGATCAGCCGACGGTGCCTTGATCAATTGCTGGAACTGAGCCTCGGACCAGTACTGCTGAGTCTCGCGACGCTTCGGCTGTTTCTTTTTGAGCGCCTTTTTTGCTTTCCTCAGCCCCGGGTCTTTAGTGTCCTCTGGAATCTGATCGTATTTTTCTTTCCAGCGAGCGATTTTGACATCGTCTTCATGAGCCAATGCATATACGTAACCGGCGTCGTCGTATTGCGGCCGACCGGCACGGCCAAACATCTGATGCGCTCCGGCAGCATCGAGCAATTTCATCTTCCGCGGTGGGCCTTTAAGAATCGTTGGCAGCACGACACTTCGCGCTGGTAAATTGATCCCTGCCGCCAGCGTTTCGGTACAGACGCAGATGCTGAGTAATTTCTCTTGGAACAACGTTTCCACAATCTGTCGATACCGCGGCAACACACCAGCGTGATGCACTCCAATGCCACGCAACAGTAGTTGTCGTATCTTGGGACCCGCTCCACGCGTGAAATCAAATTCGTCTAACCGGGCCGTCAGCGTCTTCTGTTGATCTTTGGCCACACACTTTTTTCCCTTGAGTGTTTCAGCCACATTCCAACACATGTCGCGGTTGAAACAAAACAGAAGCGCCGGAACCCGCCGCAAGTGTTCGTCACCCTCGACCATTTTCTCCATGTGATCGGCCAGCAGTTCTTCTTGTTCCCATTTGAACTCCAGCGGAACGGTGCGTTCGGTGCCCTCGATCAATTTCAAGTTGCGGGAATGCACACTATTGAGCCAGCGAAGAAACTCCATCGAATTCCCTACCGTTGCCGATAGCAGCATCGTCTTGACATGATCTGGCAGTAGCGCCAACCCAAACTCCCAGACAATCCCACGCTCTGGCAGGTTGAAGCTGTGGAATTCATCCATGACCACTGCCCACACGTCGCTGAAATCGAACGTCTCTCGGTCGAGCAAACGGTTCAGCAGAATTTCAGCAACAACAACTAGAATCTTTGCTTGAGGGTTAACGCTGCGGTTACCCGTTACCAGCCCAACGTCGTCTGCCGAATAGCCCCACCGGAGGACCGTCTCTTGGAGGTCGCGGAATTTCTGGTCGGTCAACGCAATTAGTGGTGTGGTGAAGTAGGCGCGCTTGCCAAGCTTAAGGGCTTCGAACAAAGCCCCTTCAGCGATTAGCGTTTTTCCTGTTCCGGTCGGGGCGCAGACTAGAATGCCTTGTTCCTCGGTAAACCACGCCAGCAGCGCGTCTTCCTGTACCGGATAAGGGTCGTAGGGCAACGATTCAAAATAGGCCTCTGCAAGACTATCACGTTCGTCTTGAGAAGGTTTCGATGGCGAGTTCACAGGCGGAGCGATCAGAGAAATACGGAGCAGGAGAATTCACCTGCATTCTACCGTAAAAAAGCGATTTGTTTTTCCCTTCTAGAACGTGCAGCACGATGATTTATTACTTCTTCTTAATCTTCGCCACCGCCACAATGTTTTTTCGCTTTGAAGCCACCACCCCGCCCGGTCGTTCTTTGGTCACTACAAACTCAATCGCTTTGGTGATCTTGATGTTAGGTCGCAACCGAACATCGACCCGATTTTGATCTACCATGTCAAAGACGCCGGCGTTAATCGGATACTTTTGATTGGAATCGACAATCCACACCTGATACTGAAATTGATTGGGATCGTTCACTTCCATTGCCGACAATGACACAAATCCCTTTTGCTGTGAGTCACTCCACAACAATTCTCCCACGTTTTCGTTTCCGCTTTGGGTCTTACAGGCGACGCGCAAAATATCGACAGGCGGATTTGCCAAAAAGGTCTGACGCTGGTGACGATTGACTGATTGCTCGTCCATCAAGATTAGACTGGAGGCCTCACTCTCCGCGGTCGCAAATTTGGATGCTTTGGCGTTCTGGGCCGGTTCGGGTTGCTGCCGCAAGAACAACGCTACCGCCAGCAGACCTGCCGCTGCAACGATCAAAGTACCCACCTCGCGCACTTTGGGAATTCGTGAAACGGAATCTCCAAATCTTCTAATTTGGATTGCTGCCACACGCGCTATTGAAGTGGCCCGTTTTAACGGACTTCGCCGACCGATGGGAACGCCGCGCGGACGAAACTCTCGTAGCGGCTTGTTGTTGGCGCGTTTACTCCTGCCACTTCCGTATGTTTTCTCAACGTATGCTAACCCATCGGCGATGATCGCCCGTCGCAGAAAGTTGGGCATCTCGTGATCTTGAGGCTTCCGACTGCGCGCCGCGTGGAGCCTTTCGCGGACCATTTGACCCATACTCTCTGGCAGATTTGTAAAATCTTTATCCGCTAGAGCCGCCTCGCATTGACGAAGGTTCCGAGCGGCTTGAGCAGGATCTGGTGCAGAAGCAATCAACTCTTCCAAGACCGATTGGTCTTTGGCAGAAAGACCGTTGACTGATTTTTCTATGATTAAGTTGAGCAGAATCGATGCAGAATCAGATTTCATAATTTCCAAGCACTGGTCACGACACGAAGTTGAAAACAGGCGGTAAAACAACCAACCATCGCGATCATCTAAAGCTACCTACTTCTGTTGGGGCGCCGTCGGCGGCAGCGTCGTAGTACTGAGAGACGGTATCTTGAATTTCGTCACCAGCGAATGTTTCATAAAACATCGACTCTCGAACTTTGATTAATCCGCGCCGAATATGAGTCTTCACCGTTCCCAGTTTCAATCCAGTCAAGTCTGAGATACACGAATGGGACATCCCATCAAAAATATTCATTCGAATCACCAACTGTTGATTCATGGGCAATTGGTTGAGCGCCGCTTCTGCAAGGGCCGCTTCTTCTTGAATTTCGAGTCGCTTGGTAGGATCAGCAATCTCAATTTCCATTTTGTCAAAATCATAATCCACGACCGCGCAAAAACGCTTTTGTTTGCGATGACCATCAATTAGACGACGACGGGCGATCATGGCAACGAACGTGGTCTCGCTGGCAATGTTTTCGTCGAACCGATCAGCCACTTCCCATAGATGAAAGAAAACATTCTGGACCGAGTCCTCTATTAGTTGAACGTCGGCGCAATACCTCTTTGCCAGTGACCAGACCAGACCGCCATAACGATCAAGACACTCACTGACCGCGTCGGTCTCGCCCTCAGCGATGCGCGGGAGTAAAGGTTGTTCCGTGATCAAGGAATCTCCTTGCGTAAGTTTAAATGATCCGACCGTCCACACTCAATCTATTGCCCTCCATGGTGTTAGGCAACCGCTGGAATCTCTTTTGGTCGATGAAACAGGAACGTTGTTAGCGACAGCTTGACTGAAACGGGCTTGTTTTAAAATCACTGGTTGCGCCTTTTCTTCCGTTACTTATTCTTCAAGACTCTATGTGTTGGCTCAATGGTCAGCTTACTGCTGTTAACGTGAAAGACAGCAGAGCTAGATGGGCGCACTCCTGTTCGTCGTCAACGACTTATGACCTCGCATCAAGCAAGCTTAGCTGCCGCGCGTCGCGCGTCGCGCGAATTGGTCGCTGGCACACCGATAGACGAATAGCTATCATTTATTTTTGTTAAAGAAACGGTTGGTGATCGATCATATGTCTGTCGGACCCAAGTCTTGCCGAAAACCCGTTACCGCTGGAGAACTGCGCCGTGAAAAATCTCTGTACCATCGTTTTGTTTGCTTGTGGATTGCTGCTTTCATTGAGATCCGCAGCAGCAGGGCAGCCCGATGAAACGCGTTCAGTAACGCCAGTACCAAGTGACATTAGCCCGGTCAAAATTGATGGCGCGAAACCTCGCAATGTTGTGTTCATCCTTTCCGACGACCATCGTTATGATGCGATGAGTTTCATGGGGCATCAATTTGCCGAAACGCCAAACCTTGATCAGATGGCCAAACAAGGTGTTCATCTGAAGAACGCATTTGTGACGACTTCACTTTGTTCACCAAGCCGTGCTTCGATCCTCACGGGGCTTTATACGTTTCGGCATCGTGTCATCGACAACCAACGCGCGGTCCCTGAGGGCACTCAGTTTTTTCCCCAGTACCTTCAAAAGGCTGGATACAAAACGGGTTACATCGGAAAGTGGCACATGGGAGGTCATAGTGACAAACCACGGCCCGGATTTGATTATTGGGTCAGCTTTCGTGGGCAAGGTCATTACTTGCCACCAAAACCGGACTACACCATTAATGTCAATGGAAACGACGTTCCACAAGAAGGCTACATCACCACACTTTTGACAGATTACGCCATCGACTTTCTTGAGCAAACCGATCGCGATCAGCCGTTCTGCTTGTACCTGTCCCACAAAGCCGTTCACGCAAACTTTACCCCCGAAGAAAAGTACGACCAGAAGTTTGCCAATAAGCCCTTTAAACGCGCTACCAGCGAAGCCAAGGTCGAAAAGAATGAGCTGAACCGACCACGCTGGTTGTTGGATCAGCGCAACAGTTGGCACGGCGTTGACTTCCCCTATCACAGCGATCTGAACGTCGAACAGTACTACAAACGCTACTGTGAAGCACTCTGCTCGGTCGACGACAGCGTGGGTGCTGTAATGAAACAATTGAAAAAGATGGACATCCATGACGAGACACTAGTGATCTACATGGGCGACAACGGGTTCATGTTTGGAGAACACGGCTTGATTGATAAACGTGTCGCCTATGAAACGTCAATTCGTGTTCCGATGCTGGCTCAATGCCCAGAACTTTTCTCCGGTGGGGAGGTTGTCGACAAAATGGTCGCCAACATTGATATTGCACCCACCATTATGGAGGCCATGGGTATCAAAAAACCGCCGCACATGGATGGCGAGAGTTTTCTGTCCCTTGCACAAGGAGAGGATGTTCCTTGGCGTGAGTACTTTCTCTACGCGTACTATTGGGAGAAAAATTTTCCCCAGTCGCCAACTGTGTTTTCTCTGCGGAGCGACCAGTACAAATATATCTCCTACTACGGGTTGTGGGATACCGACGAACTTTTTGATATTCAGGCTGACCCCGGCGAGCAGAACAATTTGATCCGCTCCTCTCCGCACAAGAAGATCCGCAAGCAAATGGAAGATCGACTTTACGAGATGATGGCAGATTTGGGAGGCATGGACATTCCCATGAACCCACCAACAGGGAACTCAAACAACAAAAGGTATCGCGCTCGTGGTGGTGAATCGGCCGCGGACTTCCCTGCCAATGTCGTTACCGACCACGCGCTCGAGAAAGGCAAGTAGTTCGTTGGTTTCGAAGGCGCATCTTTCCCAAAAGCAAATTCGGGCCACCGGGCGACGTAGCAATGGACTCTCCCGTCGGTTACAAGTGCATTCTGTCATCGGGCAAGAATAGCCCAACCGCCGGTGCGCTTGATGCCGGTGCAAATATCGGAGCATAAATTGCTCCTTGGCAGACAATTTTGCCGAGACCCAGTCATTTCAAATAGACTTGCACCTTTTCGCCGCGCCAGTACAAATGCTGACGAGAAACTTAATTGAACAGACCCGTGACGACCGCCATCGATCAACTGCAGGCACGTTTTAAGGTTGACCATTGAAAGCGAATTTCACATTTTGTTCGGCAAATCGATCGTTAATTTGAAATCGCGAAGCGTTTCAAGACTAGCCCGAAGCGCAATAGGATTTTGCATCAATTTACTGCGCCGTTGGTAGTACCGCCTTTAGGCGGAATTGTAGACTTCCGGCTAACGCCGGTACTACGAACGACTTATAGGCCTCAATGCAAAATCCTAGCAAGCGAAGGATCCGGAAATTCTCGGAAATATCCGCTCGCTTGTGCTTCGAGCTTGTATTAGTGCAACTTCAAAACTTACGCGTCTAGTTTGAGGTGACGCATCTTCAAAACTCATGCCTAACGTCGCTTTTTCTCTGACAACCCTCATCGATCGCGGTTTTGGCGAGCTAAATCGTTGTCTTGGTAGTGACAACCGCTAAAATAAAACTCGCCACAATTCCAAGCGCATCGAAAAAACAATAACACGAAAGCTTCTCCTTGATTGGTCTCAAACTCCTCGCTGGACAAAGAAATAAAACCGTTGCGTTGCTCGCGTTGCTTGTATTGGCATCGGTGCCTTGGACAGCCTCCTCACAACTGCGCGCTCAAACAGCCGTCCTCGAAAAAACTAATGCGCAAACTTCTGATGGAAGTATCAACTACTTTCGGTTTGAAGACGTCAGAGAGGTCCTGCAAAACTGGAGCCCCAACCAACACCTGTACGTCAAAGGAGACCTCGGTCTCTCTCCCACACAACTATTGGAACTTGAGGGCTGGTTGCATAAACGTGGGCATTGGACCGTCATTCTGATTCAAGATTCCTCGTCGCAACGTTACACCAACGAAGACGGTCGAGTCGAAGTTGGAATGGATGCTGTCGAACTGTCGGTCAGTGACCTCATGGAGGTTGGTTCCTTTCGCGGCCAAACCAACGCTACAACTGGTGAACAAGATGCGGCCGTTTTTATTCTGTTCCTGAACGAACGCAAATTCTCCTATCGAGCCTCAGAAGCCCAATCGCGGCGTGGGCTTGGACAAAATCGTTGGATTGGAAAGCTTGATCGCCCTGCCTACCGCGCGATGCGCGGTGGAGGCCGGATCGTCGACGCCGTTAAAGATACCGTTAAATCGATCAACGCACCACTTCGTAACGCCATTGCTCAAGAACAGAAAATCGCCGCCCAGCGCAAGCAACAACGTAAACGCGCAATCGATGACATTAACGCCCAAGTCAGCCAAATCCAAGACAAACTCTCGCGTATTGAATCCTATGCCAAACAAGTGCGCGATGACAAACCAACAGCCACCGCTGATCTTACCAGTCCCAACCTTCTTGAAATTCAGACGCAACTTGCAGAGTTAAAACAGGCGCTTTCGGCCTCCGACGCAAACGTGGGCGGCTTAAAGAAAAAGGTCTCCAAGATTGGCTATGCTTCGGATGATTGGATCAATCTCTACAACGAATATGCCCGTTTTGAAGACTCGCATTCACAACTCACCGATCGCAAAAAGCAATTGGCTTCGGACGCCGGCGATCTACGTTCGGCGATTCATACCTCGTTGTCAAACGTCGATACGATGCTGACTGAGGCGCGCGACGCTTATGAAAGTGCTGACAGTAAGTTCCAAAAGCACTTAAACGCAGCAACTCATGAACTCAACACCGCTAAAGATCAAGTGGCCCGGTCGCGCGAAGATCGCAAACGCGCCGCCGCCCGCCAATCACTGATCCGTCGAACAGCAATGACCGTAGGAGGATTCCTCTCCACATTGTTAGCCGGATTGTTATTGTGGCTCAACCGTCGCCGCGGTCCGTCGAAAACTCGCGCTGTAGAGCGACTCGAAGAGCGACAAAACGAGGTCAACAAAGAGATGGAGGGAGTCGGTGATTTGCTAAAACGGGCTGACATCGTTGTCGGAGATCGCGCGGCCATCAAGCGAAAAGGATACCAAGGAAAAACCAAAGCGCTCTCCGAAACTGCACTCGATGATATCGACGACATCTTGGTGATGAGTAACAGCGTTGAAAAAGTGATGGACAAGGCGAAAGAAAAGATCGAGCCTCAGTCTTGGTGGCGACGAATGACCAATCGTTTCAGCAGCCGTGGCTACAACGAAGGCTATGAGATGCTGGAGAACCAAAAAATTGAATTTGGTGAAAGCGACGGTATCTCCATCGTGCGCGACGAAGGCGATGGGCCGATTGAATCACAAGACTCGGTCGATGCCGATGGCCAGAAACAAAAAACGATCGCACTCAGCTTCGCCGAACTGTTCAAAATCTTTCGCAAACGCTCCGAACGCGTCAGCGGCACGATCGACCAAGTCGAAAATGGATGGACCCAAATCGTGTCGACCAACACCGACTTGCAGACCGCCATTGATCGAGCCTATGAAATCGAACAACAGGCCCGCGAAGCCACCGAGCAGGATAGTCTATTGAGCGTTCCGCAGTTGTTCGAAAACCTGCTCAAGTCCGCTCAGGCAGACCAAGACGCTTCTGAGGAACTTGGCAAAACGGATCCAATTTCGGCCATTGCCGGTCCGGCAACCGAGGGTCTACGCAAAGCCGCAAACGCAGCTCAACTTTCGGGTGAATTGGTCGACGTACGCAAATCGGCCGTGCCATCGCTTCGTGAGAACGCGGCGGCTCTGGCCGAGCGTAATCGCCAAGTGCAGTGGATTGACGCGGCGCTGGATGATTTTACCGATCGAGCCCAGTCACTTGCCACCGAGGCGATGAGTACCAACGTGGAAGAAGGCATACAACAGTGGCGAACTTCGTTTGACAAATTTACCGCTGCCGTCGGCCGCTCTGTTGAACTGCACGACCAGTCCGTCGGCGAGGTAACCGACGCGATTGCGGCGGCCACCGAATCGGTTGCGTCAGCGCGAGCCAAAATTGCTGATCGTCTTTCACTGACTCCTGAGAAAGTATTGGCCGAACGCGACCGCGCGGCCAATGACAGCCTCATCTTTGCGGCAGAACATAACGCTGCGGTACTGGCATCATTAGACCGGGGCGATCCACCAGCGGCCGAACTCTCTGTCGCCGAATCACTAGAGTGGGTTAATACGGCCAATCACACCGCCAGCGAATCGTTGCGGATTCTCGACGAACTGCCACGAGATTCAGAAAACCTGACGGGCGAAATCGATTCTTTGAAGCGATCGGCCCAGTCTTCTGGAGAGCTATTAAGTTCGATGGAAGGCCGCTTCTCCGATAGTGCGCTGGTCATCGAAGGTGCGAGCATCGATGGAAAAACAGACTTAGCCGATCGTGACAAAGAAGACATTACTATCTACGAGGCTGTTTCGCTGTCAGCCGTCGAACTTTATCGCTTGGCAGTCCGCCAGCAAGAGGAATCTGCGACCTGCAACAAGGACGCGCTTGCGTTTTACAAACAGGGACGATTGCTCGAGGCTGACGAAAGCTACCAACGCGCCCTGCGGTTGCTAAAACACTCGCAGCAAAACTTACAATTGCTGACCGACCACGCTCAGACGCTTGATCAAATGGTTTCGGACAATCAGACGGGCATCGAGAAACTCCAACTGCGTTTCAACGACCTCGAGCATACTCTCAACCAGCATCACGTAACGCGCGGCACTCAACAGACTGCTCGGTCGCTGCATGAGAAATTTGGTGACGTCAGTAGATCGATTGAAACGATCACCGGCCGACGCGATCCGGCAGCTGAAGAACAATCGATCGCTGACATCGACGGGCAATTCGATCAATTTCGGGAACTGCTGAACAACGATCAAGCCATGTATGACGAAGCGGAACGATCGATCGGATCGCTAAAGCAATTATTGGCGACGGCCGAGCGCACCGCGCGGCGATCACAGACCGACCGAATTCCCGACAGTCGACGTGTCAAACAAGGGCTAGAGCAACTGGAAGACGCCGCGCGCGTTGCCAATAAATTGGCATCGCAGATGAAGTCGCCTCACGAAAACTGGAATCAAATCGATCAAGAGGCCGATGCCACGCTCGCTCAAGCAACGAAGTCCTTGGCCAATCTGCAACAGGAGCTGGACCGGGCCCAAGCGGCCGCTGCGGCAATCGAACAGGCGGCTAACGAGTATCGTTCGGCGATGGGATGGTCAGGCAGTTACGGCATTCGCGCCAATCCGCGCCGCGTGCGTCACACATTGGATCAAGCGCGAGAGGCGCTTGCTCGAGGAGATTACAACGGCGCTGCAAATATCGCTCAGCAATCGATCAGTTTGATCGCCAACGCGATTGCGATCGCACAAAACGAAGTCCGCCGTCGGCAGGCAGCCGAACGCCGACGGGCTGAGCAGCGACGTCGGAGGCGAAATCGCAGCATTGGCGGCGGATCAATTATGATCCCGGGCGGTTTCCCAGACTTCGGCTCCGGAGGCAGATCCGGTAGGTCGTCGTCTTCCGGAAGTTCTTCCTCTGGCCGAGGCGGCTTCAGCCGATCGGGCTGGTAGGACAGTCGCCTTTCGCTCCGCGAAAGATACGTTCTGCGCCCGCAGCGCTACTTTCCCGGAGCGAAAGGCGACTATGGACAAAATGGCCGGAGCACCTTTGATTTCAAAGGCCCGTTGGAGTTTCTTACGCACCAGAGATATAATTCGGTAGAAGGACATTTCAAAAACCGAATTTATTGATTATCCGTAGTGGGTTTCGCCAGAATTCCTTTTGTCCTTGAGACGAATCGAACTTCTGGCGAAGTCCACCACTGGTTTTGAAACGCCCGCTAGTTAAACCTTCCACCAAAAAAGCTTGACTTCTACACGGTGCCTGATGCGACTGCCTGCGATACTAATTGGCTTGATGATGGGAGTAGTGCTCGCGTTGCCATCGGCCATTGCGCTCGCCAAGACCACTGAAGACACGCCGGTTAAAAATCCAGCGGTCAATCAAGCGACCTCTCAGCGTCCGGCCACCATCATTCGGGTATCACTGCCGATCACGCTAGCCTCCGGACAGCAGATTCAGCAATCCCTGCAAAAATTTTTGCTCCAAGCCCCCGACGCTGCTCGCACCGAAGATCGAGCAGTAGCCGTTCTAGAATTTGAAACCAGTCTGACCCGCACGGGATCTGGCAGTGACTTTGGCGCCTGCATCAGTGTCGCC
>CALHPU010000121.1 GCA_938036435.1 uncultured Pirellulaceae bacterium | reverse complement strand
TTTCAGGCTGCTGTTCCGCTGTATTAACAGCCTCTGTTGGTGGAAATTGCGTCGGATCAAAGGGGAAGATTGGCGATGTCGGTTCTGTCGGCTGTCGGTCTGTCGTTGCGTGCATCTGAATTTTGGTCCCGTGAAATTTTCAGGATTCTGTATAAGCGGTATCCGTTAGACGTAAATACGATTTACCCCCCCCCCATCTCTTCTATTGCATCTTTCGCGCTGTTACTTCGAGCGTCAACCGATCAAGAAAGCAAAAGTCGTAGATACGACATTTGCGTAGAACTAGGTGAGCAATACGGCACAAACCTGAATGAAAATGAGAGAGTTTGAGATTGAAAAAACCGATGCTAAAGGTATACTTCAATCAACAATAGCTGAGGTGAAAAGCGATTCACTGTTTAGTTTCAGGTGCCAGTGGGGGCAACCCCGTGGAGGTTCAAATCCTCTCATCCGCACTAAACGATTTAACGCGATACAATCTGGCTTGGGACGGCGGGGGTAGCTAAAGTCGCCTCGGAACGCTTCCGACAGGACAGATTGGTCCAATTGAGTGAACCAAATCGGGCTGTTTTTGCTCTTGGTTTAAGTATTGCCAAATTCAAACTTGACTTACTTGCTGGACGGTCCGATACTTTCTTTAAGTGGATCGGGAGTGCTCGATCGGCGTTGATTGCCTCGGTTTTGCCGGGGCTTTTCGCTTTTATGGGTAGATTCTTAGTCCCCATTTCGCTTCTTCGCCAGCTGGGTCTTTGGCCAATTTAGATTCAACAATCTCGTAAGCTCGGTTTTCTTGAGCTGGCTTGATCACCTTTCTCCCAATGGGGCGTGCGATAAGATCCGCAAGCTGCAATCCGCCGCTGTTTGCCTGTTTGCTTTTGATAATGCAGTTGAAACTCATCCGCCGTTTGAAGGCATTGAGTCCATCACAGACTCTACGGAATTCCAACTCAAGTTCCGCGTCCTCCTTAGCGCCTCTCGCTTCAAAGACCACCATTGTCTCTTTTTCATGCTGCCCATCGGCCTCTAAAAGTTGATGCACCCGTTCGAGCCCAAATCGCATCGCGACCGTATAGGGGTTAGGTGAGTCGCTGTGTGTTTTGGCAAAAGGCTTCTTGTCGATAGCTGCCGCAACGATTGTCAGTGGCGAGTCCGAGAAGATCTTATTGAGCCCTGCCATGAACTCCTCACGAATTTTAGGGTTCATCAACATCTCAAAAGGCGGTTCTCGTTTCCTGATTTCCCTTTCATGCAGAATCACCACGTCGTGCCCGAAGTGCTTGAATTTGAACCGCTGAATCATGGGCGTCACAGTGTCGGTGTAATCTGAGATCTTAAAAATGCAAAAGGCAAGCACAAAGACGGGGAACTGAGGGTTGATCGACTGCAAACTGTGATCACCACTTTCGTCAACATAAACGATGTAGTTACTGAAATCAGACATCGGACCTCGCCTTTCGTTTAGCAGTTTTCTTCTTCCTTTTAGCGGCTTTCTTTTCGGCTTCGATTTTTTCGCCGGTGGTGCGGATGCGGGCGAGAGTTCAGAGGTCGGCGATCGATGAACGGTTCGAAGTCGGAAGAGGGCTTCATTTCGGTCCCCGTGGATCTCATGGACCGCGCCGTTCCCTTTCTTCCGTACTTCGTGAAGCATTTGGGGGATTTTTTTCAGGCACCTAACCCTAAGCCGGAGAAGCAATTGTATCAGCTTTGGTCATGGGTTGCATGCATTGGAAAACGTCCGGAGGCGTATGGGACAAGTGGGATCGATGCCCGGAGGTGCCGCACTACGGTGTATGCTTACGTTTCGACTTTGGAAATCGGGTTTCAGTTCGGGTATGTAATTCTCTGTTTGAGCGCAAGAAAAACGACAACCTGGACCCAAACTGGTAGAGTTTTTGTTGGGAAAATCAGACATTCTTTACACAGCACAATGCCTAGGGCATTACTGTTGTAAAACACAATTGGCAAACGATTGTTTTCTTGCAGAACAGAAAACATCCGGCCATAATGTGTTGCAAAGCAAACGATTCCTAACAGAATGCCCATTCTGATTTGACTTTACTACAGCAAATTCTTAACGAACTTTGGAGCTGACAGATGAAACAGATTATTCGATGTTCACCGCGATACGGAAACACAATAGTTTTTTTGTGGTTCTGAATTTCGCCTTTGCGTTATCGGCTTTTGCTCAAACAACAGATACCTTTTCATGGTCTGGCGGTGCTGGTTCAGACTGGGTAGCAGAAGACCCAAGTAATTGGAACCGGCTAACCTTTAATATCTCAGGGGAAAGACAATTCCCCCGTTTTGGTGACACGGCGATCTTTTCAAATTCTGCTTTGGTAGGTGGTGGAGGTACGGCAATAATATTGATAGAAGAAGATGTAGTATTGACCATTGACGAATTTGTGTCTGCATCAAGTCGGATAAATAACCTCGGTACTATTTCTTTTGTCTCAGACGACACCAATAGCCTTGTGCATCGTCTTTTTATTGGCCAAAACGTGACATTAGACGGTCGAGGAAGCATTGTTTTGAATGGATCAGGAACTGGAATTAATGGTCCTCTGAATGGCGGTCGGGAGTTGACGAACGTTGACAACATCATTCGTGGAAACGGTCAGTTGCAGACTATTACTTTGGTGAATGAAAACCTTGTGCTTGCCGAAGGAGGCGATCTTGAATTTAGCGGAATGAATTTTCGAAACTCAGCGGACGGTGAGTTGCAAGTTGCCAGTGACGGGTCACTGGCGTTTGTCAACTCCGGCAACAATTTCATATCGGGTGGAACTTTGTTCGGGGAAAACGGAGCTAAATTGAAAGGAGTGCCCGACTTGAGAGATCTAGTCATAGACGGCAATTTTCTCCTCGGCGAATCTAACTCATCTTTCACCGCGTCTATTCGCGGAGCGATCACAAACCAAGGGACCCTACAATTCATCTTTGACGATACCAGCGATTTCCCCCAACTCGATCAAGCGATTACCCTAGCTGCCGACACAACATTAGACGGTGGTGGGACCATCATTCTGAATGGGTCACAAACAGGCATTAGTTCGTTTCGGTCATTGACAAACGTTGACAACATCATTCGTGGAAACGGTCTGTTGCAGGGTTTAACCTTTGAAAATTCTGATGGCGGAACAGTTGTCGCGGACGTAGCAGGAAAGACTCTTTCTGTTTCAAACGGCTTAAACAATTCAGGAACATTGGCTGCAGAAAACGGCGGGACGCTTAACGTCCTGAGAACTACGACCAACACTGGTTCGATCAATGTTGGAAACTTCACCTGCAAGAACTCGGTAATGGACAGCGCTACCCATCCACGTTGAGCTGTCGCGCTTCGATTTTCGTACTCGAAGTATCGCTGCATCGAAGACACGACATGCTCAAAGAGTGGATGTGATCCAGATAGTGAAATCTACATCCAGCGAACGTCGATCTCTAGTCCTTGGACCAAGCCAAAGTCATCAAACTGACTAGGCTCAGGTACGTCATCTGTCGTGAACATGACAGTGCTGAATCGGTCTCGAGCAATTGGTGCAACCCTCTTTTCACTTGAGTAGCGCCGCTCAAGTTCTAACATTAGGCCGTCGATTTTAGCGGAAAGTTCGAGATGTTGTTGCCTAGCAAATTTGAACGGACGTTCAGAGGTGGGGTTAAGCAAGTTCGAATTAGCGTGATCGAAAAAGCGATTGGTCATAAAAGTCTCCGGTTGAAATTTGGAGACAGTCCTTGTCAAAAAGTCACGCAGTCGTTGCGTGAATGGAACATGCAAGTAAGCCCAACGATTCTCTCAGATATTGCTTGGCAATGCACTAGCAATCTAAACTGGCATTCAAGCGCGATGATAGCATCCTAGTACGATCAATGAGCGGGCCTCATCAGAATGTAAAACGAAGGAAGTCAATGCCGCTCTTGTTTTGGCAGAATGCGTTTATTTTTCTACGCTAAGGGCATCGTTAGTTCTTTTCCAATGTTCCCAAGGTGGCGTTGGATTGGGCTGGCTCCACAGGCCGAGCTTCTTAGCGCGGGCGGATTCCATCGTTTCGCGGTATCGATCAGAGCCTGCAAACTCACTGCCCTCATACCAGCCGAGTCCTTTGGACAGCAGCGTGATAGCCAGATTCACACGCTGCCCGTCGGCATCCGTCACCCATGCATGACCGAGTTCGCGTTTGAATTCGTCGTAACTTAAGACTTCCATTTCGATTTCGCGATTCCCACAGGTGTCGACCAGATGATCAACTGCTTCTTGAAAGAACGGTTGGTCGGGCTCGGGACAATCGACGCCAATGAGCAAGAAATAGTGCAGCTGTTCTCTTTGCCCAACCTCAAAATTGTCTCCACCCCAAGTGCGGGAAAGTGTCCCTCTGAGCTTCGTTGGGGCGACGTCTCGCAGTCCTGCAGGGATGTTTTTTCCATCTAATAACGAATTCTTTTCACAGCCACCGAGTCCAACCGCCAACAATCCACCTACAAGCAGAATGCCAAATCGGAAACCGATTATTTGGCGATTGAGTGGCGGTCTAGCTGGTCCAGTCGGAGGCATTGCGAGTAAGTTACTGTCGTTAAGGTTGAAGATAGATGTTAGAGCCCCAATGATTTTACCGAAATTGAGACTTGATATCACCCGAGGCGTCGATTCTTGAAAACGGATTGCTGTCTCTTGCTGAGCTATCTATTGCAATTGCCGAGGCCAAGATTGATCCCAATGGGATTCTAGTCTGTCGCGGGTTCTGGCAATAACCTACGATTGACCAGCTATTCTTAATCGCCTTTTTGAGATATTCCTTCGGTGAATCGTTGCACGTTTTTGAAATTGATCATGCCGCTGGTGGGGTGCCTGCTTGCCGAGCATCAGTTTGCGTTATCCCAGAACTTGCCCGAGATGTCTCAACCAATGCCGATGGCAAGCGTGCTTGACGGCGAGATCGAGTCTTTACCAACGGCAACGGAATCTCCGGTTATCGTGCCACCTGAAGAGGCCACCCAGAAAGAAACGCTCGATGCTGGAAAACAGATTGATGATCTGTTGACAAGATTGGTGTTGGGGCATTTGCCGCACGATTTCAATCAAGACAAAGATTGGGGCGCTCAGGCAGAGCGGTTTGATGGATTGAAGGTGCGTCGGAAAGGACTTCAGATCCGGACTAAACGGAAGAAGAAAATGGTCAACCATGGCAGTTGGAAGAAATTCAACGTGTCTTTGGTTGATCCAAAAAATAGATTCTCAGTCGCCGTTAAAAACATGCGAGAAGCGGATGAGGGTAAGGTTGCTTTTGATTTACACTGCAGGTCGGATCTAAAGCTTGATGGACGCATCGCTAATTGGGTCAAGGGCGTGCAACTGTACAGTCTTTCGTTAGATGGCAAAGCGCGGGTCGCACTAGAGGTGACCATTGAGTTGGAGACGGTCATGGATGTCACGAAATTTCCCCCGGATTTGATTTTTCGCCCTCGAGCCACCGCAGCGCATTTAGACGTCGAAGACTTCCGCATTGATCGCATTAGCAAGGTCGGCGGCGAAGTGGCGCAGCAAGCCACTCGTTGGGCGCGAAGTGTGATGGAGGAAAAAATTGAATCTGAGGAAGTGAAGCTGATTGAAAGAATCAATGAAGATCTGAAAAAGAACGAGAAGAAACTGCGTCTCTCCTTGCATGATGCTGTTTCGTCCAAGTGGTCCAAGGCGGCTACAGAGTTTATGCCCGCAGATGTCCAAGAAGCCATGCGGTCGTCGGAGTAAACGCAAGTTCCTTTTTTAGTCCAATGTTCTCTCAGGATCATCAGATTCGGTTGAAAACCGAGTTTGCAGAAATCTTAATCTATTTAAGTTTTCGCGCTCCACGACTAAAATACATCGCTGATCGGATTCCGATCGATCGACTCAACGCCCACACCATCCACGAGCCTTATGAGCCTGACTCAGTTAAACGAAGCGAAATTTGACTTCAAGGACTTTCGTTCTTTGTCCAACGAGATCCTCAGTATGCGGATCAAGAACGTCAAAAAACTCCTTGGCGACCGCATGCAGATTCTGGGTCACCACTATCAGCAGGACGAGGTGATCGAGCACGCGGATTTGCGTGGCGACAGTTTACAGCTGAGTCAAATGGCGGCTGAGCGCGACTGCGAGGCGATTGTCTTCTGCGGCGTCCACTTCATGGCCGAGACCGCTGATATTGTGGCCAATAGCCCGAAGCGCTTGGAAGAACGTAAGGGCAATCGCGTGACCGTGATGTTGCCTGATATGAAGGCCGGTTGTTCGATGGCTGACATGGCGGGAATTCGCCAAGTGGAAAATGCTTGGGCCGATCTTGGAGAAGTAATCGACACCAACGACATCACGCCAGTGACCTATATTAATTCGGCGGCCAGTCTGAAGGCTTTCTGCGGAAAACATGGCGGTATCGTTTGTACCAGCAGCAACGCCGAGAAAGTTTTAGATTGGGCGTTTGCCCAGCGGAAGCGCGTGCTGTTTTTCCCCGACCAGCACTTGGGACGCAACACGGCCCTCAAGATGGGCATCGAAGACAATCAAATGTGCGTCTGGGATCCACACGCGGACGAACTTGGCGGCAACGAACAAGCGATCGTCGAAAATAGTAAAGTGGTTCTTTGGCGCGGTCACTGTAGCGTGCACCAGATGTTTAAGCCCGAGCACGTTGCTCAGTTCCGCGCCGATCATCCGGGCATCAAGATTTTGGTACACCCCGAGTGCCCGCGCGAGGTCAACGATATCGCGGATGTGTCAGGGTCAACAGGCAAGATCATTCAGACCGTTAAAGCTGCACCTGCTGGAACGAAATGGGCGATTGGTACCGAGCTACATCTGGTCAACCGATTAAAAAAAGAGCATCCAGAGCAGGAGATACATTTTCTTTCGCCAGTGATGTGCATGTGTGCCACGATGTATCGTATTGACTTAGCCCACCTATGTTGGACGCTGGAGAATTTCGCCGCGGGCTCTGCGGTGAATGTTATTCGCGTCGATGATGAAACGCAGAAGTGGTCGTTAGTGGCGTTGGAGAGAATGCTGGATTTAGCGTAGTGCGAGCGTCTCACTTGCCACGCGCCATATAAGCGGGACGCTTGTGCTACTTGCTACCGCAGCTGAACCAAATCTTTGAAATTGTCTGGCACAAATAGGCTGCCTTCGGTCGTCGATTGGCCCGATTGATTCAACTTCATCTTCAGTTCTTTTGGGGTCAGGCTGCCTCTAATGAAAGCTTGGAAATTGGAAACCGTTTGCTTGACGACTTCTGGCGACTGATGGACAAATTCTAACCGAAAGTCTTTGATGCCGTTTTCGGTCCAGCGGTGGAGCCAATCGAGATCCAATTGCATCTCAGCGTTGAAGACCGTGTTGCGACATCCTACATCCGCTAGAACCGGATGTTCTCGTCCACCACTGTCACGGATTGTGATTTGGTGCTTTTCACAAGGATGGCCGCAATTGCTACTATCGGTGCCGTCGGACAAAAACCGACAGAAGACGCAGTGCTCAGTATGGAAGATCGGTAGGTGACTAAACGCGATGACTTCAAGATTCTCTGGTGCGACGTAGTCAGTCAGTTCTGCAATCTGTTGACCATTTAGGTCGTAAGTCGGCGTGATCCGTTTAAGGCCCATTTCCAAATAGGTTTTAAACGCAATGAAATTCGACGCGTTGAGGCTAAAGTCACCGATCAGTTTGCCAGCGACTGATTCTTGTTTTAAAAGGTCGGTCAGTAAACCTGCCGAGCGCACCAGAATCTCACAATCTAGTGAAACCAAAAACCGTGCCACCTTTTGTTCGGCCGGTTTGAGGATCCTTGGGCTGGCAACGCGGCAGTCAATCCCTGCCGCTTTGATTTGCTCAACCGAGTCTCGCAAGCCATATAGCTCCAAATAGTCCAACGTGATACTCGCCGGCGCTGCAGCGATCGCGCCGCGCAATTGTTCCTTTGATCGAATCAACACGTGGAGACGAATATCGCCTGTGTCGGAGCTGGACGGGGCAGGGGAGTCATGATCGGGAACAATTTCAGCCTCGCGGATCCACTGGTCTATTCTTGGCTCCGCGGGGATTGGTTTCGTTTTTCCGCTTGCCTCGAACAGCTCGTCCACTAACTCGCGGCGGATCTGGTTCAACTGACTGGTGGGCAGGAACACATCGCTGTTGCTTGTGAATTCGATCTTGTCTATGTGGTACGGCGTGCCTCCCAGCCGTCCAAGTTTCTCTTCAAGCGTTTCTAGATCGAGCGCCCGTTTGGATGCGGCCTCAAGAGGAGCGTCACCTGTAAAGCTTACCGACAGTCCGGATGCGAGCGTGGCCGAAATTTTGATGGGATGGCCGACTTCGGCTTCAACGCTAAAACTGACTGCCTGAGTGCTGACTGGATGGCTGGGATGAGTCAGTGGTTTCAACCGTTTGTGCATCTGTGGGTCGAGCGTTCGCCAGATGAGATCACCGATGCGGATGCGCGAGATGTCAATTTCCCGTCTGCCGAATTCAAGCCGAAATTGATCCCCGTCAGAATTGCTGGTGCGTACGGGAGTTACTTCATAGATGTGGCCGCCCTCTTCGGGTTCGTCGGGGCTTCTCCATGCGGCCGCATCAAACACGATTCCGTCACCTCGTTTTAGTGGGTGAGTTACTTCGACGGTGACACTGTTTTTGCTCGTGTTAGTGACGACTCCCACATGTACGCCTCGATTTCGAGGTGAGCGACCGATGACGACATTTTGGTGATTGACACCCGAAATGAAATGCGGACCAAGTCCGCGCGAGTAAACCTGTTCGATCTCTGTTCGCTCTTCAGGCGATACTTCATTTTCCACATCCAGCATCGCAAGATCGATGGCGTTGCGGTAGGCATTGGTGGTGACCGCGACGTAGTTGACGTCCTTGTAGCGGCCCTCGATTTTTAAGCAGTGGACGCCAATGTCGATCAGTTCTGGAATTTGCTCGATCGCGTAAAGGTCTCCCGGCGAGAGCAAGTACCGCAGGTCTTCGAGTTCTTTCTTTTGCCCGTCGACGATTAGGTCGTAAGAGAGTCGACAGGCCTGAGCGCATTTGCCACGGTTGGCACTGCGGCCACCCCATGCTTCGCTGCTGAAGCATTGTCCGGAGTAGGACACGCACAAGGCACCGTGGACGAAGACCTCCAGTTCGACATCGGTCTCGGAGGCAATTTTACGAATATCTTTCAGGCTCAGCTCACGCCCAAGAACCACACGACTGCATCCCAATGACGCGGCCAATTCGGCTCCTTCGGCGCTGGTGATCGACATTTGCGTGCTACCGTGAATGTCCAAATCAGGCGCGATTTGTTTGGCCAGTTTTACGATGCCGATGTCCTGAACGATAACTGCATCCACGCCGGCGGACGCGATGGCCAGCAGGGCCAATTCAGCCTGTCGCAGTTCGTGATCAAAGACCAGTGTATTGAATGTTACAAACCCTTTGACGCCACGTTGGTGCAGTGTCTCCATTACCTCGGGCAATTCGGCCAGGTCAAAACCAACCTTGGCCCGCGCGGAGAAGTGGTTCAGCCCGAAGTAGACGGCATCAGCGCCCGCTTCGATGGCCGTTTGTAGTTCGGCCCAATGTCCGGCAGGGCTCATCAATTCTGGTTTTATTCTTGCAGTACTCACGCTGCATAGAGTAACCTCCGACAGCCAATAACGGCAGCAGCAATTAGATTATTTCGGCCGGGGGCAGATCGCGCAGGTAAGTGGCGTTCAATGACTGCCTAGTTGCAACATGGCGACATCATAGTGGCGAAATAAGACTCGGCGAAGAAATCATGTATTATGCCACTTTTGAGCGCGAGATTTACACGGTCTTGATCAATTTGGGTAATAACGATTACTTTCTAGGTCACTGTCCGATAGATTGGCCAGATTAGTTTATTTTTCATTTCGTCGGAGCCTCAAGATGCGTTTTGTTGGTATTCACCTTAGATCCTTTTCTCTGGCGCGTTGGTGCAGAGGTGGGCTGTTCTCTGTTTGCATTCTGGCCTTGGTGGCAGGTTGCGAGCAGGCCAAGAGAACAAGTGACAATGGTGACAATAGCAGCGAAGCAGTAGTTGCAAAGAAAAAAGTCGATGACAGCAGGGTCACGGCGGCTGAAGCGGAAAAATTTGTCAAGAAGTACATATCCGCTATCAAGCGGCCGAATACGGAGACGCTGCTTCAGCTTCTCGATTGGGATACGATCGTCGATCGTATTTTTCTAGACCTAACGGATACTAGTTCTTTGAGGAAAGAGTATGCATTGGGAGGCAAGAAAATTTTGGGCCAGTTTTCCAAAGACGTTCGATTGGAAATCGATGGTGGAGGCAGCTACGCATTTTTGAAAACTGTCCTTCGCGGAAAAGACAGGCATGCAATCGTCAGATTGGTCACTGGAAGTTCTGCCCCTTCGGGTGGAGGACGCATTGACTATCACAATCTGCGGTTGATCAAAATTGATGGGAAAGTCCGCGCCGATGATATTTATATTGCTAGGAAAGGGGCGTGGTTTTCAGAGACTTATAGAACTGTACTCCAACCTGTCTTGCTACAAAGCCAGAAGCCGGCGGTAGGGTTTACGTCGGGACAGAAAGAGGAGATGAACACCTACATCAAGATGGCGGAAGTGATTAGGGCTGCTCGGACGGGCAACCATTCGGAGGCCTCGAGACTCTATCAGCAGCTTCCGGAAGATCTAAAGAAAGCTAAGTCGGTATTGGTGGCAAGACTGTTGGCAAAAGACAGAGAAGAATTCTTCAACGCGGCCGACACAATGATCTCGCATTACCCCAACAGCCCGGCAGTCGGTCTTCACTTTATGGACTTTGGCATACAAAACGAAGACATGGAGACAATCAAAAGATCAAAGGAGATGCTGGAGAAGTGGACCGCAGGAGATCCTTACATCGATCTGAATTTGGCTGCTGCAACATTGAAGGCGGGAGACGTTGACGCCGCTGTTGAGATGACCAAAGAAATTGATGCTAGGGATTTTGACTTCAGGTATCCAGTTTTCCTGAAGTTCAATATCGCTTTACGCTCAAAGGACAACGCAATGATATTGAAATGTTGCCGTATTTTGAGAGACGACTACGACGAGGATATGAAGAAGCTCTTAAAGTCGGACGCCTGCCAAGACTTTGTGGAATCACTCGAGTACGTAGATTTCAAAAATGATTAACGTTCTCCAACCTTAAACCGCCATCAGCCGTTTGATGCTAAATTAGCCGAAAGCTAAACATTACTGACGGCTGGCCGGTGAGAGGTGGCTGGGTGCGATCACACTGTCACGCGGACTGATACCGGGTGCGACGATTCCGTAATCGTTGACGAAAATTGCGTCCTCGCCAACCGAATCACCCTTGATGAATTCCACATGCCCGTCGCCAAAAAGGCAGTTTTGACCCCACGAACCGTGGTTGATACTGCGCCGTCCAGGCTTGTTAACCGAAGGCATGTCGGCAACGAGGACCGTATTGGTCAATCCACTGTTGGACAGCGGTTGATACTTTTTCCCATCGCTGTAACCCATCGAGTATCCGAAGTGGCCGGACATATTGCGTTTGAGATGCTCCAATTGGCAATCGTTTGCACTTTCCAGTTGAGCAATCGATGGGATGTGAACTGGCGTGTCGACCGCTAATCCGGCACAGTTGAAAACTGAATCATCTTCGACTAGACCAGCATCCTTAAGCACTGGAGCAAAATAACCGCTGGCCGAAAGTCGACCGGCCGATGGAATGGCCACGAATTTGCCGCCGTTGATATCGCTGTACTTGAGCAACGCTTGGCCAACACGGCGTAAGTTATCTTGGCAAGCCATTTTGCGGCTGTTGTAACGTTGATAGGAGAGCGCCGGGAACAGCATGCTGCCCATCACAGCAATGATGGCGATGCCGGCGAGGGCGTCTGAAAATGACCAAGTGTGGGGATGCAGAAGCTGAAAACGACCCTCCGAAAGCATGACTCTGTTGTCAGCATTGTCATCGTGCAGAAGGGATTGACCCGAAACGGAGCCTACGTGAGCGGCGATTTCTGCTGATGAGATTTCTTCGGCAGGGAGTTCTGCAGGTGAGAGCGGTGTGTTCAGTTTGGCCGAGCTTGCCAGTTCCGCGAGGTGGTCGGGAACGTAGTGGGCCTCCATGGTGTCTGGGATTTTGGTTGCGGTAGCAACCCATTCGCAGGTGCGTCGGGCAAGTCCGGGTTGCGGCCGCAAAGAATTGTCCAAATGGTCCAGCGGTAAAATGCTGGCCTGAAGTCTTTGAACTTCTTCTCGGAGCGACGGATCTGATTCGATTTTCTGCCGAATGTTACGTTCTTCGGTCGCATCCAATGCTCCCAAAACGTAGCCTAGCAATTCTTCTTGCACGGGGCTGTTCAAAATAGTTCTCGGTAGGTTGTTAGACAGATGATTGAAGAAAATCAATCAACGTGGCTGGTTTTCCAAGCGTCAGTAAGTTTTGAGATCGCTGAGTGAATTCGGCTTTTCACGGTCCCGACAGGGATGTCGAGTACCTCGGCCGCTTCCCGATACTTCATTCCTTGATAATAAACCAGTTGAATCAACGCGTGCATCGATTCAGGTAATTGGTTTAACGTATCGCGAACCAGTTGCTCTCTTTCTTCTGCCAATGCAGAATCAGAGGGATCTGGATCACTGCTCTCCAAGAGGTTGACCAAGCGACCAACATCTTCGTTATCCTGTTCGCGCGGCGTATCTAGGCTGACAACGTCGTGTTTTTTGTTGCGACGTTTGGCATCGATTGCCGCGTTAGTTGCAATGGCGTAAAGCCATGGTCGAAATCGGCGACCTTCTTGAAACGACTCGCACTTCAAATGGACTTGAAGGAAGGCCGTTTGGAAAACGTCCTCCGCCTTTTCAGCATTACCCATGTAGCGACGAAGGTAATTAAACAGTTCGCGTTCGTACCGGTAGACAAGCTGAGCGTAGTGCTCGCGGTTGCCCGTCAGGCGGTATTCCAGCAAAAGTTCTTCGTCAGTCACAGGGGCTGATTTCGCTTCTAATTGGCGTTGAGTGTTGTAACAAAGATCGTGAATTGTACCTTGCATAGTCTAATACGCGTTGAATTAAAGCCGGTTCGATCTTTTGGGGCGTTTGGGAGATCCATCGATTGTAAAAATGACAAAACATGGCTCTCGGGGCCTCCGAGGCTGTCCGTCAGGGGGACACCGCAGCGAAGTTTGGCTTGCTAAAACACGTCTCCTTTCTTGGGTTTTTGTTGAAATCAGAGGGCTCCGCCTCTTCTAGTTTCAGTATCAGCCGACGCCTCGACACGTTTGGTCGATGCCGCGGCAGCAAGTTAGGATTTTTTTAAGATTCAGTTTTCTCGGGCTCTTTGGTGGTGTGTTTTGCCAGCAAAATCTGGGCAAAAATCAGTAGTAGCCCTTTCCGCTCCTTTCTTTTCCTTGCCACAATGGCTGCTATAGAAAACTAATCATTTCAATCCTGCTAACCCGGTACGCAAAGCCCGTGCCACTGAGGTGAAACTTGACGACTGCACGCTATCGCTGGGCACAAACGGGAG
Organism: uncultured Pirellulaceae bacterium; assembly: GCA_938036435.1. Classification (GTDB taxonomy): domain Bacteria; phylum Planctomycetota; class Planctomycetia; order Pirellulales; family Pirellulaceae; genus Mariniblastus. The sequence continues at coordinate 2,700 of CALHPU010000121.1, read as the reverse complement.
ACATCAACGCGTTTTTCGGGCTAATGCTCGACAATATCGCTGGCTTGATTCTGCTGGTATCGCTGCTGGCAGGTTTTGGCTTCCCTGTAGAATTTGCAATTGGCTACATGGTCCCCGGAACAGCGATCGGGGTGCTGGTGGGTGATTTGCTGTTTTTCTTTTTAGCGTTTTGGTACGCGCGAAAAACGGGACGCTCCGACGTGACAGCAATGCCCTTGGGGCTCGATACGCCAAGCACATTTGGTATGGCGTTGTTTGTATTGGGTCCCGCTTTTCTGGCTGCCAAAGACTCTGGTATGACTCCCGATGAGGCTGCGATGCACACGTGGCATATTGGAATGTGTGCGATCCTGATTACGGGAATCATCAAAGCCGTATTAAGCCTATTCTCTGGCTGGATCCATCGCGTCGTTCCCCGAGCTGGATTGTTGGGGTCCTTGGCCGCGATTGCTTTGGTGCTGATCACATACGGACCGCTTACTGAGATCGCGCTGACAGCACCCATCGTCGGTTTCGCCTCGCTGGCGATTGTCTTGGTGACGCTGATCGGGCACCAACGACTTCCCGCAGGAATTCCCGGTGCGCTTGCCGCAGTCGCGGTAGGGACCGGGCTGTATTACTTGCTCAGCGGCGTTGGTCATGCAACCTCAACTGAATTGGTCGAACCGATGAAGGAGATGACCCAAGTTTGGTTCCCGATGCAGTGGCTGGAGGCGTTTCAGTTTACGTGGCTGACCAAGATGGAAGACACGGTGCCTTACCTCGGTTTCATTATCCCCTTTGCTGTGGCGACGGTAATCGGAGGCATCGACTGCGCCGAAAGCGCGGCCTCTGTTGGGGATGATTTTCATACACCGACGGTCATTGGCGTGGAAGCTTTTGCAACACTGCTTGCTGCGGTTTGCGGCGGTGTGATCCAGACGACTCCCTACATTGGCCATCCGGCCTACAAAGCGATGGGCGGTCGAGCAGCCTATACGCTTGCCACGGCACTGTTCGTCGGAGCGGCTGGTTTGACCGGTTACTTTTCGCTAATGTTCGCTTGGATTCCCAAGGCTGCCATTTTCCCGATCTTGATTTTTATCGGAATCGAAATCACGGCCTCAAGTTTCCAAGTCACTCCGAAAAAGCATTACGCCGCGATCGCGATGGCGTGTTTGCCGGCGATCGCAAAACTGGTCGTACTTAATATTACGCCTTATGTCATAGCGATGGGCTTTCAGTTGGATGACCCCGATTTAGCCAAGTCGTGGCTTTACGCGAATGTGATGGCTGGCGGATTTATCTTTACCAGCGTGATCTGGGCCTCCGCGACCGCGAACATCATCGACCGAAAGTACCTCGTCGCGTCAGTCTACATGGGGCTCGGCGGCGTGCTGACCTTGTTTGGAGTAATGCACTCCCCGCTGGCCGGCGACAAAATGTTTTTCCCAAGCGATCTAATGAACGCGGATGTTTTCAGTCCCGCAAGTGTTGCTGCTGTTCGTGATTTTGCGATCGCCTATTTTGTGATGGCCACAATATTGTTGGCCATGAATTGGTTCACCGATAAGCACTCGGAGGAAGAAGTCGAAGTCGAACACCAAGCGTAATTTTTGAAGTTGCGATATAACAAGCCCGAAGTGCCAGCGAGGGATGTCGAAATTCTCGGAAATATCCGCTCGCTCGCGCTTCGGGCTTGTATTTGTGCAACTTCAAAAAGCGCGAGGGAGTGGACCAACCTGAACCCCAAGCGAATGCTACCCTTCCGCCGGGAGGGTTAGAATCAAATCAGCCGCAAGAAACGAAAAAAATCGCAAAACTGGTGACCCGCGTTTCTTTGCGTCTTTTGTGTTTTTTTGCGGCCACGACTTCATCCAACTACTTGAAAAACTGCAGCCTGATTCATTCGCTCGCGCTTCGGGCTTGTATTGAGAAGGCTGCGGGTTAACCAATTCGGTCAACCATCACTTCAATTAGCGCTCGGCAGAAATCGGGCAAGTCGTCCGGACGGCGGCTACTGACGTGGTGGCCGTCGACGACCACACTAGCGTCTTCGTAGATTCCTCCAGCGTTAACAAGATCGTCTTTGATTCCCGGCGATCCAGTGACGCGCACCCCGCGATAGACGTTTGCACTGATCGGAATCCAACCCCCGTGACAGATGGCGGCAATCGGTTTTTTGGCATCGTCAAAGGCGCGAACGATTTCTAGAACCTTTGGGTCGCGCCGCAGTTTGTCCGGCATGAAACCACCGGGGACCAGCAAAGCATCAAATTGACTCGCATCGCAATCGGCAATCTCAACGTCACTGATGCACGGATAGCCATTTTTTCCGGCGTATGTTTTTCCCGCCTCCGGACCGGCAACGACCACTTCGCAACCCGCTTCGATCAGTCGTAGTTTTGGGTACCACAGTTCAAGGTCTTCGTAGATTTCACCAGTAAACGCCAGCATGCGCGTGCCGGATAGCGGAAGTGAAGCGTTTGAGTTCATCAGAAATACACTTTCAAAAAGACGGTCGCCGAGTGTGTTTCCGATTGATTGTATTAGGTAAAGCCAGCACTACCACCCTTCTGCTGGGCAACGCCGTGAACGATAAAACGTTGTGTTTTTGTGAGCAATCAGTATTTACGTGTTCATAAAAAATGACCAGATTCCGCTTTTAACTTTTCGACTGCAATCGATCAGAAAGGAATCTGGCCATGAATGGACTCACAG
>CALHPU010000120.1 GCA_938036435.1 uncultured Pirellulaceae bacterium | reverse complement strand
CTCGGCGCGATGCCGTGCTTGGCCGACTCGCCTGAAACGTTGACTTCCAACAGCACACGCGTGGTGATGCCCTGCGAGGACGAATGTTTCTCAATCGCGTCAACCAATCGTATCGAATCCACTGAATGGATCAAAGCCGCTTGAGTGACCACTTTTTTGACTTTGTTGGTCTGTAGATGGCCAATCAAATGCCAGTCGATCGAACGACCTGAGAGAGCGGTAAATTTTTCGTTCAGCACCTGAGGGCGATTCTCGCCCAGCACTTGAGCACCGGCGTCCACTAGCAACGAAGTGATCTCGGCATCAACGTACTTGGTCACGGCAACTAAAGTCACCGAATCGGGAGACCTGCCAGCGGCAGACGCTGCGTTTGCAATTCGCGATTGAACCGACGCAAGGTTGCTTCGGAAGATCTCAATTTTCTGTTCGTTATTCAACTTGTAGCAACTCCGTCATGGTCCGATTTTTTTCCAAGCGCCCTAAAAACAGTTCTGTATTCACGTTTTGTCCGAAGAACGTTCGATTCTCAGGTTCGCCAAGCGCACGGTACAAGACAAACTGCTTCTTACCTACCTGCACACGGTAGGCAACCGCAATATCGGCGGGCACAATTTCCAGTTTTTCGGCGACCGTTAACTGCCGCCACGTGCGAGGGCGCTTGCTGCGGCGCGGACTCAGATCCAAAAACAGCGGCACGTAAAGCGCTCTCCCAACGCCTGACTGATTCAATGTAAAACAGTTTTTGTCTAATTCGAGCTTACCAGCACCGAAGTGCCCGGTCGGACGTTCGGTCTTCCATTCCTTGAGCGCCGGAGGAATCACAAGCGCTCGAATTTTCTTTCCGTCGTAAAGATACCCTTCGGTTGTTTCAGATTCGGCAATCGTCGAAATGCCTCTAGCCAGTGGCCAGCAACAAGAATAGTCAAATTTGTGACCGGTACCACCTGAATCATCTGGCGGCAGAATTACGTCGCCGATCCACGCAAATTTATCCTCCAAAGATAAAACCACATGCCGCTGAAGTCTGGCACCGCCAGTCATCGGCCACTCAACTTCGGCGAACGCAACCTCTTGGTCGCACTGCGACACCAATAGTTCAGGTTCACCCTCGATTTCCAACGGTTGGCCCGACAAAGAAATTTTGGGAAAGCACTTCCCAAACACCAAAGGCATTTTCTTACCGATCTCAATCGAAAAACCTGTGCCATCGAACATCGCAGAAATTTTACAGGCCTTACGCTCCCAGCCATCATGAAAGAGAAAATTCCCGCCCCATTGAGATACTGAATTCAACGAGCGGTCCAACGCTACACGATTGGGACGCGGCTTAACGGGACGCTTGCCAGTCCGCTCTAATATCAGTTGGTCGGTCAAATCATCTGACATTTCCAGCATCGCGGCGAGCATTTCGTCAGGCAACCGCTGGCGACTATCGCTCATCATTAACGTGCCATCCTCACGTAACAGTCGCATTAATTGCCGCGGCAAACCACCGAGAGCCTCGCATACAGAATCTTCCAAGGTCCGCTGACCATTTGAATCGATCAATCGACCACAGCGATACCACGATGCACACAGCAATCCAAAATTTGAAACGACATCGTTTGAAGGCCATCCGTCGGTGTCTAATGCGTTTCCCACCAACTCCGTCAGCGAATCGATTGCCACTTCGACAATGGCAGCAATGTCAAATACCGAATCAAGCAGACAGGCCATCGTTAGGGGCAGCTCGACCAGCAACCACTGCTGCTCAAGGAAATCAAGTGGATCGTGAACACCGGCGACGATTTGCTTCCGTAGCAGACCAACCCATTGAAGCACCTGATCGACTGAAGTGGCTTCGTTTAATCGTGAAGCACATTTGACGGCAATAAGCGCATTGTCGGCAGGCAACAACTGTCCGACAACTTGGTCCTCATTATCGACTTTCGCCAAAAGACCCTCTTCGTCGATCATCCATGTCAACACGCGCTGGTCGCTACTCAACAGCCGGCGATAACGCATGGCGTTGGTGGCAATCCGCTCAATGGCTGCCGGCGGAACTTGAGCTGCATCGAAATTGACGAACGCCTGTTCGAACATTACCGTTACTTGCGGGCAGGATCGGATAACTGTAGGTGACAAGTTGACGACTTTCGTGAAATAAGGATCGCTTTAGGCGACGTAAGCTGCCAGATCGCCAATCCTACGCGTTTACATGGTGGCAAGCAGGATGCTTACCCCACTTTTCAGCTCGAACACAGCGCCGGCCCAATGCCGTGTAGCAATCGATTGCGATTTAGCGCGAGCAAAATGATACCACCGGCGATGTGCCTCGAAAGGCCCAAGATGCCGTGGCTAGGTTGAAACATTGCATTCTTCCTTCAATAATCTAGTAGACTATAGTCATCACATCGGTTCACCTTAAACCTACTTTTCACCTTAAACGTCTTCAGTTTGCTGCACTATGCTAATTCCTCCCGGTCATCCAATGTCATCGCTGCGTATTTTCTTGGCAGTGCTCACGGCCACATGCGTTTCTCTAGCCACGTGTGCAGACGTATCCGCGTTACAGCAAAAATCTAGCACGGCAAACATCGAATCCCAGCCCGCCGAAAACGCACCGGCCGAACCGCAAACCAAAGCGACCGACCAACTGCCGCCGGCCGATTCGGATCCAACTTCGGCAGGCGACACGAATAATTATGAGCAAGCGCCTCATCTGGACAACAAGCAAACCATCACAATCGACGCCAAGTGGAAACGTCTAGGTAAGCACCAAATCTGGATCAACCACCAAGACAAACAGGTAATGGTTCGTGGGCGCATTTGCCTTCAGGAAGGGCCGCTAGAGATGTTTGCGTGTCCGGGCAACACCAAAGCCCACGAATCGGTCATCGCCTCCGAAGCCGAAGCTTCTGAAATTCATGCCTGTTTTGAGGCGTTGGGATTTCCGCCGGGCAAACCCTGTCAGTGGGATCCAGAATACACACCTGCCCACGGGCCGTTGGTAAAAATTCTTGTTGGCTGGCAAGATGGGGAGAACTTTGTTCAAGTTAACGCGCGCGATATGGTCAAAACATCCGGCACTGGAAAACCACTGGAAAAAGATTGGGTATTTGGTGGCAGCCAGATTTATCACGACAATGTCTCTGGCGAAAAAATCTACTACGCTGACTCAGGCGAGATGGTCTGTCTGTCGAATTTTTCAACTGCAATGCTGGATGTGCAACTCGAAAGCAGCGATGCCGCAGATGGCCTTTTGTTTGAAGCCAACAAAGCGAAAATCCCACTGCCTAATACCAAAGTTTACATGGTCTTCATTCCCCGCAAGGCGGAAACCAAACCGGCTGACGCCTCGCCGGCAGGCAGTGAAACACAACCCAGCCGGCCACCGGCCAAGTGAACCTATCGAAAGGTTATGTGACCTTCCTTCCCCCAGTGCTCTGGGACATAATAGTCTGCCTCAGCGCTCATCAAACAAACAGGGTTCCGCCTACGTGCACGATCGCCAGAAATCTGAAAAAGTAAAAGAAGAAGTCGCCATCCTGGTGCGAGTGCTGCTGCCCGATTCGCGCGTCGATCTGGATCCTTTAAAGGAACTTCAAGGTCTGGCCGAAACGGCCGGTGCGATTGTCGTCTCGGGCATGGTCCAAAATCGCCCGCGTCCCGATTCAACGACCTATATGGGCAAGGGCAAGGTTGCCGAACTGAAAGAGTTGGTCGAATTTCATGCGGCCGACGTAATCGTTTTTGACAACGACCTTTCGCCCGCCCAAACGCGTAACCTAGAAGTGGAACTTGGCGTAAAAGTTATCGATCGGACGGAATTGATTCTGGACATCTTCGCCACACACGCGCAGACGTATGAATCGCGTCTGGCCGTCGAACTTGCCCAATTGGAGTACGCGCTGCCAAGATTGAAACGCATGTGGACTCACCTCAGCCGTCTCAAGATGGGCGTGGGCATGCGTGGTCCGGGTGAAAAGCAATTGGAGACCGACCGTCGGTTGGTTGAGAAACGAATCCACGACCTCAAAAAAGAACTGGAGAAAGTCGAACAACGAAAAGAGCGACAGGTGCGCTCGCGTAAGGAAACAATGACCGTTTCACTTGTAGGTTACACCAATGCGGGCAAGAGCACGTTGATGAACGGGCTGACTGATGCGAAAGTGCTGGCCGAAGATATGCTGTTCGCCACGCTCGACACGCGCACCCGTCGCTGGCACTTGCCCAAGTGGGGACCGGTCTTATTGAGCGACACCGTTGGATTCATTCGCGATCTACCTCACAGCTTGATCGCGAGTTTTAAGGCGACGCTGGAGGAAACGCGTCAAGCTGATTTGTTGTTGCACGTGGCAGACGCCAGCAACCCTAGCGTAATTGACCAGATCTCATCCGTTTATGACGTGCTCAAGGAGATCGGCATCGAGGAAAAGGATGCCTTGTTGGTTTTGAATAAGACTGACCAAATTGAGAACCCGTCACAGCTGGCTGCTTTAAAGAATCGATATCCGAACGCCGTTTGCATCAGTGCGAAATCGAAAGCAGGATTTGAGGAACTTCACCGCGTCGTCAGTGACGCACTGTCTCGGCATTTCCGCGATGTGGATATCGTCACACACGTTGGAAACGGAAAACTACTGGCCTATTTGGCTGCCAGTGGTGAAGTCATTTCGACGCGGTACAGTGAGGACCAAGTCACAGTGCATTGCCGAATTCCACAGAAATACCTTGGAAAGATCGACATGAAAACGGTTGAGATCACACCCCACAACCCTGCCGGCTGGGTGGGCAAGAGTGATGGGAGTGATGGCGACGAAGACCAAGAGACCATCACCGCCGAACCTGCTCAGTAGCCAAAAGCTATGCCGCAGCCGTTGCCGATGGTGCAAGCCAAACTAGTCTCGACTAAGTTTTCGGGTGCCATGCTCCACGCCCTAATGAGAAGTGATGTAAACAGTTATGGGCATGCTTACGCGATACATTGGGCCACGGTCAAGCTAGCGTGAGCATGTTTCCATTGGCGTGCCTGAACCAAGCATTGGAGATCGCGTAAACATGGCAGCCAAAACTTGGGACACAAACTATTCACTTCAGTTTGGTTGGCCACACTAATTGTCAAAGTAACCCCACAAGAGAAACTTTGGCTGGACCATGTTCTCGGGTTTCGTCTCCAACAACCGAAAAGCGAATCCAATTGGCTCTGGCCCCATATCGCGTTGTCGGAAATTGTAAACCGCAGCGCCCCAGCGTTGTCCGTGGGCCAACATATCAAACGATGTAAATCGATCTGACTTGGGATTGAACACCAAATACCCCGACACTTTCAAGTCCACGCCACGTTCCTTGTCGACACGCGTTCCGGAGAGGGGATTTCGATTGCCTGTCGGCGGCTTGACACACTTCGCTCGACCGTTGAGTTTAATCTTAACGCGGTCTTGGGCAACTTCGACAACCTCCGCCTTCAAGACAGCATATTTGACGTCCGATTCGTCCCATGAGGATGCCTCGCCATTGACTTGGTCGACAAAATGAAATTGAGCCAAGCGTCTGATTACGGCTTCGTCGATTTCGTATTGCTGTCCTTTGGACGCCTTCTTTGGCTTGCCCCTGCCGTCAGCGCTGACTGGTTTGAACATTGCTACTTCTTTTCCAGTCAACCAGACATGATCAAAATTGTGACGCCAGTTTTTGAAAGAAGGATCGTCAGAACGGGGCAGATCACGGCAGACCTCTCCCAAGACCAGACCACCTTCAGGAAACGGCACTTGGTAGTTTTTATCGACACGCGCAGTCTTGCGAACCTTCTTTTGAGATCCCGTCATTCCTAAAGCTTGTCGCTGTTGCCACTTGGCAACGCCCTGCTTCATCATTTTCAGAACCTCATCGGCTTGTGTCGAATTGACCGATGCCAGCAGATGTCCATCAACAGTCGCCACGTACAAGCCCTGACGGGTAGCTGTCGGTTTCGTGCGCCCCGCATAGTGGCCTTGTTCAGCAATTTTTCGGAAGTACTTCCCCTCTAGATCCTTGCGGTGCTGCGAATGGTTTATATTTGTGGTCACCGGAACGAAGTGTTCGGCAATAAAATCAATCACACGCTGATCTGAAAAAACGGACGCACGGCCCGAGACACCATTGTTTCAGACACAGCCCAGCGGATCGCCGTTCATCGCCCAGAGAAACAGTAGCCGTTTACGCTCTTGAGCCATCCGTCTGCCAGTGGCAATGCTCGGCACCCAAGGCGTCTGCCGCCATTTTTCTTCGTTGGCGGCAGGGAAAAGTGAGTCGTGTAATTTGCGAAATGCCGCTTCGCTCTTTAATGCTTGCGTTGATTGAGCCGCAAGTGGCGTAGCGAAAAGCATCGCGGTTGAAGTTAGCGACAACAGGAAAATGCGAAACAGATCTTTGCTCATAGTCGATTCTTGAAAACGAGATATACGTTCTCCAGCCTTATCTTTGTTGACCGCTGGCTCTGGTATAGTAACAAAATTGGCGAGACCTGCCGCCTCACGTCTTTTAAACCCAACTCACACCAATAATGCACCGCGATTATATGGCAAAAAGGAAGATATCTGGCAAAAGTATACTGATAACCGGAGCATCCAGTGGAATTGGATGGCATTTAGCGATTCAACTGGCAGCGGCCGGGGCCAAAGTGGTACTTTGCGCCCGACGAGCAGAGAGACTGACTCAATTGGCCGATCAGATCCGCGCAGCAGGTGGAACCGCAGTCGCGTTTCCCGGGGATGTTGCCGATCAGCAATATCGTCAGCAATTAATCCAACGTTGTGAGCAGGATTTGGGCGGATTGGACATCCTGATCAACAATGCCGGCATTGGAGCAATGGGGCGATTTGACGAAGCGACTCCCGAGAGAATGAGGCATATTTTCGAGGTCAACTTTTTTGCGTTGGCAGAACTAATACGGATCAGTTTACCCATGCTCAAACGTGGTAACGATCCTGTCATTGTCAACATAAGCAGCGTGTTGGGGCATCGCGGTGCACCGTTGAAAAGCGAATATTCCGCCAGCAAGTTTGCCGTTCATGGTTTTAGCGATTCGATTCGAGCTGAACTTTCCTCCGATGGCGTCGAGGTCCTGTTGGTCAGCCCAAGCACAACTGACAGCGAATTTTTTGACGCTTCGATCGAAGATCAAACGGACAAGGACTGGAAAAAACGTGGGGCAATGTCTCCGGAAATCGTAGCATCCAAAACGATTCGGGCGATACGTAAGCGCCGCCACGAGATCATCCTAACTTTCGGAGGTCGAATTCTAGTTTGGTTGGACCGATTGATACCGGGGCTGGCCAACCGATTGATGGCAAAATTCGGACAATGAATGTCGAGTGACTAGCACGAGCGAAACGAGAAATTCGTCTTAGCTCCACATGAATTCTAATTCTCTCACAGCCTAGCAAATTAATAACCGTTGCAATCGTAACAATCCGCATGGGTTCCCAGACGAATCTGCGATTCTGTTGGCATAAACTCGTACTGATTTAGTTGGAGCCTAAATTTCAATAGTTCTCCCTTAAGCCACTGGTGCTGTTTGAGTTCATCCCCTCCACATCCCCTCCACATCCCCTCTGACACCGAAAAATCATGATCAACACCGGCCCACAGACGTTTGCCAACGTCGCGCAGATCTCTTTGGATTCAAAGGAGAAAAAGCAAGGCTGCTTGTTGAAGATGCATCCGATGGACCTCAACAGCGGGCTGATGCCCATCGGTGAGAAGCCATTGCTTATTGGCCGTGAAGACTATTGCAGTCTGAAAGTCGAGGAGGCCTCGGTCTCACGGAGCCACGCCGAAATCCGACTCAATGAACAGAGTGACGGATATCTACTGATCGACTTATGCTCCACCAATGGAACATTCGTAAACGACGCACGCTTGAAGAAACAACATCACTCACTCACCGCCGGCGACACCGTTCGTATCGGAACTCACGTCTTTAAGTATCTGACTTCCGATCACATCGAGGCGCAGTACCACGAGGCAGCCTATTCAATGATGACCACCGACGGTCTAACGAGCGTTTGGAATAAGCGTTACTTTCTGGACATGCTCAACCGCGAGATTCGACGTGCGGTACGTTCGGAGTTGCCGTTGACATTGCTGATGCTAGACATGGACCATTTTAAAAAGGTCAACGATCAGTACGGGCATCTAGTTGGCGACGAAGTGCTGCGTGAATTTGCACTTCGGCTGTCCCATCAATTGCGAGAGGAAGATTTGCTCGCTCGCTATGGGGGAGAAGAATTTACGATCACGCTTGTCGAAACCGACCGAGAGCAAGCCAATATCGTCGCCCATCGATGCTTGAAATCTATCTCAACAGCGCCATTCAAAACAAGCGCTGGCGAAATTTCGTGTACGGTCAGTATCGGAGGCGCAACTTTTCTTGGACGACCACCCGAAACCGGCACAGACAAGTTGATTCAGTTCGCGGACGCTTCTCTCTACGAAGCCAAAAAGACCGGTCGCAATCGGATTGTGATCGGAGACATGCCCAAGATCACCACAGAACCGTCGGACAAACAACCGAACTGATGACACTTTAACAATGCGTTTAGGTTTGCCCCACGACCACTTCTTCATCCCAATAAGCGCGATCGACTTCGACCAACAGGTAGGAAAACTTTTTGATTTGCCTATCCGAATACTAGACTGTCCGGATCCTAGTTCCTCGCAGCGAACGATCAAGCAAATTTGACCAAACATGAAGGGAAAGTCACAAAGAACGGGTGCCATTATCACTCGTTTTGAGTATTTCCTCCATCCTTTACCCCTACGTCGCCAACTCTTCTGCTTGGGGGCAAGTCCTCTTTTGCTTATCGGCGAACGTATGGCTGGCGAAGGCGTCGTCTCGACTCAGAACTTCATCGACCAACTTTCCCAGCGAAGATTCTGGCCGTCACGCTGAACAAGGAAACAAATCGGGTTTGTGGACTTCTGATAAACAAGATGATGTGACTCAAGACGCCCTCGACAAAAACCGTTTGAATTCTCGCAGGCTTTCTCGTCGCAGGTGGTGTTTAGAAACGCTCAAATAGGTTTAAAATGTAGACCGCTCAGCGGTCATGCTGCACACAGTCAAGCAACCGACAAATCAACCTATATACGATTAGAGTTTTGGAGATCCTCATGGACATGAAGAACGGTGGGGGATGCCCCTTCGCCCACGGCGGTACCACGACAGTAGAGAAACCTGTTACTAAATGGTGGCCAAAAACACTAAATCTGGACATCCTGCACCAGCACGGTGCGCGGACAAACCCGATGGACACCGACTACGATCACCGTTCGGCAGCCAAGGCCCTCGATCATGCAGCGGTCAAAGCGGATGTCGAAGCGCTCCTGACCGAAAGCCAAGACTGGTGGCCGGCCGACTGGGGACACTACGGTGGCCTGATGATTCGACTGGCTTGGCACTCGGCAGGAAGCTACCGCATGGGTGACGGACGCGGCGGTGCCGGCGCCGGCAATATCCGTTTTGCTCCACTGAACTCTTGGCCCGACAATGCGAGTCTGGACAAGGCGCGACGGTTGCTGTGGCCGGTCAAGAAAAAATACGGTAACGGTCTATCGTGGGCTGATCTGATCATTCTGGCCGGCAACATGGCCTACGAATCGATGGGACTTAAAACGTTTGGCTTTGGCTTTGGCCGCGCCGATATCTGGGGCCCCGAGACCGATATCAACTGGGGCGCCGAAGATGAATGGTTGGCTGACAGCGCACTGCGTTACGACGACCTTGACGAACCCTCGACCATGTACAACCCGTTGGCTGCCGTACACATGGGTTTGATTTACGTTAACCCCGAGGGCGTTAACGGCAACCCGGATCCAGCACGCACCGCCCTGCACATCCGCGAAACGTTTGCTCGCATGGCGATGAATGATGAGGAAACTGCAGCGCTGACTTGTGGTGGTCACACCGTTGGTAAAGCACACGGCGGAGGCGATCACGCCAACATCGGCGTCGAACCAGAAGCCGCCGGAATCGAAGAGCAAGGCTTCGGTTGGGCTAATCCGGGGCAAGACTCTCTCGCCGCCAACGCTTTCACTTCTGGCATCGAAGGTGCGTGGACTAAGAACCCGACGAAGTGGGACATGGGATACTTTGATTACTTGTTCAACTACGAATGGGAGCTGACCAAGTCACCCGCCGGTGCCAATCAGTGGAAACCGGTCGATATGCCCGAAGAAGCGAGACCGGTCAACGCTTCGGATCCGTCAGTTTACGACCAACCGTTAATGACTGACGCCGACATGGCGATGAAAGTCGATCCGATCTACAACGAGATCTGTCAGAAATTCATGGCCGATCCAGATTACTTTGCCGACACGTTTGCTCGCGCTTGGTTCAAGCTGACCCACCGCGACATGGGGCCGAGAGCCAACTATCTTGGTCCAGACGTTCCTGCCGAGGATCTAATTTGGCAGGATCCAATTCCAGCTGGCTCTACGTCTTACGACGTGGACGCCGTGAAAGCAAAAATTGCCGACACCGGTTTATCGGCTGCCGAAATGATCGCGACCGCTTGGGATAGTGCTCGCACGTTCCGCGGTTCGGACAAACGTGGAGGCGCTAACGGAGCCCGCATTCGATTGGCACCTCAGAAAGACTGGGCCGCCAACGAACCAGAGCGACTTGAAAAAGTGCTGACGGCACTTGAAGAAATCGCATCCGACACAGGTGCCTCGGTTGCCGACGTGATTGTGCTGGCCGGTAATGTTGGTCTGGAGCAGTCCATCAAGGCCGCTGGTTACGACGTTTCTGTTCCGTTCACTGCCGGACGCGGTGACGCAACTGACGAGACGACTGATGCGGATAGCTTCTCGGTTCTCGAGCCACTGGCCGATGGATTTCGCAACTACCAGAAGCAACAATATGCCGTGGGCGCGGAAGAGCTTATGCTTGATCGGGCTCAGTTGTTGGGTCTGACAGCGCCAGAGATGACGGTTCTGATTGGCGGCATGCGAGTCCTTGGAACTAACCATGGTGGTTCGAAGCACGGTGTGTTCACCGATCGTGAAGGCCAATTGACGAACGACTTTTTCGTTAATCTGACCGACATGAGCAACAGCTGGCATCCGGTTGATTCTGACGGCACATTCGAAGTGCGCTCGCGCGAAGATGGCGCGGTAAAGTGGACGGCGACCAGTGCGGATCTAGTCTTTGGTTCAAACTCGATCTTGCGTGCTTATGCGGAGGTCTATGCTCAGGACGATAACGCCGAGAAGTTTGTACATGACTTTGTGGCGGCTTGGACCAAGGTGATGAACGCAGATCGTTTTGATCTACAGGCCTAGATGCCAAGTAGCAAAATTGATTTTTCCAAAATGCCTACATGCCGATTGCATGTAGGCATTTTGTTTTAGTAAGCGGTATGGCGCAAGCCATCCGGTCCACATGGCAGGGCACATATCGCCAGCCTGCGCTGCCCAGATTTTTTTTGCCGGTGTGCCATGTTTACGCGAACTCAGAATCTTGATTTAAGCGTACCACCGGAAACATTCTCACGCGAGCTTAACCACTGCCTAATCCAATCGCGTAAGCATGCACGTAATTATTCGCCGCACTGCTCGGTAACGCGTGAAGCATGGCCCCCAAAATTGGGCGGCGACGGAATACCAGAGGACAATTCAAAACCCGATTTCATCGACGGTTCGTAGTGGGATTCGCCAGAATTCCCTAGGTGCTTGAGATGAATCGAACTTCTGGCGAAGTCCACTACAGGTTTTCAAATGCCCCCTAGTTAAGTCACTTTCTACTTAACCGGTCGCAGGGTGAGCTTCGCTACTTTGACTTGACTATTGTCTTCTATCGATTCACAAGCCAGTTGGATTTCGACCGGTCCGGCGGGGAAGTCAAGCGTTCCGGCGTCGATCGTTTTCCACTGCTTGGGGCCTCCGGTCGGTCCCACTTTAAAGGAATGCTGGGCGTCGCCAACTGAGATCACAAATTCGGCTTTCGACTTGAGTCGGTGGGTGGCGAGTTCGATCTGGACTTCGTAGGTGCCAGCGGTTTCGACTTGTAGCGGAAACCGAGCGTGGGACTGAGCTTTCCACGAATCGATATTGGAGCGGTGAAACATTTCATTGTCGTGATATTTCGCGCCCTTCAAACTGGCATCGGCCGGCTCCAAAGTGAACGACCCGTCGGTCGCGGCATAAACTCGGAATGGTGCGACCTCAGGAGCCTTGTCAAAATCGAGCGCGATGACAGTAGAGGAGTCGTGAATGGGCGCCGTGGGCAAACCGGTGATCTGAATGCCACCACGCGCTTGAGAAATTTCGGGCGATCCGATGGCGGCTCCTCCCAATAGCTGGCCTTTTACGGGGATGCTGCCGAGCCCCGGCACGAACAGTTCGCCGCTTTTTGGCCATTTGAAAACGTGAAGATACAAACGGTAGCTACCGTCGTCCAGCACTTTTGCCGATGCGCGTCCCCATGGAAGTCGAGAAAATGGGCCGGCCTGAGTCCCGTAGATTGATTCTCCATTGATCTTCATCCAATCGCCTATCGCAGTGAAGCGTTCAACGGATTTCGGATCGATCGAACCATCGGGGCGCGGTCCAATATTCAGTAGATAGTTTCCGCCTTTACTGACCGCATCGATCAGGCGTTGGATTAACTCAGTCGAGGACTTGTACTGGGTCGCATGTTTGCTCCATCCCCATGTGATATTGAGTGTGTCGCAAGTCTCCCAGTCCACGCCTTCGATACCGGTCGCTGGGATGTGTTGTTCCGGTGTAGAGAAATCACCGAACCAATATTGCTTGGAGTCCTCCCGCTGTTCCTTTGTGTTTTTCCAGAGCCGATTGTTGATAAGGACGTTGGGTTGGTTGGTTCGTACTAGGTCAACCAACTTCTTGGCTTGCCACGCGGCCCCCTGAAACGGTGGCTTGGAATAATCCAGCCACAGAACGTCGACGGCGCCGTACCGTCCGTCGGTGATCTCATTGACTTGGGCGTGCAGATAGTCGACGTAGTTTGGCAACTCGCGATCGGCCATCTGCAAGCCCGGCACGTTAACAGCGCCTTTGCCCGCCGGAGCGTCAGGATGATGCCAATCCCACAGCGAATGATAGACGCCGACTTTCAGGCCTTGCCCGCGCAACGCAGTGACGATTTCTTGATGCAAATCGCGATCGGTAAAATCTTTGGCATCGAATTCTGTTTGGGCCGAATCGTGCAGGGCAAAGCCTTCGTGGTGTTTGTTGGTAAAGACGACGTATTTGGCCCCTGCCTGTTTGGCCAGTTGAGCCCACTGCGTTGCAAAGTCAGCCGAAGGTTTGAATTTGGGCCGCATCGTTTTTTCATAAACGTCCGCCGGTATTTTTGCATTCTTTTGAATCCATTCGGCAGCGCGGACAAATTTCTTCTCACCCCACTCTCCCTCGGCAGAAGAATAAAGCCCCCAGTGAACGAACATTCCAAAACGAGCTTCTTTCCACCAAGCCATGCGCGTTTGCCGATCGGCAACCGATTCAGTGTTCAGAATTAGGTCTTCTGACTCGGTCTGTGCCTCAAGACTGGCGACAGCGACCAGTACCGTGAGACAGGCCGCAGCAAACAAGTAAGCTTTTTTCATCGTGTTGGGTTTCCCAAACTTGAGGTGGTTCTTAATGGACAGTGGGGTCATTGTGAGTGAAGATTGAGCACTCCGCAAGAAATAGACGCTGCTCTCGACAAAAGAAGAATCAACAATGTGGAGAGCGGCGTTATCCTACCGAACACATCTCAGGCGCCAGATAGTGCCCTTTCTGCCGTCGATTTGGACTCCCGTGGTTAGTCCGCTGTAACGGGACGAATTCAAAATCCGACATCACTATTCTCCGTTGCGGCACCTCGAACCAACAAATGTCCCCCAACCTCTCAATGTCCCCAGTAGTTGGTTTCCCAACCCCATTTACGAGTTCGTGCCTTTTCAGTCGTCGCCATTGACGCCATAGAATATTTCACGCAATTTCTCCCGCAGTTCGTCAAACGTTTTGCTGGCCACTTTGACGCTTGGGTGTTTGGGACCGTATGTTTTCAAAAGCTTTGCCAATTCGATTTCTTTGGCAACCCTTTGTTTGATTAGCGACTTCGTTTCTGCATTGGATATGTCGATCACCGGAAAACCGTTTGCTTTCTTCAAGTGATTGACGACGGTCTTGAACGCATTGAGGCGCCGGTCAGCATGTGAAATTTCCGGATGCTGTTCGCCAAGACGCGTTGCAAGTCTTTCACGGCTGATCGAATCTTGCATGATCTGCTCGTCCCAGCTTTCAAAACTGCCCATTTCGATGCGACTCTTCAAGTGGTCGTAGCCCGTCCAGTCAAACTCTAGCGAATCCAAACCTTTGAGTTTCTTTTTGGGCGGTTCCGCTTGGTAAGGCACAGTCGCAATGTCGTCGATTTGAGAACGGCGATCTGGGGGTAGCTTGTCAATTACCTGCTGACGAATCTTGAGAAGATCTATCAGAGGGGACGCATTTTGCTCTGGCGAGTCAGCACCAAATCGAGCTCTGATCGCGTCGACCTTCCCCTTCGCTACAGCGATTTTTGAATCGATGCTTCGGATCAGCGACAGCCGTTTTTCGGTCTCAGCATCTACTTTTGTCGAGAGCTTGACATCCGCATCCTTTTTTTCGCTACTCGTCGAACCGTCGGCGAAACCATTCCCCCTAAGCAATTTTCTCGCTTTTTCAAATACGCCTACCGCTTTAAAATCATCCAGTTCGCGCTTAAGCGTTGGTTTGTCTGTCTCTTCTATCGCAACGATGCGTTTAAGCAGTTCGTTGATCGCGGGCACTACGTCTTCATCCGTGTCGTTGGGGTGTTTGTTCAGCAATGTGGCTAATGACTCAACAATGTAAACGAGCGTAGCGGGCCGACCTTCCATTTCGTCGGTCGAATCGAACGCGGCGATCCGTTGGTCTTCCGGCCCCAACTGATTGTCCAGTAATTTTTTCAGTGCTTGAACAGCCATTGGCTTTGGGCTTGAAGACAAAAAGTCCCAATAGGTTTGGCGTCTGCCCCCTACGATAAATCCAAAAATCCCATGGGTCCACTCTACGAAGACCGATGGGTCAAACAGATTGGATTGGATCGCCAATTCGACTTCTTCGTCGTTTGGCCAGAAAGCGCGAGTGAGTCGAATAAGCCTTAGTTGTGCAGCGGGAGAGCTATCCAAGAACAG
>CALHPU010000119.1 GCA_938036435.1 uncultured Pirellulaceae bacterium | reverse complement strand
TGTAACTAAATCATTGGCGACTGTCTAAAATTCAGCGTTGCCCGGCGTACGAGGAAACGGGATCACGTCGCGAATGTTGCTCATCCCGGTTACGAACTGCACCGCGCGTTCTAGGCCTAAACCAAAACCTGCATGAGGGACGGTGCCGAAGCGGCGTAAATCGGCGTACCACCAATATTCTTCGATATCCAGATCCTGCGCTTTCATGCGACGCTCAAGAACGTCCAACCGATGCTCGCGCTGGCTGCCGCCAATGATCTCGCCTACTCCCGGAACCAAAACATCCATCGCGCGAACTGTTTTTCCATCGTCATTGCAGTACATATAGAACGGCTTAATCGTATCGGGATAGTCGAACAAGATCACCGGTTTCTTGAAGTGCTGCTCGGTCAAAAACCGCTCGTGCTCACTCTGTAAATCAATGCCCCACTGAACTGGATAGTCAAACTTCTGCCCTGATGCCATCAGGATCTCGACAGCTTCGGTGTAAGGCAACCGAACGAAATCGCTGGCGACCACCTCCTGCAAACGTTCGACCAGTGTGTTTGATTCGTCAATCCGATCATTGAAGAAAGCCATGTCCTCTGAGCATTTGGCCAGCGCATCGGAAAAAATTCGTTTGAGGAACGCCTCAGCCAGATCCATGTTGTCCGGCAGTTCAAAAAACGCCATCTCGGGCTCTACCATCCAAAACTCCGCCAAGTGCCGGGATGTATTTGAGTTCTCGGCGCGAAAGGTGGGAGCAAACGTGTAAACCTTGCCCAACGCACAAGCGTACGTTTCGGCTTCTAGTTGCCCGCTGACGGTCAGGTAAGAGGGTTTATCAAAAAAGTCGAATCGATAGTTCAAATTTTCGATTTTCTCGGCCGCAATCTTGTTCAGGTCCATCGTTGTTACCTGAAACATCTCGCCGGCTCCCTCGCAGTCGCTGGCGGTGATGATCGGGGTGTTTACATACAGAAACGATTGCTCCTGAAAGAACTGGTGAATTGAATTACTGATGCAGTTCCGCACTCTAGCGACAGCCCCAAACGTATTGGTTCTGGGACGTAGGTGCGCCCACTCGCGAAGTTTTTCGAACGAGTGTCGTTTCTTTTGCAGTGGATAGGTATCGGGATCGGCCCAGCCATGGACTTCAATAGAATCGGCCAACATTTCGGTCACCTGGCCTCTTCCGCCGGATTCTTTGATCTCGCCGATCGCAGTAATGCTGCAACCGGCCGTCAAGGATTTGACATCCGATTCGTAATTGGCCATCTCTCCCGGGGCAACGATTTGAATGTTTCCTTGGCTGGATCCGTCGTTAATTTCGATGAAGCTAAAACCGGCTTTTGAATCACGCCGAGTCCTCACCCAGCCTTGGAGTTTCGCGCTTTTACCTATGGCCGATTCTTGTCGCGCGGCGGCGACCGATAGTTTCTCCGACATGACAGTCCTTTGGGTGCGGTTTAGTTTGGAAACTATGTTTTACGGCGGAACTGGGTTGGAAGGAAGCCTAATGACCAAGGGTGCCCTCAACGCTCGCATGGATAGCGTTGGCAGGTGTGGCCCTCCCCGTCGGTGAGCCTCCGACCCTCCCAGCAGGAAAGTGCCAGTGGCGGACTTACTCGTAAAAGGAGGTGTCTTTGGTTTTCGCCGAAAATCCGACCAGCGTCAGCAGCGCAAAAGTCACCACGCCTCCTAAGACCAATGGCCCGGTCGACTGGGACAGCTTATTGCCCAGTGACACGTAAGCGGCAACGGAAACGATGGCAAGGCTGAACACCATCAAAACGTTCCAAATGAACATTCTCATTCCGCGCGGTTTTTCGTCTTGCATCAGGTCAGCGTTATTCATCATCAAGAGGAACGCTAGATAAGCGATCGGCAACAGTAGAATCGCAAAAGTTCCGGCGACGATTCCTAAATATGTCCTCGATTCGCCTTCCCAGAGAACGACCCAGCACAGCCCAACGGCAACCGCTGCCAACGCACCAAGAGTTCGCCAGCCAACGTGTTGGTAGTTTCCGAAAATCTCGCCGAATGCAAAACCATTGATCATCATCAGCACGATGATGGTCGAAAACGTCATTCCAAAGGCACCGATCCCAAACACAAGCTTCGAATTTTGCTCGCCCAATAGAGGTTCGAGTGATTTGGCTAGTTGATCGCTGTTGGGCTTAGCCAACGCACATGCCAAAACTCGTTCTTCTTGAGACATCCGAGAGATCACCTTCGCCATGTACTCTTGCTTCGAAGCAGCGCGAGTTTCTTCAGGCTCAAGAGCAAACGATTTGATCGCAAGTTTTTCGTCTTCAGTACCGACTTCAGAAATTCGTTTTTCAACGCCTTTGGCAACCGTTGCAAAAAACGGGCTTTGGACCACCACTGCCGCATCAGAATCCAGCAATTTCTCGTCGGCTTGACCATGGAAACCGTAAGCGGTCGTCATCACAATGCAGGAGGTAACAATAACAAACGGAATCGCCATACCCGTAATTAGGTCCCAGCGAGCAAGTCCGCGGAAGGTTTTGTCCCAACCACGCGCCAGCATGGAGTAGGGCAACAGAAAGGTCATGTTGATGCCAACGGCAGCAGCAGCCGACGCAATCATTTTTTCTTGTTTATATTTGACCAACTCCTCACTCCAAAATCCCTGTGAGGCTTCCGAAACGGAATCGGAGCTGAGGACTTCCGAAAGCACCGGAGCTGGAGACGTCAGTTGGGAGAAGTCGGGAATGAAGCCTTTGAAAACTTCCCATGAAATCGCACCTTGCAAAAATAGTTGGACGACCGAGGCAACAAAGCAGACTACGATCGCAGCAACAATCAACTTCAATAGCCAATCAAAAAGTTTGTGCATCCAACCTGGGCGGAAGCTAAGGTAGACGATGGCGAACGCCACGACAGCCATAATTGAGGACACGATCCACTTCGAATCAGTGGTGCCGTCAACCAAATCGGGTAGCAGATTGGTCTGGAGGGCGTCGTAAGCTGTTGAAAACTGAGGCAGGATGAAAATCATGTTCGCCAGAATTGTCGCAGTCAACCAAGCCGTTCCCAGCACGGGATTAACGTACTCGTTCATCGCCGCGAAGGGACGCATTCCGGTAGAGAGAGTGACGTAGCTGATCGCCGAAAGCATGACGACACCACAAAAGATCGCCAGTAGCTGGACCCACAACAACGAGTATCCTCCGGCCATGCCAAGGTACAGGCCACCGAGCAAGGATCCACCGCCAAGAGTAATGGCCGATTGCAGCCAGCCAGGCCCAGATAGCCTAAGGTAGGCGAAAAGTGTCGAAATTGGGCCGCGCTCTTGGGCCGCAGAAAGGATTTCTTTGTCGCGGTATAAATGATCATTCATGGAAGTGTGTCGTTGGTTGTGCGGTTTGGCGTCTGTATCGTCAATCGCTGAAGATGATTGCAAGCACCCATTCTAACACGGGCGCAGCGAAGTGCGAGCAATTTCCCGCAGCCTAGGTCGCAAGACCTTGGATTACTGAAAAAAAGCAATTTTTCTAATCCTTCAGAAGATCGGCTACGTTGCGACCTGATTACTCGATGCCTTGATCCACGAGATAACGCTCGACATCCAATGCAGCCATACATCCCGTTCCCGCCGAAGTGATCGCTTGGCGGTAGTAATCGTCCGCCACATCGCCCGCGGCATAAACACCGTCGGCGCTGGTGTTGGTGCGGAAAGGTACCTTCCACATTAGGTAGCCCTTGTCGTTCATCTCCAGTTTTCCGGAAAGGAAATCGGTGTTGGGAGTGTGACCAATCGCCACAAACATACCGCCTACCTCAAGATCGCTGATCGAATTATCTTTGGTGCTCTTGAGCTTGAGGCCTGACACCAGATCTGTTTCTTCGTCGCCGACGACCTCTTCGACGACGCTGTTCCAAAGAATTTCAATCTTTGGATGGTTGATCGCTCTATCGGCCATAATTTTCGATGCGCGAAACTCATCGCGCCGCACAATCATATAGACCTTTTTGGCACCTTTGAGATTCGCCAGATAGCACGCTTCTTCGACCGCTGAATCGCCACCACCGACGACCGCCAAAGGCTTGCCATAAAAAACGGGAAGTGCTCCGTCGCAAACCGCACATGCGCTGACGCCTTTGTTTTTGTATTTCTCTTCGGATTCTAGTCCCAGCCAATTTGCTCGGGCGCCGGTGGCGATGATGATCGTATGCGCTTCGATCGGATCGCCGTTTCTAAGCATTACTTTCTTCACATCCGAAGATATATCAACGTCGACGACGTCATCAGAAATAATACGGGTTTCAAAATTGATGGCCTGTTGTTTCATCAGTTCCATCAATTCGATGCCTTGAACTGCATAGTGAGGCGCTATCTGATCAAGGCTGTTGCGCTTTCGTTTTTCTTTAGGGTGATCTGGAATCGGTGGTAGGTTGTAGTGTCGGTCTTTGTCGACGGCACTTTCGACGAACGCGCGAATATTACCAAAAGGAAAACCGGGATAATTTTCGACCTCGGTTGTAAACGCCAACTGGCCTAGCGGAATCATCTGGACATCGGTGCGGATCGTGCCTTCGACGACAACAGGGTCGAGATTTGCTCTTGCGGCGTAAATTGCGGCTGACCACCCTGCAGGTCCACTTCCGACGATGACAACTTTTTCGGGCACTGAAAAACTCCTGTGGTTAACGCCGCTGTGGGGCGATGGTTTGGCTGAAATGGCCTATGACTTATTTAAGAGCGAGGATTATAGAGAAATTACCCGGCCACCGGTAGCTGCCGAGAAACAGTCCCCAGAGATATTGTGGACGTTTCACCTTAGCCAGGATTTACCGCGGGCGTCGAAATTTGGAACTCTAATTCCAATGGACACTAATGTTCATCGGTCGGAAAGTATGGCGTCAGACGTTAGTGGATTGGTGCAGATTAGAAGACTTTTGGGTGAACGCCAACAGATTCACTTCATGGAATACAAACACTAGGATTTTTCGAAGTGAGGTCTCACGCAATAACACGAGGTTCGCAAAGTTCTGCCATTCCCCACTTTCTCGTTACGGGCTTTGCGCTTTTGAGCGAGCCAATTTGATTAAGCGTTTAGGCCTCCATCGCTGTTCGCAAAATCGCAGTTCGCAAAAGTAATGCAGCCGCGTTCACCGAGACGTATCACCCGTGGAATCCGATGCGGGAAACAAACACGCGATTTCCTGCTATAGTAAAGGATTGAGAATCGTGAATCCTCCCGTTGAACTGCCCGTCTGCGGCCAAATCGTCCATGACCACATTACTGATTGCCCTCGCCTCCTTTTTCGGCTTCATCGTTGCCTATCGGACCTACGGAGCATGGTTGGGGGGTAAGATATTTGAACTTGACGATGCTCGGCCTGTCCCCAGCAAAGAGCTTCAAGACGACGTCGACTATGTGCCGACCAAGTGCTCGATTGTCTTTGGGCACCACTTCACCAGCATCGCAGGGACCGGTCCGATTGTTGGACCGGCGATTGCCGTTTTCTGGGGATGGCTGCCGGCACTGGTGTGGGTTGTTTTTGGCAGTATCTTCATTGGTGCGGTCCACGATTTCGGCTCACTGGTCGTGTCGTTGAGAAATGATGGCCAATCCGTCGGACAGATCGCGGGACGAATGATCTCGCCGCGGGCAAAGATTCTTTTTTTATTGACGCTGTTCTTTTCGCTGACGGTGGTGCTGGGGATTTTCGGTCTTGTGATCGCGACGATCTTCGAAGCCTACCCTGAATCGGTATTGCCAGTGTGGGTCTCGCTGCCGATTGCGGTCGCCATTGGGATTTTGGTCAAACGTGGCAGCGGCCAATTGCTGCCGATGTCGTTGGTCTCTCTGGCTTTGATTTACTTTTGTGTTTATCTGGGCGCGTATCACTTTCCCATTCGGCTACAGTTCGAAAACGTTGACGCAAATTGGATCAATCCCAAAACCGTTTGGACAATGATCTTACTCGTGTACTGCGCGATCGCTTCGGTGCTGCCGGTGTGGTTGTTGCTGCAGCCTCGCGATTACGTCAACAGTCAACAGTTGCTACTGGCGTTGGCGCTGCTGGTGACAGGACTGGTCGTTGCTTGTGTCAGTGGAACGGCCGACCTGATGGCGTCAGCACCCGCGGTCGTCACATCACCGCCACCGGACGCGCCGCCTATCCTGCCATTTTTGTTTATCACGATCGCTTGTGGGGCGATTAGCGGATTTCACTGTTTGGTCAGCAGTGGAACTAGCAGCAAGCAGCTGGCCCGAGAATCAGACGCTCTTGCTGTTGGCTATGGCAGCATGTTGTTGGAGGGCGCGTTAGCCGTTGTCGTGATTCTGGCTTGTTGTGCCGGCGTTGGGATGAGCGGGAACTTTGATGGCGAAGCAGCACTCGCTTTGGCGGCGTCCGCGTCCGCGGATGTCGAAAGCTCCTCTGATGTTTCTTTGGTCTCGCAGCAAATTTCGCCGCAACGTCAAGCATGGGAGGCAAGATATGGCGGCGGTAAGAAGTGGAAGGAGTTTAAATTGACTCACATGGTTGGCGCGTTTATTGATGGAGGAGCCAACTTCCTCAAACAGATTGGCATCCCCGGCAAAATGGCCATCGGAATTATTGCGGTGCTCGTGGCCAGTTTTGCGGCCACCACGCTCGATTCGGCAACGCGCCTGCAACGGTATGTAATTCAGGAAATAGGAACGACGATTCGCATCCCGCCGCTAGCCAATCGATACGCCGCGACGTTGGTGGCGGTGCTATTGGGAGGTTGGATCGCGATGCAGCCCAATGCGGAGGGGGTGCGCGGCGCCGGCGGTCTGATGTTGTGGCCTTTGTTCGGTGCGACCAATCAATTGCTGGCGGGATTGGCACTGATGGTGATTCTGTTTTATCTGTGGCGGCGCTCCAAACCGATCTGGTTCGTGGCGATCCCGATGGCCTTTATGGTGGTGATGCCGACGCTGGCATTGGGTTGGCAGTTGTTTGATCCGGAGCAAGGCTGGGTGGCCAATTATGGATCCAAACCGCTGCTGGCAATCATTGGCCTAGTCACCTTAAGTATCCAAGTGTGGATGGTGGCTGAGGGTGTTCTGGCTTGGTCCAAGGCGAAGGGAGTACTGGAAAGTACAGCCAGCGGCATTCAAACCGACTCTACGTTGCGTAACGAAGGAGGCAGATCATGCTAAGGCGTGTGTTGGCCATTGCTATGTTGTGTCTGTTAACTGTTGGCTGCGGTCCTTGGATTGGCGATCCCGTGGTGGAGGTCATCGGCGAAGTGACGCTTGACGGCAAAGTTTTGAAGGACGCAAAGGTCGTGTTCGTGCCGAAGCAATACCGTAACGATGATGGGCTGATCAATCCATTGGCATTCGGGAAAACGGATGGGACAGGGCGGTTTGAGTTAAGATCTGGCGAGCAAAAAGGCGTGCTGCTTGGTCGTTATCGAGTGCTGATCTTCAAAACAGACTCGTCGGATTCGGCTTCGGATGATTTTCAACAAGATGATGCGGCTGAATTGGCGGCGCAAGTTGCCGAACTTCTGAACGAGCCAAGCATGCCGAATGTGCCCGTCGGGACTGTACCTGCGAAATACAATTATCACTCGGAATTAGAGTACGTTGTGGAATTGCCAGTAGGTATCATCTACCCCAAATTTGATCTTACCAGTGAATAGCTCGGGGCCATTTGCGAATTTTTCTCTGATTTGTTTTTGGAATTTGTTGACTTTGCATTCGCGCGTAGCCATATTGAAAACTCTACCCGCGTTAAAACTCCATCCACTTCCTAGGAGCAAATTATGCGACAGTCTGTGTTGAATGCGATTCGTCAAGGCGAGTGGGATTTCGAGCCCGAGCCTTTGCAAGAAGAGATGTATGATTCGACCGGAGCGCTGCCCGGTTCGCGAGAGAAGGTCAAAGAATTGGCTAAACGTGCTCAAGCGGGACTCCCCCTTTGGCATTCCGAAGACCGGAAGACCTTTGATGACACGCTGAACGATTAGCGGTTTTCGGGCAGCGGATCTTTGCTTGCTGAATTAGGCTTCCGGCGTGGCCTTGCATCGGCAAACGCGGGGCGGTCCGATTGCCTTGATCAAGGTCGTATTGTGAAGGAATGCGGATAGGCCAAATTTGTTTTGTGCCGTCATGGGTACCGACACGCTGACCTCGCCCCTGTCCGTGGCGGGATTAAATTCCCCGTTCCGGTCATCACTGCTTCGCCCGCGTCTCGGCACGAGGCGGCTGTGGCATTGGGAATAATACCACTTCGGGCACCTCTAAACGCTGCATTTTCCATCGCTCCCTGGGCAACATGAAAGCTGGCGAACTCAATTCCGCCAAGAATCACCAGGAAAAAAGATGGGTGCGACAACAGCGCACTTTACCGCCCTACCGCCTCGCCCAATTCGTCGCCGTTTTGATTTTGAGAGCATGAGAAACCTCAGAATGAAAATCGCTAATGCGACAGGAAGACAACTGAACCGGCCAAGCGTTTGAAATTTCAGTTTCGATAGAACGGGATACCGATATGCCCGGTCAGATTTTGAAGTCGCTTGATTCGAAATTCCCCCCATCCGTTGCGACCCCTCAATTTCTTGAGAGGCTAATCTTTAGAGAAAGTTTTTAATTTCGTCTAAATGGTTTTGTAGTTTTCCTAACGGCGGCAATGCGCTCAACAAGGGCGATAATTAAAAACATTTCTCTGCCCTTGGCAAAACGTAATGTATGTTTTCGCGTTGGATTTTCTGGCCATATTTCCCTCCTGATCGCCAGTTAGATCCAGATGTATTTTTCCAAGATTAGCCGAGCACAAGTGAATATGACTACTGCAGAAACAGCCAACAACGAATATGACGTCCTAAAACAGCGCATCCACGGAAAGCTAATTGGCAAACTCGACCTCAGTAAAGTTGGCGACCTCGAAGGCGATGTTTTCAAACGTGAAATTCGTGGCGTGGTGGAAATGCTATGCGACGGAGAGAGTAATCTGCTTAACCGCGCCGAACGAGATCGTCTGGTAGAAGAGATCCTGGACGAAACCTTCGGCCTAGGCCCGTTAGAGCTTTTGCTTAAAGACCCCACGATCAGCGATATCTTGATCAACGGTCCGAAGAATATTTACTGTGAACGCGGCGGCAAGATGGAAAAGACGAACGTCGTCTTCCGCGATAACGCTCATCTGCTGCAAATTATCGACCGAATTGTGTCCAAGGTCGGTCGACGTGTCGATGAGACCTGCCCGATGGTCGACGCGCGTTTGCAAGACGGTTCTCGTGTCAACGCGATTATTCCTCCACTGGCTCTCGACGGAGCAGCGATGTCGATTCGTCGTTTCGGCTCTAATCCGCTAACGCTGGAAGATCTGCTGAACTATAAGGCGTTTACGCCAGAGATGGTGATGCTTCTTGAGGGTGCGATGAAGGCACGTTTGAACATCGTGATCTCCGGTGGTACTGGTTCAGGTAAAACGACGTTGCTCAATACGCTATCGAGCTTCATCAGTAACGAAGACCGTATCGTCACGATTGAAGACGCGGCGGAGATTCAACTTCAACAGGACCATGTGGTTCGACTTGAGACTCGCCCGCCAAACATTGAGGGCAAAGGAGCCGTTTCAGCGACGGATCTTGTCAAGAACTGTCTTCGTATGCGTCCCGAACGAATCATCATCGGTGAGTGTCGTGGCCCTGAAACGTTGGACATGCTGCAGGCGATGAACACAGGTCACGAAGGTTCTCTGACAACCACGCACGCGAACACGCCGCGTGACTGTATCGCTCGTATGGAAACGATGATCATGATGTCTGGTTTTGACTTGCCGGTCAAAGCGATGCGAACTCAGATCGCCAGCGCGGTGGATCTGGTCGTGCAAGCCAACCGTCTTCAGGGTGGACCTCGTAAAATCACACGTATCACAGAGATCTGTGGTATGGAGAACGACACGATCGTGATGCAAGACATCTTCAAATTCGAAAAACAGGGCGTTGATGAAAACGGCCGAGCCAAGGGGCGATTTGTCTGTACTGGCGTGCGTCCAAAGTGCATGGAAAAACTGGAAGCGATGGGAATCAAGTTGCCCGCCAGCATTTTCCGCGAACGCGTCATGATGGAAGACTAGAAACAACACACAACGAATTTCCGTTTAAAAAAACGAGATAAACTATGGGTTCAATATTTATCATTGGTGCCATCGCCATCGGAATGACAGGGTTGTTATTCGGCACTGCGATGTTGCTTGGGCTGGTTGGCGGTGAGAATGATCAGGTCGAAAGTCGGCTCGAGTCTCTAACCAGCAACCGTGGTCGAGCTGACAATGCGGTTTCAACCGACCAGATTTCCTCTCTGCTTCGTCAAGAAGCCGGAGGTTTCATGGAGGAGAAGCTCAAAGCACTTGAGCTCGGCCCCTATGTTCAGCAGTCGGGCGTCAAGGTAACGGTTTCTACGTTATTGATGATGTCTGCGGGATTGTTCGCGTTAGGGTTTCTGGCGGTCACCTTCCTGTTGCCGATCTCCGTCGTTTCCCTGATGGGTGGTGGAGCGGCACTGGCTGTCGGCGGGCTCTTGGGAGCTTTGCCACTACTGTATGTTTGGTTCATGCGAAAACGCCGCTTGGGAAAATTTGGCAATCAGCTTATTCAAGCGTTGGACTTGATGAGTCAAGCCTTGCGAGCTGGCCAAAGTCTGCCGTCCGGAATTCAGCTTGTCGGCGAGCAGATCGAAGAGCCACTGGGGCCAGAATTTCAACGCGCGTTTGACGAACAGAACCTTGGCGTCGCGCTGACGGACACGATGAGTGACATGGCGGATCGAGTTCCTAACCTCGACCTCCGGTTCCTTGTGACTGCGATTATTCTCCAACGTCAGACCGGTGGTGATCTTGCCGAGATCCTCGACAAAATCGCGCATCTTTGTCGTGAGCGTCAGCAGATCAAAGGTCAGATTCAGGCTTTGACCGGTGAGGGACGCATGTCGGGTTTGGTGCTGCTGGCACTTCCGCCGGGCCTCTTGATCATGATGCTGAGGATTAACTACGACTACATCATGCTCCTGTTTACCGATCCGCTGGGGCAGCAAATGATCGCTGGCGGACTAATCATGCAGGCGTTCGGGGCTTGGTGGATCAACAAAATTATTACAATCAAGGTATAGACACATGAGCACATTCGTAATTTTGGGCGCCTCATGGACCGTCATCGGGATCGCCGGAGCGGCATTCGTTGGAATCATGGCATTGGGTTGGTTGGTGGCGGAACACCTTTCTGGCAACGCCACCCGTTCTGAAGATCGGCTGGATCAGCTGCGAAACAGAACTTCTCCTGCGGCAAATGGCGCTGGTACCACTTCAGCCAAAGACAGAATGGCAAAATTGCTGGAGTCTGCCAGCCCGGCGATGTCTGAGGCGATGAAGCCGAAGAACGAGAAAGACGTAGACAAGCTGCGAGATAAACTTCGCTCGGCGAACCTGCGATCTGATGCAGCCGTTCCTATGTTTTATTCGGCCAAATTGATATTTGGCTGTATTGGCCTGTTCGTCAGCGGTGCCGGAACGCTGATCTACGGTTTTGACGTCATGACGCTTGCTTTCGCCGCATTTATCGGATACGCGTTCTATATGATTCCGGATCTTTACGTGGGGTTGAAAGCCAGCAAGCGTAAGGAGAGTATCTTTTTGGGGTTGCCAGATGCACTCGACTTGATGGTCGTCTGTGTCGAGGCCGGACTTGGATTGGACCAAGCGATGCGTCGCGTTGCCGAAGAGATGAAGAAGTCTCATAAGGTCATCGCCAGTGAATTTGAACTGTGCAACACTCAGCTTCAAATGGGCTCGACGCGTGAAGTCGTTCTTACGGATCTGGGAGCTCGAAATGGTGTCGATGACTTAAAGACTTTGTCGTCAGTCATTATTCAGGTCGATAAATTCGGTACCAGCGTTGGTAAAGCTCTGCGTACGCAAAGTGACGCGATGCGAGTCAGGCGTCGCCAGATCGCTGAAGAGAAGGCGGCCAAAACTGCGGTGCAGTTAATCTTCCCGCTGGTACTGTTCATCTTCCCGGGCATTTTTATCGTGCTGGTCGGTCCTGCGGCGATTAGAGTGGTCAACGACTTCCTGACCCTGTAGAGCTCGGACGAAAAAGAGAGTTGAACCATCAAGGGCCATCCATTGAAACAGTGGGTGGTCCTTGCTTTTGATTACCTTGCTCGTGGAGATTGCCTCGCTCGCAATCAGGCCGGTCTAGGCAGCTTGAGAAGACTGATCGACTTGCTCGCCGTTATCTACTTGATCTAATTGATCGACTTGCTCGTCAGCACTGGGGTCAGCATGCGGCATTCTGATTGTCTGGGGCAAAGCTGCCGTAGATGCGTCGTGCTCCGATGGCTGTTCCTGCCGAGAAGCGTTATGCGCAACGATCGCTTGGAGAATCTCAGACTCAAGCTTGTCCAGCTCGGCGATAACAGAGTCTTGGCGAGTAAGTAACTCGTCGACGACGTCTTTGTCGGTTGATTTTGTGCGTTGGGGCACTTGGCGGTTCCAAAAGGATTGCTTCAAGAGGCGTATCGGGCGAAATCGAGCGGCTCGTCCACGCGCGGTGGGGCCTCGCGGCCTGCGGAACATGGGCAAACTGTTCGGTTGTTCGTTGGCTTAGGTGAGATTGGCAAAAGTGCAGCGTTTTGTCGGTTGCCCGGGGAAAATCCGTGATTAGCTAACTTCACTATGGACAAAACCCAACTTTCCCGACTAAAATTCTCGATTCAAACCGAAAACTCACAAAATCACCGCCTCGGCTGACGTCATTGGTTCGATGACAATTGAGGGAGGTGCGAGCTTTGTTCCGTCCCACTGTTTAAAAGAAAGGGCAGGCAATGTTTATTTCAACTCACATGGAGAAAAAATGGTAAAGCTGTTGGTACGCGAGAAGGAGTCTATTCAGGAGGCAGTGAGAAGATTTCGCAAGTTGGTCGAACGAAGCGGCATCAAGAAAGAAATGCGACGCCGCGAGTATTACGAAAAACCGTCTGAAACCAACCGCCGCGCTCGCCTGCGAGCCGAAAGACGATCGAAGCGTAACCGCATGCTGGCCAACCGCCGTTAATCGCGCACTGGCCGAAGCAATCTGACGCGTGACGTTCGCGGCAGATCGGATGGGTATCTTTTGAGCCGTCCTTCAATACAAGAGTGATCACAAAAAACGGGCGTCTGACAATGGTCAGACGCCCGTTTTTCTTTGCCTTCGTCGTCGCCGTTTTGGCTAAATCTGTACCTGTCGATTCTGAATGATCACAGGGCGGCGTTTAAAGTTGGGCTGCCGCGGTCCAGTAGAGGACGGTTTGGCGGGAGCCGGTGATGCCGGTGCTTGCGGTGTAGGATTCTGCTGGTTGTTTTCAGCATCCTGTACAGACCTAAACGTCAATCGTTGGAAGTGCGAATACAATACCTGACTCTGACTCTCGGTCAGTAGACCGCACTCCACAAGCAGTTCATTGATTGAAACACCGCTGCTCTCTTGGGCCTTGATCAAAGTAACGGCCTCGGTGGTCGAAAGATAATTCATCTCGACTGCTAGTTGGTGAAATGATTTCGTCGAAGCTTTTGCATTGGTCTCTTGGGCGTCGAGAATGTTAGCGACTTGGCGAATGGTCAACATATTTCGCTCTAAAGATATTTTGGCTAGAGAGCGAACGGACTCCTGCTGGATTTTCACCAAACCACAAAACTGTTCTGGTGAGACGATCCGTTGTTCAACGAGGTAGATTCCAAATTTCAGGCTCATCGTTAGTTTCCACTATTAGGCGGGTGTGAGAGTAACGGTGACGATTCTGAGGATCAGATCGTCATTGACGGCGGCTTCGTCAACAAGATTTCGAATTCACCGATTCTTGTCGTGAAGGCAAAATCTGCCATTCACTGTGTTATCGACCCATGGAAGGGGCTCTGTTGAGCGTCGGTTGCATCGCCGTTGTCACAGCGATTTTGCGCAGAGCCCTCGTATCCGGAATCATTGAACGATTTGGCGACAGGTAGAGCGCTGCCCGCGGCACAGAAGACCCTTTCGAGGGCTTAACCTTGGGCGAAAAGGCCAGAGGCCTCTGAGATCGGTTGCTGCGAGACTGCCACATGTTTCCGAAAACGAACGTGCGAAAAAGCATCGTGGAGAGAATTGAAGCTAGATGTCGGTCATCAACACGCTGGATGCAACGGTCGTGCGGGCACAATCGGCCTCTTATGACGATTGTGACCAATGCGCATCTTAAAAAACGAATTGGCAAAAGAATTGCTTACCGAAAGCCAATGTTGTCTTCCCTTCCAATAAACGTGACCTACTTTTTGAAAACGCAGTTCCGAAAACGACGTCGAACCAAAAGCGATGTCGAATTTAGAGCTTTCCGATTTCGAGAAATGATCCACAACTGTTGGAAGGGTAACAATGAATCGCAAGAGAAAACAAAAGTACGTAGATACACATGTCCAAGGAGCTCTGCTTCGCCGCATCTTGATGCACTGGATTGTGTTCTTCTTGGTCGCAGTAATGACATTAGCGCTAATGGTGGCACTTGTCGGTGATCCGTCAATGGTCATGTTAGATCGCATCAAGAGTCAAACCGGGCAGTTCATGCTGTTGGGATTGGTCATGGTTGCACTGCTGCCGGTGTTTATGTTGGATACGACGCGATTCAGCAACCGTTTTGTCGGTCCTATTGGACGCCTCCGCAGACACCTGCGGGAACTTGGCAACGACCAAAACACCGAAGCTTGTTCTTTTCGCGATAGTGATTTCTGGTCAGGTATGGCAGAGGAATTTAATGCCGTGGCAAGCTTGGTAGAGAGTCAAAAGGAAGAAATCGAGCGGCTCAGAGGCCAGCTTTCACAATCGGGCATCACCTCACGTGCCTAACAATTTTTTGCCTTAGACGCATTCGAATTGAATTTACTGGAAATTAGTGAAACATGATATTGAAGAACAGAAAACCTAAGCGGGCTAAAAAAACCTCCCACCGATCCGCCAAACGATTTCGCTCAAAGCGCTTTGGCGCTGCCGCGGTTGAGTTTGCGGTTTGTCTTCCGCTGATAGTCTTGATCGTTGCTGGCTCTATCGAGGGAGCAAGTCTTCTCTTTCTTCGTCAAGCGTTGATCCAATCCTCTTACGAGGGTGTAAAAGTTGCGATCAAGGAAGACTCTGTAAATTCAGACGTGAACACCGTGGCAATCGCTGTCACTGATGGTCGAAATCTTAACGGCGTCACTGTTGCAACAACACCAAGCAACATTGAATCAGTGCCTCAGGGAGAATTGATCCGAGTAAGAGTCACCGCCCCAACAGTCGGGAACTCACTCTTCTTCAATGGCGTCTTCACGATACCAGCGATCTCCGCAGAAGCGGTAATGGTCAAAGAATAATTCTCCAAGTCAGTCATTCAGAATTCAGTTTTAGTTCCCCACCGTCAAACTTTTTCTCACCGAATCACTAATCTTTCCTGCTTGAGGCCCTCATGAAAAAATCTTTCCAAAACAGCCATCAGAATCGCGACGGA
The DNA here is from genome assembly GCA_938036435.1 of uncultured Pirellulaceae bacterium. Lineage (GTDB taxonomy): Bacteria > Planctomycetota > Planctomycetia > Pirellulales > Pirellulaceae > Mariniblastus. The sequence continues at coordinate 7,962 of CALHPU010000119.1, read as the reverse complement.
GCTATGCTGCCATTCGTTGCTCTGGTAATCATCGTTCTTTTTATTGCCGCGGTTTTTGCGATCGACGTTGCTTCGATCCATGTCGTTCGCAGTGAATTGCGAACCGCAACCGATGCGGCTGCGAAGGCTGGAGTTGAGGCTCTCGGGCGAGAACAATCTACCGACGCTGCGATCGCGGCTGCCCTACGTGTTGCCGAAGAAAACCTCGTCGCTGGTGAGGGACTTCAACTTGACCCAAATAATATCTTCTTCGGATCTTCGGGACAAAACGACGATGGTGCTTTCTTTTTCAATGAAGGAGGATCGCCATTAAACTCAGTGCGCGTGATCGGCGAAAGGACAGCCGATTCGCCACAAGGGCCCGTCGGGCTGTTTTTTGCTCACCTATTTGGCCACACCGAATTTCAACCTGTGCAGTCTGCAACGGCCACTCGACTCGACCGCGATATCGCTTTAGTGCTGGACGTCTCAGGATCGATGAGTATCAACGGGCGATTTGAAGGACTTCAGAATGCCCTGGATGTCTTTCTCAGCGAGCTTGATCAAACCTCTCAGAACGAACGTATCAGCCTGACGGTCTATTCAACTCAAGAACGTAAGGTTCAAGACCTAACCCCTAATCTCCAATTGATTCGCGATCAATTTGCCAACGAAGCCCCTGGCGGATTTACGGCGATCGGTCGCGGATTGGAAACTGGAATTGACTCGATCCTTAACGACCCCGGAGCTCGCCCATTCGCTTTGAAATCAGTGATCGTGATGACCGACGGCAACCAAAACCGTGGAATTCCACCAAACGTTGTGGCTCGGCAATCACAGGGCGATGATGTGACTATCCACGCCATCACGTTCAGCGAAGGTGCCAACCAAGCCTTGATGCGGGAAGTTGCCGAACTCGGTAACGGAATTCATCTGCACGCCGACAACGATGAAGAACTGCTCGAAGCCTTTCAAACGATCGCCAGACAACTTCAGGTGCTGCTGATCGAATAGGTTCAGCTTCCTTGAAAGCAAAAAGGTTTAGTTTCGTTCATCACTGTCTGACAAAACATCTGGAGTCAAAATGTTAAAATCCCAAAAAACTCAACTGTCATCTTTAAGTTCAAGAAAACTCGCAAACCGCGACAAACGGTTCGGTGCCGTCGCGGTTGAGTTTGCTATCTGTCTTCCGCTTTTGATGCTACTGTTATTGGGATGTGTCGAGATAGCAGGAGCGAACATGATCAAGCACGCGACCGAAAGTGCCGCCTACGAGGGAGCCCGGATCGGAATTCTTCCGGGGTCAACACAGGCGGGCGTACAGCAGTCTGTCGATCAGATTTTAAGTTCCGTGGGTGCTGACGGAGCCACTGTTCAAGTTCTTCCTCAGGTAATCGTCCAAAATGGCGAAGAAGTGGAAGTCATTGAAGTGGTTGTTTCGGTTCCGTATGCTCAAAACGCGTGGATCGCTCCGTTTATTATTCAGAACGATCCAACCTTCAGGTCCAGTTGCGTGCTGCGGCGAGAAGTGCTTTAAACTATCGACCGCAGGTACTCGCGATAGCCGGTGTTATTTCTGAGACGATGTCGTGCATCGGCTTACTGAAAATACCCGGCGACGTAGATCAGCGCGAATATGATGCCCATGAACGTCAGTACCCACAGCAATGACTTGACCGAATGAGTAATAATCTCGGTCAAACGTTCGTGGCGTGTCGCGCCCCAAACAAGGCTGATGACGACGACCAACGGCACTGCGTACCAGATCTGGGCCGTGCTTAGGCCCAGTAAATAGATGCCGGCAAGGATGATTGTAGTATCAAACATTGAGCTGTCTTCCTATTGTTGTGCCAGCTGTTTCTGCAACGGAGTGATGATCGCAGGCCCCACTGCCGCGTCATAAATAACCAGCACGTTCAATAGTCCCGCGACAACCGTGAACAATAGTCCCATGTCGTAGTCGTGCCGGTAATCGAAATACCACATCGACATCACGTCCGGATCGTTCCCCAGTGAAACAGGGCCCGGCGGCGGTGCCATGAACCCATCCTTGAGCGTCGGCCCCGAGTACTGCGGATCACGGTTCTCTGGCGTGATCTTCTTGAACTGTAAATCCTCATCGTAATAGTTACCGGGATATCGTTCGCACAGCACAAAAAACGGATCCTTTCCGTCTGCTGTTTGCAGCCATTGTGCGGCTGCCGGTAGTGCGACTAAACCGCATTGGACCTGACAGATATACTGCCATCTGTAGTCGCCGGGTTTGGCTGATGCGTAGACCACTCTGCCCCGCCCAAGGCCCAGCCCAAACAGGAAAGTGCCCATGATGCAAATGAAAAACAGGAGCGCTTTGCCTTTTCGACCTTGATAGAAATGGCCCGCACCCGGAATGAGCCAAGCTAGAAAAGCGGCCACTCCCGGATGCTTCAAATCAACCGTAATCGGTTCGCCTTCATCTTGTGGAAATGTAATCTCGGTCATATCGTAGTTCGGCAGCCAAACTTAACCGGTTGCCGTATTTTGGATTTATAATTTCGGATTCAAATTTCGGTACTTCAGACGGCCTCAATCATCCGCGTTGGCTGATTGTAACTTGGTTCCCGTCATTGTTTCCAGATCAAACCCAAGCGGTGATTCCTTTGGCCGATCGTTTTTTTATAGATTCCCCCTTCGAGGACTCGGAAATCGAGCTTTCTGGCGACCAAGCCCACCACGTCGCCAACGTCATGCGAGCCAGCGTCGGCGATGCGCTAACGCTATTTGATGCCAGTGGCAACGAGTATCAGACTGAAATAACCTCCAAAAGCAAAAAACGTGTCACCGTCAAGAAATTGTCTTCCTCTCGACCAGAACGCAAACTGCAACGGTCGATCACCATGGTCGTGGCGTTGCCCAAGGGCGATCGGCAGAAGTTCCTGATCGAGAAACTGGTGGAACTTGGCGTCCAACGCCTTATACCCCTCAATACCTCTCGAAGTGTTGCTCAAGTTAACGAAAAAGTGATGGGGCGACTAAATAAACAAATCATCGAAGCTACCAAACAATGTCGCCGCAGCTATCTGATGGAGGTCTTGCCGGCCGTTCCCGTTACCGAGGCTGCTGCGATGGCCGCCAATGATGCGACCACTTCCTTCTTTGTTGCTCACCCTTACAACGATCAGAAACTTGTTTCGGTCAAGCAGCGTTTGGCCGAATCAGAATCGATTGTCTGGCTGATCGGCCCTGAAGGAGGATTCTCCGACGACGAGTTCACGCAACTCAAGGATGTTGGTTGGTCTCCTGTTAGTTTCGGTGAAATCATTCTGCGTGTCGAAACGGCGGCAATCACTGCGGCGGCGATCAGTGGAATGGGAGCCGAAGAATAGGTAAGCCGAATTGACATTGGTGATTTTCAAGTTCTGATTTCCAAAGTTGGGCCAATATGAGGTCAAGCAAACGAATCGTACGACCTCTCTTTTCAGCAGAGCTCTAAGATGAATTACTTGCCGTTTCTTGCATGCGCGAAAAGATACAAAGACTTTGCGTCTTAGCGTGAGACTGTTTGAAACTCCCTTTCCAAAAGTCGCTTTCGTTTTTCTAGCGCACGACACTGCGATTAGGTTAGTGGTAAGATAAATGGTTTTCAAAATAGAACGACACGGGCACACAAGTCCAAACAAAGACGAGAGCTTTATGCAACATGCCGGCCGGAATCTGACGAAGATATTCTTCTTGATCGTCACAACGTTCTTTCTTCAATCGCACCACGGCGCGCTACTGTCTGCCGCTGACGAAATAGCATCGCGGCCCAACATCGTTTTTCTGTTTGCCGACGATCAAAATACGCTGTCGGTTGGTTGCTACGGGAACAAGGATGTGCAAACGCCAAACATGGACCAACTCGCGCGCGACGGAGTCGTTTTCGACAAACACTACAACACGACCGCGATATGTATGGCCAGCCGAGCAAACGTGTTTACCGGAATGTACGAGTACAAGACGGGCTGTAATTTCGAGCATGGGAACATGAAATCCGAAGTCTGGGCGAAGTCTTATCCCGTATTGCTGCGCGAGGCGGGTTACCTCACCGCATTCGCTGGGAAGTTCGGAATAGAGGTCGAGGGCACGGGACTCTGCGAAGACGATTTTGATTTCTGGGGAGGAGGCCCCGGTCAAACGTTCTACGAGACGAAGATGAACAAGTCGATGAAGAAATATGCTAAAAAGTATCCGCACTCCACGTTGTCGTATGGTGCATTTGGGCAAGACGTCATCCGCGCGGCGGCCAAGCAGAACAAGCCATTCTGTTTGTCGATCAGCTTCAAGGCTCCTCACAAACCGGCTACTCCTGATCCGCAATTCAATTACGTCTATGCCGGTAAAAAGTTTGCCAAGCCCGACAATTTCGGCCGGAAGTTTGGCGAGCACCTATCCCCGCAAAGTAAGTTGGGTCGCCAGTATCCGCGATTCTCTCAGTGGAAATATGACACCAATTACGACCAAGTGATGGCCAAGTATCATCAACAGGTTTACGCAATCGACGTTGCGATTGGCATGATACGTGATGAGTTAAAGACACAAGGCGTTGCCGCAAATACAGTTGTGGTCTACACCAGCGACAACGGATACATCTGTGGCTCGCATGGATACGGATCAAAAGTCTTACCGATGGAGGAATCGTCGCGCGTCCCTCTGATCATTTTTAATCCGCGCTGTTTGCTCAACGGGAGGCAGATCCGCTGCGATCGGTTAACTGGTAATATTGATTTCGCACCGACGATGTTGGAAATCGCTGGTCTTTCTGTCCCCGAGAACATGGACGGTAAAAGTTTGCTTGGATTGTTGCAGGACCCTAACCAAGGCGGGCACGAACAGTTGGCTTTTATAAACGTCTATGGGCCATTGGCCACACACAGTCTGACATGCATTACCCGAGAGCACAAATATACCTACTGGTGGTTTGGCGATGATGAGATGGAGCCTGTCGAGGAACTGTTCGACAACAAAAGGGATCCGCTAGAGTTGAAGAACATGGCTAAAAGCACTGAACATTCCCAGACGCTTGAGCAAATGCGACAGCGATACGATACGGAATTGGCAAAATGGAAACAGCAGGCGGTCGACTACAATAATTACCAACGTTACGGGACGCTGTTTGACCGGAGTGTTCCCGTCTCGCAGAAGCAGATTAAGAAAAAGAAATCGAAGAAGAAATCAAAAAAGAAGATTGAAGCATAAAAGGTCTGTTTCATAGAGTAGTTACAAGTCAGAGATATCGACGAACTCTCCTCCGTCGACGGTGATAAGCGCTTTGAGGTTTTCTGTCGAAAGTGGGACTTCAAGAGAGTGTGTTGATCCATCCATCAGTGAAATGTTCACCTGATTTGGGTGGTTGCAGCACTGTTGGGCTTGAGCTGGATCGGTGAGACGAGCCAGTGCTTCTTCGATAGGAAGATCTACGGGATCCATCCAGTGCGTGTCAGAATTAGCAACCTCGACAACCATCAACGTATTGGAGAGGCCGTCGTCAACATCTTTGGCTGATATTTTGCTTGGGCCATCGAACGCAGTTCCCTTTCCCGTTATGAGCATATAGTTTGAATTGCGCCCGTGTCCCCCGCGGCTAGCCTTAGGGCATTGATAAACTGACAAAATCTCGTCATGCAGTTTAAAGTTGTTTGGCCCATCCCAAGGTTCGTCAAACGAGTATTTCTTGTAGAGTTCCTCTTGGTCAAGATACGGCAACAGCAGTACCCGCCAACTGTGAATGGGCTTGCCTGTTTCGTCAGCGATATAGGCAGGCGGGAAACGCATTCTTGCAGTTGCATAGTTTTGCATCGCCAACGAAATCTGCTTAAGGTTAGTGAGACAAGCTGTTCTGGTGCCGTGCGAGATTGTTCGCTGGGGCGACAACATCGCCAGAAGGAAACAAACAACACAAAGCCCAATAAAGCCACCAATCATCCATTCAACCAACCACAACAAACCATCGTTGTTATGCTCGTCGGCTTCGTGGTCAGTTTGGTCGTCGGCGGAGGAGTTTTCTTGCATGGAATGCTTTCGAAAAGACGTTCGTTTGAACGGTTTGAATTCTATCCCCTGCCCTGCCCTTTTTCAAACAACGTCAAGCACAACAGGGATCTTGAAAAAGCGAATGTAGCAAGCCGAGTCTTTAAATTGTGTGGCACGACTCTCCGAGTCGTGAATTACTTTTAACTACGATTCGGAGAATCGTGCCACACTACTTCGTCGCGATCCAAATCACAAATGACACCGGCGCTGCAAAGACCAACGAATCCAGCACATCCAGCAGCCCGCCCATACCCGGAATCATACTGCCGGAGTCTTTGATTTGGGCGTCGCGTTTGAGCAGTGACTCGGCCAAATCCCCCACCATTCCAGCCAGTGTCACGATTACACCGTAGACAATAAAGAACCACCAAGGACGATCTACTGTCATGCCGAAAATCAGAGGCGCGACCGCAAAAATCACAATCGCCGCCGCAAAACAACCGCCAAGCGGAGCCGCTAGGGAACCTTCGATCGTCTTGCCGGGACTGATCGCAGGCGCCAACTTCCGTTTGCCAAAACTTCTGCCCGCGAAATACGCAGCACCGTCCGAGGTCTTCACTGTTGCGATCAACAGGATCACCGCCAACAAACCCAATGAATTGCTTTGCTCCAAATTCCGGATCGGCAGAATGAAACCAAACAGCATCGCGAGGTAAACGTACACCAACACGCTTAAACCCATCCGACCAGCCACCTCACCGGGCACCTCAGAAGTGCCGCTAAACTTTGTCGCTTCCGCAAAGAAGCTGACTAACAGGCCTGCAATGATTCCAGCGACTGTCCAACCGAAGTAGCCAATCGCACAATCGGTCGGGTAGCTTCGCCACAACATCGGCACGGCAGCGATTGCGATCATCAGCGCTGTGCCAATCGCCATGACCGAAGCAGACTGACTTTTCGATGCCTTTTCGCCCTCGGATTTCCAAAGCCCGGAGAACTCGACGGCCGTCAGGGCTCCCAGAATCAATGACAGACCGATTAAAACGACGCCCGCGCGACCTAAAACAGCGTCTGTCGCCAGCCAAAAATCCAGCCACACCAACAGAATCATGGTCGTGACCAGTACAGCGGTTGAGGCAAGGCGACGGCTGAGCAACGTGGACTCCGTTAGTGATTTAGAAGGGGTAAGATTAAACCGAGGAAGAAAATGAAAACCTCGTATTCAGTTTTTAGAGGGGATCTTTATCCAGTCCGCCAAAACGTCGTCGGCGTTTGGAGAAATCGACAATCGCCTGCATCAGATCCGCTTCGCAAAACTCAGGCCACATCTTGTTCGTCACCCACATTTCGGCGTAGCTGATCTGCCACAGCAAGTAATTGCTGATCCGCATTTCGCCAGCAGTCCTTATTAATAAATCAGGATCCGTCATCCCCGCAGTATACAGCCGATCAGATACGAGTTGTTCGTCAATGTTGTCGATCGACATTGATCCCGACTGAACCTCGCCGCAGATCCGCCGCACGGCATCGACGATTTCAGCGCGGCCGCCGTAGTTGATCGCCAAACACAACGTCGTACCTGTGTTTTTTGCGGTCAATTCCAAACTGATGTCCATTTCTTTCTGAACGTCGGCGGGAATACGGTCGCGCGAGCCAATGATTTTTAGACGAATGTTGTTCTCGACCATCGTCTCACGTTCCTCGATCATATACTGCGACAGCAGAAACATGAGGAACTCTAGCTCTTCTTCGGGGCGCTTCCAGTTCTCACTGGACAAGCAGTACAGCGTCAATTGCTCGATCCCCACTCGGCAACATTCCTCGGTGACCAACCGCACTTGAGTCGCGCCTTGTTGGTGACCACGGATCCGGGGTAGGTCTTGGTTCTGGGCCCACCGCCCGTTGCCGTCCATGATGATTGCGATATGACGCGGCCGCCTTTCAGGCGGCACGTTGAAGGCGTTATCGGTTTTGGATTCGGTGGATGACATA
>CALHPU010000118.1 GCA_938036435.1 uncultured Pirellulaceae bacterium | reverse complement strand
ATGTTGACCCCTCGATCGACTAACAAGTCGCTAACATACTCACGCACTTCCGCAGGAGACGAATCCTGCCGAGCAGCAGTGCGAGCGCCCTCGTACGCAGCAATTGTCAGCGACTCTTGCAGGTAGTATCCAGAACAAACCTCTAGCGTTCCAAACATAATGGGCACCATCACAATGATGCATATGGCGGTCTCGACCGCGGCAACACCCAAGTTTTTGTTACGAGAATGAACTCGTTTTCGTCTGATATTCATGGAGAGGATTCTGAGAATTAATGATGGATGTCAAACTGAGATACAACGTGACTTAAGAAACGTATGTCAGGTTTTGGTAGGCAGCGTGGATTTAATCCCAGCAAGGCCTCTTTTTGTTTTTGCTGGCATGTTAGAATCGTTAATATCGTCATGAAGCCGATGAAAGTCCGGAGCGACGCCCTCAATTAGGCGACCAACAGCAACAACAATTGGAAAAACTCCCAATGAGCGACCTTGAGAACAGCCTTAGATTGGCAAAATCAGAAGATCTAAGATGGGAATGCGACACAGCATTTTTTGATTTTCAGACCACGGCGGATTTGGATCCGGCCGGAGACGTGTTGGGGCAGTCAACCGCCCAAGAGGCGCTTGAATTTGGGATTCGCTGCCTCTCTCCGGGACAGAACGTATTTGTCCGCGGTCGGCGCGGGACTGGTCGTATTCGAATGGTCCGGCAGCTGATTAAAAAATTAGCTCCACCTACTGAAGGCCTGTCGGATTATTGTTACGTCTACAATTTTGATCGCCATGACAAACCAAGACTTATTCGGCTCGCTGCTGGAACGGCGCCAAAATTCCGCCAGCAAATGCAGGAGCTTGGCGAGTACGTCAATGATGGTCTGGGAAAGGCACTCGACGCTGAGCCATGGCTGTCGCAGCGGCAGGCGATACAGCAGCGCGTTCAAGATTCCATTCGTGAACTGACACGGCCGTTAGAAGAGAAGGCTCAGGCAGCAAACATGGCCTTGGTCACTCCCAACCAAGGCAGTTTCGCGCAGAGTATGATTTTTCCGGTGTTTGATGGTCAGCCTGTTCCTGTGGACCAATTAAAGGTCCTGATCGCCCAAGAAAAAGCGCCGCAGCAACAGCTGGATGACTACGAGGAGAAGTTGCCGGCGCTTCAAAAAGAGTTGCAAGAGATCTCGAGAGGTATCAATGATATCGTCCGCGAAGCGGGTGATGAGATGAAGGAAGTGGTCCAAGTGGCGGCCAAAACGCTGTTGGCCAGATACACCGATCCAGTTCTTGAAACATTTGATGAACCGGTGGTAAAGACGCACATTGAACAGCTTGTCAAGGATCTGACCGAGAACCAATTGCAGTCCGACTCCGACAATCGCCCCGATTTCAAAGAGCTCTACGGCGTGAATATTCTGGTGACGCATACCGATCTCAAGGCGCGTCCGGTCATTGAAGAATGCACGCCGAATCTAATTAACTTATTGGGAACCGTTGAACCGGAGGTGGGCCCTGAAGGAGCGACGTCAGATTTTAGAGGGGTTCGAGCCGGTGCGTTATTATCGGCCGACCAAGGCTATTTGATTTTGGATGTCAATGACTTACTCTCTGAACCCGGGGCGTACCGTTCATTGATGCGAACATTGCGCACGGGACTGCTCGAGATTGTGCCGCCGGAGATTGGTTGGATGCGGCAACAGGTCATTACTCAGCCGGAACCCATCAAAATTGATGTTAGGGTGATTTTGATTGGTGATGCACCGACTTGGTATCACTTAGATTCGGCAGATCCGGATTTCCGGGAGCTGTTCAAAGTCCTAGCAGATTTCGATAATGAAATGCCTCGTGACGAGCATGGCATCAGCCAGTACGCCAGCGTTTTGGCTCAACTCTGCAAGGATGAATCATTGCCTCCGTTTCATTTCGACGCGGTCGCTGCACTGGTTGAGCATGGAGCGCGCATTGTCGCCCGTCCCGGAAAACTGACGGCGCGACTTGGGCGAATCGCGGACATTGCCCGAGAAGCAGCGTTTTTGGCCGATGGAGAGACCGTTGAAGCTGAAGATGTAAAACAAGCTGTCAAAAGAACGAAGAATCGAGCCAGCCTTCCGTCACGAAAGTTTCAGGAGATGGTGGAACGAGGCACTCTGATTGTTAAAACTTCCGGAGAGCAGATTGGGCAGATCAATGGTTTGGCAGTGATGCGTTCTGGTCCGTTGACGTACGGTTTTCCAGCGCGTATCACAACCACCATCAGTCCCGGAACTGCGGGGCTAATCAATATCGAGGGACAGGCCAGTATGTCTGGTTCGATTCACACCAAGGGCTTCCAGATTCTCGGTGGTCTTTTGCGACATCTGCTTGTTCCGGAGCATCCTCTGGCCTTTAGTGCTTCGATCGCGTTTGAACAAAGCTATGGTGGTATCGACGGAGATTCGGCTTCGGGGGCCGAAATGGTTTGTTTGTTGAGTGCTCTGACGGGCACGCCCATTAAGCAAAGTATGGCCATGACAGGTGCCATCGATCAGCACGGTAACGTCGAGGCGATCGGTGGCGTGAATGAAAAAATTGAAGGCTTCTTTGATGCTTGCAACCACTTTGGGCTGACCGGGAATCAAGGTGTCATCATTCCAATATCCAACGCAGGGGATTTGATGCTTAGAGAGGACGTAGTCCAGCAGTGTATGCAGGGCAATTTCAGCGTTTGGCCCGTCGAACGAATTGAGCAAGCGGTCGAATTGATGACCGGCATCGAAGCGGGGGAGCTTAACTCATCAGGCCAATACCCAGTGCACAGTGTGCTGGGACAGGCGGTCGCCAAAGCACGCGACTATTGGAAAATGTCTCTGTCGAGCCCAGAAAAATTAGCGGGGATGGTAGAACTGGCCTCCGAAGATGAGAACACTCGGGGCCGGCGCGAAGACGAGAATCGAATCGGCTAACGAAATTCGGTGGACAGACTACTCATTCGGTCAATGCTCAGGCGATATTGCGTTTGACTTCAGGCAACTGGTTAGAGCTGACAAATTCAGTCGCGGGCGTAAGAAGACGGATTTGTGCACTGATTCGCTCGACATCGATTTCGCGAATGTCGCTGGCAACGGTAGAAAAGTAGTCGTCGTTAATGCCCAGTTGTTGCTTGATGACTTCTGCTTGATCTGGCGATGCATCGCCGACGAGTTTTTCGAACTCAAAATCGCGGTCCCAAAGGATATGGTCGGCAATTGACTCAACCAAATCTGCCCACTGCTCCATGTCAGTGCAACCGATGTCGGGAATGATGTTACCGCTCAATTCAGCACCATCTAAAACGTTGTCAACAGTGGATTGCTGGCAGCCACCAATCCAAGCGTTGCGGGCAAGTGAGCGAAGGCGGTGATCGGGTTGAGCAAACTGTGCCTCGAAATCAACCTCGGCCTCTATTAGCGCTTCTAATTCGCGAAAAATAGCATAGATCGTAGCCTCACAGGTCGCCGTGAGTTTTGGAGGGGCAGTGCTTGAATCCAATAACCCTTTGGCAACGGTATGGAGCATTGCCAGTTGTTGTGTCGGTTGTAGAGAGTCAAAAACCGATACGTTAGAGAAGTGAGGTTCGCCGATCTCGATACCGACCAGAATTTGGTCGTGGAGGTAGTGCACCAGTTCCCTGACCAAATAGGCTTCAGCCCCGCCAAGGGTTCGGATGCCCTGTGATGTTTCCCACACGATTTTTGCTCCATCAAAATGTTGTCCAGTCCGTCTCCGTCAACCTCATTTAAGTTGGAGCCGATCAAAAGTGCAATCGATTACTTTTGCTATTCGGAAATGATCTAAAGTTTTCTCCAAGATTTAAACATCTGTTTGGTTGCTGGCCTCCGTAGGGATAAGGTGAACGTCGCGTTGCGGAAACGGAATAGAAATGTTCTCTGCCGCTAACACTTGGTTAATGGCGACGTTTAAATCATGGACAATAATCCAGCGACGCTCGATTGTTGAGACGCAGCAGCGCAAAGTGAAGTTAAGGCTGCTATCCCCGAACTCTTCAAAGGTCACCACTGGAGGCGGCTCCTTTAACAACGCTCGATTGGATGCAATAGCGTTGAGTATGACCTTCTGGACGCGCTGTGGATCGGTTCCATAGGCGACGCCAAATTTAAGTGCGATTCGATTAACGACACTGGAAAGTGTCCAATTAAGTAATTTTCCCGAAATCAAATCCTTGTTTGGAACCACCAGTTCTTGGTTGTCCCAATTGGTTACCGTTGTTGCCCGCATTTGAATTCTGGAGACCACCCCCGTTGTACCATCGATGGTTACGACGTCACCGACACGCACTGGACGTTCCAGCAATAGAATCAATCCGGAGACGAAATTCGCGACAATTTCTTGCAAACCAAAACCGAGGCCGACGGAGATCGCCGCGACTAGCCAACTGTAGTTGGACCACGGAATTTTTAGGTAGCCCAACGCAAAAATACAGCCCACCATCAGCAGCAGGTATCTGAAAATTGTCGTAACGGCATATCTCGCTCCCGCATCAAGCGGTAGTTTCTGGAGCAGCAACAGCTCCAACATGCCGGGAATATTGCGGACGCCAAAATACGTGACGAGGAACGTTATGGTAGAGAAAAGGACGTCGCGAATGGTGACTGATTCGACTTTTCCACCGATGCTGATAGGCCAAAGTTCCCATTCATCCATAATCTTGGAGGCGGGCAGTAGGTACTGCCAAATGCCCCACAAGATGACGGCTGAAATCATCAAGAAAATAACATTGGTCAGTTCGCGCGCTTGCCGCGAGACATCCGTGATGTCCAGCCCGGGATCGTTCTGGAGTTCGATGTCGATCATCTCTGCTGGGTTGCCAGCTGCTTCAGGGCCACCTTTTTTCTCCAATGCCAGTCTTGCCTGATTCCTTTGGTGGACCAACTGTTCGTATCTCAGGTGCCGCCGTCTAACCAACAAGAACCGCATCGCGCCCGAGTAGATTACCGCGACACCGATGACCAGCGCGATCGTTGTGAGCAGGCTTTTACCGATTTGTATCGACGAAAAGTAGTAGCCGACGAACGCCATCAACATAAGCACTAACGGAATCACGATCGCGCTTACAAAAAGCCCGTACCCAATTCGAAGCCAAACGGTTTGCGAGAACACTGTGCCGCTTGAATCGATTCGGATACCGTAGTTAGGATGCAGCGTCCTGAAAGTAAAGATTAGGCCAATCACCAGCAATATCGACAGGACGATGCGCCCAAGTCGATTCCGATCATTGCTCCCTGAGAGCTCAAATTTTGAAGGAAACGCACTGATCGAAGCTTCTTCAATTGAGGATTTTGTGCCTGAGAAATCTATCGCGACCGGTGAGTCCAGCAGAGCAACAGCGGCAGCGTTAACATCATCGGGGGGAATGCTGTGCTCGACTACGACCATTGGCAACCAAATAAGCAACGCAATTAATGGCAAGCCGATAGGAATGAACCAACTGAGGTTGTTCCAGAGTACGTTTCGAGTTCGTTCGGTCCAAGAGAAATGTGAATGTGCCAACCCGTCTATTCGACATGTTTGACGCAGAAACTCCAATGGCAAACCAATCAAGAAGGTCCAGTAGCAAGCTTTTCCTATTGAGACTGCAAAAAGTGTTGTCTCAAAATTGTTCGTCAGTAGCCAACCTAGCAGAACCAACGGCGACAGAACCGCAATCGCAAGCGCTACCGTTCGCAAATAGGTTGTTAGTGTTAAGCCAAAGTCACGGCAACTACGTTTGATCGCCTTTTGCCCGTCCAGACGCGAAGACGCGATAATACTTCCGCGGAATAGAAACAGCGCTACCACTACAAGTGTCATCAAAGTTGAAAGGAAAAAACGTTTGCCAAAACTTCTGATGATCGCATCCCCAACGCCATTCCACAGCGAAGGTTGTTTTAAATCTCCGAAGACCTTTTCGATCACGCTTATGTCGGAAAGACCAACCATCGGTAAACTACGTACCCAGAGGATGTTTTCGTCGATCAGTGAGGCACAGCTTTCGCAGGCAGTCGTTAACTGGTTCTGTTCAGCTTCAAGTGCGACTAGTTTTTGGTTCTTTTCTTTTTCGAGCTGCTTGAGTTGTGTCAGAACATCCTTACGCAACGTTAACAAATCGCGCGCCTCGTCTTTCAGTTGCTGGTTAGATTTTGTGCGATCGGTGGAATCGCTGGGCCGCTGCGCGAGCAAAAGTTTGATCGTCGCAGTCGTGGCTGCAGAGAGGTCTGAAAGTTTAGTTAGTTCGTCTTCCCAACGGAAAATCGCGATCTGCGAGTCGGCGATTTGTTGATTGCGTTGATTTATGGGCACGTGCCGCTGTTGGGTTTCCGCGAGTCCCGCACGGTTTCGTTGTAGCATTTGACCGAAGCTGTCGCTTAAGCCAACCACCTTGATACGCGTTCTGGTCGTCGTCTCCTCTCGATTGACGCGCACTATATCTTCTTCGATCGCGTCTTTGGCATCGTCGAGCGCCTTAATCTCAGCGGCGATAGTCGAAAGTTCTTGAATAAGCGCTGAATTGCTTTGCGCGATCGCTTGAAGGAGTGGAGAGGCTGCTTCTTGTGTGCTGCGCGTCTGAAGTTCAAGATCCTGAATCTCTTGCGAGCGAATTCGATTGATCGCACCTTCTGTAATCGCGATCGCCTTTTCCAATTCAACAGCCTTTTTTTGAGCCACCGCATTTTGAAGTTCAGGAAGGTTCGAAGTCGCCTCGCGGAAGCGAATTTCGGAGTCGCCCGTTTGAAGCGAGGCTTCTAGATTTAGCCGCTCTGCTTCCAAGTTCCACCGACGGGCTTGGATGAATTGTTCATCGGTAGAGAGAGGATCGGTTTGAATTTGATGCTCTATCTCATCAAGTTTCGCTTCGGTGGCAGTTGCCTTGGTCCTGATGAAGGAAATTCTTTCTCGCAGCTCCACGGCCGTGAGGATTTTTATCGGCTTAAGCGCTTGCTGGAGCGCCTCCTGATAGGTGGCTAGATAGTTTTGGAGTTGATCGAGCTCAGGTAGTTTGCCAATTGAGGTTTGTTCGGTGAACGGAAGTTCTACTGCAAAATCGTCATTGGCCAGCTTGTTTTCCAACGCCGCGATCTTTGTCGGTGCGTCTCGTGTTCGTTCGTCGAAGTCAGCAGCGGACGCGATGGCTTCCCGCGCTTCGCTCAAATTGACTCTAGCTTTATCGACTAAATCTTGGATTTCTTCGGAGGCCTCTGGCGTGCGCTGCGTGTAATCATCGAGCAATTTCAATCCATCTTCAATGTCTTGAAGTGCGCTCGAGCGATCGGGGAGAGCCTTGGCCGATGAGGGTTTACTCAAGTCAGGCTTGTCTGTTGCGTCTTTATCAGGCTGCTCTTGAACGCGCGTTGTCGGCCTTGAAGGTCGCAGTGGGCTAGAGACGTGGCGAAACCCTTGGAAGCTGGACGATTGGTTTGAGTATGGCTGCTGCCCTTTCGCAATGTTCAGCGAACCAAAACAAAGTAGGCTAGCACAGGCCAGAAGAAGTACAGGAGCAAGCATTCTCCTTGCCGGTGTCGGTAGATCATGTGCGATAGAATGTGTTTTGGTATCAGACCGCAGCTCTATTTTCGGGGAGTCGATTTGCGAACGGGATGTGTTGGGGCAGGTTTTTAACCTGTCATATCTCAGCCCTTGGCAGGCTGAAAATCTGCCCCACGAAAATACTTCCATCCGAACAATGAGCTGCAATGGAATACTAGGAGGGCGTGCTTTGGGCATTGGACAACGCGACTGGATATATAAAGACGCAGAACAGACGGATCAGAATTGGCGATTCGTCTGGGAGCCTGAATTCTATTGAAATTCGCAAATTCAGGACACGTCGGTTCCAGCGGCGTTTTCACAATACGAAAACGGGGTTCTAGAGCTACAGAGAGGCGAAAAAAAATACCGGCGTTAAGCCGGCATTTTAAAAGTTTCGATTTAGTCGCAGCGATCAATCAGGGTCGATCTACTCGTTTGAATAAGGGTAAGACTCGCTAGGATCTTGTGATTCTTTGGTTTGAGCGGCCTTTTCGTTGACGCGTTCAATGGAAACGGCAACTGCCTGTTGAGCAATGAGCAGTTCATTGCGGTTGAAGTACCGCTCGGTGCGTCCGCCCATTTTGCTTTCAACGCGGTTCTTCACGGCGAGTTCTTGCCAGCTTAAGTCGTCGGTGACATTCCATGCGGCAGCCTGAGCGACATTTTGTGATACTTCGTCTTCTGCCAGCATCAGCAACATCTCCTTGATCTTAGGATCGCTGTTGAGCTCTTCCAAAGGTTGGATGACGTAATCAATGTGCGACTTAGGGTCTTTCTTGCCGTGTTCGAGGCAAACTGTTTTGACTGCAACTTTGCCGACTTTGCCCGGAGGAATATTGAAGACACCACCGCCTCCACCACCTCGGCCTCCACCGCCGCCGCCGAATCCGCCGCCGCCGCCACCGCCGCCGATACCGCCGCCGACACCTTGTTGGCCACCGCCACCACCACCACCAAGTCCACCGCCTCCGCCACCTCGACCGCCGCCGCCCAATCCGCCGCCGCCGAAGCCCTGACGCATAACGGGAACAGCAGAAAACGCGGCCGGCATTCCGATCGCCAATGGCTTGTCAGAGTTATTGGCAACGAGGATGTTCGAATCAGCAGAGCTTTTCGTTTTGATGGTGACTTCGATCTCACCGGACGCCATAGCAGAGAACATTTCAACCGACTCGAAACCCTCTACCGGCGTGGTTGTTTTTGAGATCCGTGACAGGCGCTTTTTCTCAAGTCGCTGTTCTTTGGTCATTCGTTCTGGCTTGGCTTCGCCCGAAGGAGAATCGGCCAACGCACCAGCGGTTAAAGCGACAACGGCAAGCACGGCCATCGAAAATCGAAGTAGTTGATTCATGGTTGTTGTTCTCAAAAGAAGAACTTGTGAGTTGTGAAGTTCCGACCCGTAAGAATAGTCGGGTAATAGGGTTTTTCCAACGATTTTTTGGCTTCCAGCATGTTACGGAGCAAGAAAACCAGAAAATGAAAGCGTTCTATTGGTTATGCGACAGCTCGAGCGGCCACATGGGCATTGAGAACCGGTTCGGGATCCTAGACAGCTGGTCCACGGACTGGTGGAAAATAGTGCTGGCCCCGACTAAAGAATCGCTACAAAATCCCCATCGCTACCAAGGAATATCGGACGATCAACCCTGCCGCGACAACACTTACGATACTCATCAGCTTGATCAGAATATTCAGGCTCGGACCACTGGTGTCCTTGAAAGGGTCGCCAACAGTATCGCCAACGACAGCCGCTTTATGAGCATCGGAGTTCTTGCCGCCGTGATTACCGGCTTCAATGAACTTTTTGGCATTATCCCACGAACCGCCAGAGTTTGACATGAAAATCGCGAGGCAGAAACCGCAGCACAGCGTACCCAACAATAAACCCAGCACACCGCCAACTCCCAACACCAATCCGACAGCGATTGGCGTGAGAATCCCCATCAGCGAAGGCAAGATCATCTCCTGTTGGGCGGCCTTCGTACTGATCGCTACCGGTCTTGCATAATCGGGCTTGGAGGTGCCCGCCATAATACCTTTGTCTTCTTTGAACTGCCGGCGAACCTCTTCTACCATTCCGAATGCCGCACGGCCAACGGCTTTCATGGTCATTGCACAAAAGACAAACGTCACCATGCATCCAAGAAATACGCCAATCAAAACGCGCGGATTCAACACCGTGGCGTCGTACAGATCGGCAATGTCTAACATCGTGGCAGATTCCAAAGGAATCAAAGCGTCGGACGTCGCGGTGAACATCCATTGTCCGTCCCGCTGGCTGAGAACCTCAGCTGGCAATGCGGTCGATGCTTCCGCGGAAGTCCAAGCTGTTTCGATCGCCGGTTTTCGAATGATCTCTGGCCGCACGAAAAATCCCCTGACTTCATCTCCGCTTTTGCGGACTAGAAACATATCGTTCAGCTTATAAAACGTATCTTCGACTGCCACTACGCCGGCCCGATCAACCGACTGAGCCCAGTTATCAAAACCCGTTTTGACTTGTTCCACATAGGCGGCCAACAACGCCAGTGCGGTGAGGGCAGCGGACCCAATGGCAAAGCCTTTGCCCGTCGCCGCCGTTGTGTTGCCCAAGCTATCCAAGGCGTCGGTTCGATTTCGGACAATCTCATCAAGCTCGGCCATTTGTGCGTTGCCTCCGGCGTTGTCGGCAATCGGTCCGTAAGCGTCTGTTGCCAAGGTGATCCCCAGCGTCGATAGCATGCCGACCGCCGCGATGCCGACGCCGTAAAGTCCAAGGGTATAAAGTTCGGGGCGATCGTAATCAAATCCTGTGGCAAATCCGAAGGCCAGCATCATGGCTGTACAAACCACCAAAACCGGCATCCAAGTGCTTTTCATGCCGTCGGCTACGCCTCCGATAATTACGGTGGCGGCTCCCGTTTCGGTTTGAGCGGCCAATTTTTGGGTCGGGCCGTATTCGTCGCTGGTGACGTATTCGGTCCACTTACCAATCACGAAACCCGCGATCAGGCCGACAGTAATGCTGCCGGCAACTCCAAGATAATCCGTTCCCAGCAAGGCCCATGTGGCGATGGAGCTGAGGATCCAAGTACCGATCATCGCCGAGTCGATTCCGCGTCCGATTACTTTGAGCAACGCTTTTTGACTGGCGTCATCGGAGGCTTTCACTAGAAACACACAAGCGATCGACATGGCGATTCCGATAGCCGCTACCATCATTGGCAAAAATAATGCTCTCACTTGCATCGATAGCATTTCGTCTGCAGCCACACTGGCTCCACCGAGCGTTGCCATTGCGGCAACGCCGAGAGAGGCCGTCGCCAAAATCGAACCGCAGTAGGATTCGTAAAGATCAGCTCCCATGCCGGCAACGTCACCCACATTGTCGCCCACGTTGTCGGCGATCGTCGCCGGGTTGCGCGGGTCGTCTTCTGGAATACCTTGCTCGACCTTTCCAACCAAATCTGCTCCCACATCAGCCGCTTTGGTGAAGATACCTCCACCGACTCTGGCGAAGAGCGCTTGTGTGGACGCACCCATTAGCGAACACAACATCGTTACGGTAATCGTTTGTAGATCCAAGTGGCAAACGAATCGAAGCACCGCGTACCAAATCGACATATCGAGCGTGCCTAAACCGACGACGGTCAAACCCATCACCGCGCCACTGCGAAACGCAACTTGCAGGCCATCATTGAGCGATCGCATTGCGCCAGATGCGGTTCGACTGCTGGCGGCAGTTGCGGTTGTCATCCCAATATATCCCGCGACGGCAGACCAAATTCCGCCGGTGAGAAATGCGAATGGAACCCAGTACTGTTGGATGCCTGCCCAACGTGCGGCCAACAACAATCCAAAAACGATGACAAAGAAAATGGAGACGACTAAATATTGTTGTTTCAGATAGGCCCGAGCACCGGTGGTCACGTAGTCGGCGATCTCAACCATCCGAGGCGTGCCGGGATCGGCTCGCTTCATTTCGCGGAAGAACTTGAAAGCGAAAAACAGGGCCAGCAAAGATGCTGCCAACAGTAACGCCCAGAACACGTATTCTTCGCTTCGCACTGTTGCATCGCCCCAGCCTTCGGATGCCGAACTGGCTGAAGCTATTGCTGCTTCATCTGAGGGCGCAAGCGGCTCAAAAGCCAACACCGATGTTGGTGAACATGCCCAAAAGGCAGTGATTCCAGCTGCTGGAAGTGAGCAAACACGACAAATCGCGTGAAATAAGCCGTCGAACGACATTTGGTTTTACCTTAGAATGCGATAATGGAGCAATGTTGGATATTAAAGCCATTTTCTCATTCCATTAAAACCCCGTGTTCGCCTAAAACTTTTGATTTTCTCTTTCTCAATAATTTGGCTTTCCAATGACCCTCGGTTTCATACAGAACACCCACCAAGCAACTCGATTGAGTTACTTCTTGTTTGGAATTGATCTTCGAAACAATCAGTGGGATGCCTAACTTCCAAACTGTCCTCAGTTGTTGGAGGTGCGTCATGAACGGGCCGCCGAATCGTTTGAGCTAAATCAAGCATGCCGACGAGATACCACCAAAGAATACACCAAAGTAACGCTGCCTTTTGTATGACGGCTTGCTATCGGCAATGACGGCAAACTAGAAATCACGTAGAATGGCAGTCGGAGCCGACCAGTAAGGGTTAGAGCTCACAGTTTCGATTGGCATGTCGCGCATTGAAGAAGCGACAATTTAGAATAGGGTTTACGATGTGTGTAGTTAGGCCTGTTGGTGTGAAAGTTCTTCGGTTGGTCATTCTCATCGCTTGCGTGGGATGGGGAACCTCTAACATTGGAGCCGTTTTCACATTGGCTCAGGATACTCCAGTTGCCAATCCGGCACCGGTTGCGGATCCGCCTGCTGCCGGCGGGCAGGATAGCGCCGATGGAAAGGCCGAGGAGACACCCGGGTTGGATGATCTGGACAAGGCGTTCGATCTGAAGATTAGCTCCAAATCGACGCGCGATCTAGACAAAGTCGCCCGGCTGTGTGAGCAGGCGATCGAAAAAGGGCTTAATGAGGCCGGTGAAGAACAAGCCAAAGTGTTGGCCAAAACGGCTTACTACGAACATGCAAAACAGTTGAGCGCGCGAATTCTTCCAGGCGCTTTTGGAAAACCTGACCCAAGATGGAAACCACTCCGACGGGAAGCACTGCGACGTTTGGCTAAAGCAGTAGAAATCGATCCTGAGATGGCATCTGCCTACGTCTTGACCGCTAAGCTCCAACGCTTGCCGCTGGGCGACAAGGAAAAAGGCAGAGAGGCGATTGACCAAGCAATGTCCTTGATTCAGGGGGACGACGAACTAATGTCTGAGGCGTTAATCGAAAAAGCGAGGCTCTCCGATGATATTCTCGCTGAATCTGTCATGGAAGATGTCGACGAGGCGATTCGCCTGAACCCTGAAAACCGTGAGGCCAGAGGACTACGCAGTCAACTGTTGATGCGGTCTGGGAAAATGGAAAAAGCGTTCGAGGATTTAGATGCGGTCTTGGAATCGGCAGGTAGCTACGATGCGTATGCTGCTCAAGCTGATCAGTTGATGAAGAATCCAACGTTTGCTCAGTCGGACGTCATGCAGAACGCAGCGCTGCGGTACCTAGACAAGGCAATGGAGCTCAAGTCCGCGCCAAGGTTGCTGTTGGCCAAGGCGATTGTGCTGCAGACCATGGACAAACCGAAGGAAGCTTTGGCCGCGATCGATCAAAACTTGGAGGCAGATCCTTCCAACTACAAGGCCTTAATGATGCGGTCGGCAATCAATGCGGACCAGCGAAAAGTGAAAGATGCCATTTCGGATCTCGATCGGGCAAACGAAATCGCTCCCAGCGTACCTGAGATCATTCTGCGAAGAATGGGCTTGCACCAAATGGATGAAAATCTCGATGCGGCCATCGAGGATTGTAAGCGCTTGAACGACCTCAATAAAGGAAACTTTCGGCTCCAAATGTCTCTGGCCGAATTATATCTGGGCAACGACCAACCTTCCAAATCAGTCGAAGTTATCGATCAGGCATTGGAGCAATACAGCGAGGGCGTTTGGGATGACCTTTCTCCTGAAGCCGGTTACGAGGTTACCCAGCGCAGGCTCAGGGCCCTACGGTTGCGTGGCGATTGTCATTTGCATACCGGAGATCACCAAGATGCTGTCGATGATTATGAGTTGGGGGTCGATTTGACCGAAGACATTGCGGAATTTAAACGCGCGCTTCCTCGACCGGAACCTCCAAAATTTCGTGATGGTATTCCTGAGGAGTTGCAAATGGAAACCATGAAAAAGTGGGACGCGCTAACAGCGGAATTAGATAAGGAATACATCGGCGATTCCGGTTTGCTCAATAATCTAGCTTGGGTGCTGGCAACATCACCCATGGACGACGTGCGAGATGGCGAGCGCGCGATTGAATTGGCGACCACTGCAGCAGAGATAACAGATTTCAAGAAGGCATTCATTCTCAGTACCTTGGCATCCGGTTATGCCGAGGTGGGTGAGTTTGAAAAGGCCAGAGAATGGAGCAGGAAAGCGATCGAGGTGAATCGCGCCGACCTAGAAGCCATCAAGAATAACGAAGCCATTAAAGACGAAGAGGTTCGGGAAGCCCGGATGAAAATCGAGAATGATCAGTTGAAGAGTCTTAAAAAGGAACTGGCCAGCTACGAGATGGAAAAGCCTTGGCGAGAACGGCAAACCTCTGAGAAAGAAGCAGCTGCTGAAAAAGAAGCCGCTGATCAAGACGACGCCGGCGAAGAAAAAGAAGACGGTTCCGATAAGGAGGCATCTGAGGAGGAGGCATCTGAGGAACAAGAGGCAGAGCCAGAAATGTCAGATGCCGAAACTGAAGAAGAATCTGGCGAAGAAGAATCTGGCGAAGAAGAATCCGGCGAAGCAGAAGCTGACGCCGAAGACGAAGAAGATGCTGATAGCACCGAGTAAAACGACAAGTTGTTATTGAACCTACGGGGCAATCGCCTCCTTATTGCATAGAAAGCCACGTCATGGAAATTCAATCTGCCAGAGAGCTGACGCAAAAGAAATGTGTTCCTTGCGAGGGCGGCGTTGAACCTTGCCCCCTGCCCTTCGTCACCGAACAACTTGCTTCATTGGACGGTTGGGAGTTGAGCGATGACAAAGTCAGGATCGTCAAAACGTGGGAGATGAAAAACTTCGTCGAAGCGTTGGCGTTTTTTAGCCGAGTTGGTGACGTCGCAGAAGCCGAGGCCCATCATCCGGATTTGCATTTGGAAAGCTACAAGAACGTGCGAATCGAAATTTGGACGCACGCGATTGGTGGCTTGAGCGAGAACGACTTCATTCTTGCGGCTAAGATCGACGAACTTGGTTGCTAAACGTTGGCGTAGTCGCCTTTGGCGAGACTTGAGGAAACTAAAGCCAAGGCCTAGTTCTCCATCGCTGGTCTTTCCCAAGGCTGTTGCTCAACACCATCGATAAAGCTTGACAAACCACGGTTGCGGTAAGGTTGTTGAAGTTTCCTGACCGCTTTGGATTCAATCTGGCGGACACGTTCACGCGTCACAGAGAAGATCTTACCGACCTCTTCGAGAGTGTAAGAATACCCGTCGGCCAGACCATATCGCAGACGAAGTATTTCACGCTCACGATAGTTCAGGTGCTCCATGGCCTCTTCAATGCGGACCTTCAGTGCCGCTTGATGGGTCTCGTAAAGTGGATCGTCGTCGCGATAGTCTTCTAGGAACTCGCCGAAGAAACTTTCGTCGCTGTCGCCTACCGGTTGATCAAGGGACAACGGAGAGCGCGACATCTTCATGATCACGCGGGTGTCATCCAGAGAAAGATTGGCTCGTTCGGCGGTCTCTTCGGGCGACGGTTCGCGTCCCAGTTCTTGTACTAGCTCACGCATTACCGCGCGAACCTTGCTCATGGTATCGATCATGTGCACCGGCACGCGAATGGTGCGGCTTTGATCGGCAATCGCTCGCGTGATCGCTTGGCGGATCCACCAAGTGGCGTATGTCGAAAATTTATAGCCGCGTTGATGTTCGAATTTGTCGACCGCTCGCATCAAGCCCGTGTTGCCTTCTTGAATCAGATCTAAAAAGCTAAGTCCGCGGTTGCGGTATTTTTTGGCGATCGAGACCACAAGACGTAGGTTGCCGGCAGAGAGAATTCTTTTCGCCGAATCTTGGATTTCGTGCAGTTGACCAGTCTTTTGAATGCGGCGATCAAGCGTCGCAGGACTTTCAAATGTTTGCAGCATCAATGAGTTCAATTCGGCTTTGATTTCCGAGCAAGGTGAGCCCACGTAATTTGGATCTTTTGCCTTCTGCAAAAGCTCGTGAAGCTGCTTCATGCGTGTGTTAATCTGTTGCAGCTGGTTGAAAATTGGCTGAAGTT
Source organism: uncultured Pirellulaceae bacterium (assembly GCA_938036435.1). Classification (GTDB taxonomy): domain Bacteria; phylum Planctomycetota; class Planctomycetia; order Pirellulales; family Pirellulaceae; genus Mariniblastus. The sequence continues at coordinate 51,746 of CALHPU010000118.1, read as the reverse complement.
TGCTGTACCGCAGGTTGAGTTCCTCAACCAGCAGAACGCATTTGTTGCGGCGTCGAGTCAGACGTTCCCATGCTTGTTTCCGGTTCTTGGCGGTTGTCGTCTTACTGATCGCAGTCAAGAAGTCTTGCTTGTTGGCCATCAGCAGATGTTTGAGTGTTTTCAGATTGGGAACGATACGTTTCATGATTCGTTCCTTCTCTGCTTTGTTGGTAACAGAGACCTCAATCGTGCGATCAAGGCGCAGTTGCTTCATGGAGACCTTGAGCAACGCATCGTAGGCGCCTTTGAGCATAAAATCGGTGGCCAGCATCGTGTTACGAAATTCGAACCGAGCTTTGTCAATCTTTGTCGCCGCATCGACTTCTTCGTCCCGGGTCAGCAGTGGAATACGGCCCATTTGCATCAGATACATGCGTACCGGATCATCAACGGCCGATTCGTCTAGGCGATCAGAAAACTTTGATTCTGCCGATGCATCTGTGTCGGATTTCAAACTGCCGATTTTTTTGCTAGATGAAGATGCAGGGATCTGTTTTGCTTTTGCCATGTTGGGCTCCGTGGAAGGTCGATTGATGCAATCGTTGAGTAGCACGGAGGATGCCAATGGGAGCAAAGGGAAGATACGGAAACGCCACGGCCCGTATTTTTTCGTAAAAGAGAGAGAAAACAAGCGAAAATCCTCAAGAACCCGCTGCTCGGGACTTCGCTCGGGTTCAACTGGCGTTTCACAAATGCCACGTTGTTGGGTCGTTTTAGGGCCTCATCGTTGTATTTTTACAACACTTCGAGGTGGCGAGAATCAACCGGGGAGAACCGCTTTGAGGCGTTTTGAGAACATCCTTGGCGATTGTTAGATGATTGGCAAACTGAAACGGACAGTTTTTTTATGTCTTGGGAATTTCCTTTGACTCTGGAGGAATCTGACATAGGTTTCCGGTGCCTGCTTGTGCTGGGGAGCAACGAGCTAGGTGTGACGGTAAGGATTGGCTTGGATGCCAAAGGGGCCTTACCGTCCTTTTTTTTGCGCCGATTTAAGTGACGGCCTATCTCTAATTAGCCGTATTGGCGATGCCCGCGCTCTGACGCGAAAGAACGCGCGCCCTCCGGTCCCCACCGTTAATCAATTGGTTTTTATACCTGGCGGCTTGCGCCGTTACGCTTTAAGAGCGAACCGGCAACCCGAAAATTGAATCTGGATGAAGCACTAGGACTTTTCAATCGTCCAATCCAAACCAACGTCGAAATTGACGGCCGAATGGGTCAGCGCACCGATGCTGATCCGGTCGACTCCCGTCTTGGCGATGTCATAAATCGTCTCCAGATTCACCCCGCCAGAAGCCTCTAATAGCACGCGGGGAGAGACTTCGTTGCGACGATCGACGGCGGTCTTCAATTGCTCGTTGGTCATATTATCCAACAGCACAATGTCGGGCATCGATGGCAGCGCCCGTTCAAATTGCTCCAACGTATCGACTTCCAGCTGGACGACTGTATCAGCGCCGTTGGGGAGAGAAGCTTTATTTGTCTCAACCCAATCCCGGGCCAGTTGCAGACCCTCGACGATCGCATCTTTTGACTCTTTGTTCCACTGGCGATAAAACGCCAGATGATTGTCCTTAATCATAATTGCGTCGTACAAACCCATCCGATGGTTTGCTCCACCACCGCAAGCGACAGCGTATTTTTCCAAACGCCGATACCCGGGCGTGGTCTTGCGCGTGTCTAACACTTTGACGTTAGTGCCTTTGACCTGTTCTGTAAAACGGGCCGCCAGCGTGCTAATGCCTGAGAGTCTGCACATAAAATTGAGGCAAGTACGTTCCATCGTCAGAATTTGGTGCGCCGATCCTCGGAACGTCGCGATCTTGTCTCCGGGGTGAACTTGATCGCCGTCGTTAATGTGGCATTCGAGTTCCAATTCTGGGGCAAGTGTTGAAATGGCAAGTTTCGCGATCTCGACACCGCAAACAATGCCCTCAGCGCGACTGACAAACGATGCGGACGCCGTCGCGGCGTCTGGGATTACTGACTGGGTTGTACAATCGACACCACCATCAAGTGTGGGGCTGCCGGTATCTTCGGTCAGCGCCATCGCCAGCAGTTTCAAACAATCGGCTTGGGTGGCAGCATCAAATTCAGGGCGTCCAAGAAGATAGCTTTCGATCTTGCCCCAAATTTGATCGCGGATCTCGTTGAAGCAACTTTGTTTCTCTTGGTCGCTTCCAGTTGCGTCGGCCGGATCTTCGAAAGGCCAGTGAAAAAGTTGTTTTGCTCCCGGCCAGACGGGGCAAGCGTCTTTCGCGTTACCGCAGACCGTGACGACTAGATCAAAATCTTCATTGACAAACGGCTCCGATGATTTGCTTTTCAAACCGTCAGTCGATAAGCCTTTCTCTTTCATCGCAACGATTGACATCGGATGGACGTAACCGCTGGGCTTGCTTCCCGCAGAGATGGCTTGCCAGCCAAGTCCATGTTGGTCGCTGATAGAGTTCCAGATTACTTCGGCCATTTGGCTGCGGCAGGAGTTTCCGGTGCAGAGAATGAGTACGCGTTTTGACATGGGTGGTTTTCGGTTTTCGGTTTTCGGTTTTCGGTTTTCAGTTTTCGGTGTGAGGTGCGCTATTCGGCTTTGCTGACGTCGAGTGCATATTCGCAAAGTAGTTCGTCAACTCGGTCGTAAACACGCGTTCTGGCGGTAGCGGCCCATGGTAGGATTCGTTCGTCCAACGGTTCGAGGCCGATGCGTCTCAATACGCCGTTCATTCGTTTTACCGCGCCTTGGTCAGTTAGGTAGTCAAAAATGAAGCGCTCACTGACAAAACGTCTCATGGCGGGAACCAGTTTGTCTGTTGGTCGAGTCGCAAACTTATTGATCGCGTCTTGAATTTGGACAGCATCTGCGTCATCAACGATTTTGTAATATCGTTCTAGCTGGCCGGTGAATTTCTTCTGTAAGAAAGAGTCAAGGAACATTTCGACCATAACGTGTGCGACAAAACCGGACCGCATGCCGTGTTCGGTGCCGTAAATTTCCCGGATCTCGATCGCCAACTTCATTTCGAAGTCGCGGAACGCCGGCGAGGTGTGGAACCAGTAGTCGTCACGGTGGTGCTGAACAACGCCTTGGGCCAGTTCAGCGAGGATCGGATTTTCATCGTCCATCAGCGGTTTTGCGCGTTTCTCACGCAATCTGCACTTCCTATCCGCCGCAGCCATCCAGTCCGGTAGACTCGCGCCGATCGCAATTAGCGGACGATCAAGAAAAGGTAAGGCGTGAGCGAAACTGTTCATGCAATCTTTCGTAGTGCAAGCGTTTCGCTTGCTACTGATTTTAACAAGCGGGACGCTTGTTTTACGTGGGGTAAGCGTCTCGCTTGCCAACAATACAATCGCAACTTTTGTGTTACGTTGGGTGAGCGTATTGGATCGCGCGTCCGAACACGTTTTGCTCGAACTGATCCTTGCCCTCCTGTTTGCGAAAGACCTCATGGCCCATGACCCATGTTCTGACGGGCCATCCCTGCAAGGTTGTTCCATGCCATGGCGTCCAGCCACATTTCGTTTGTTGGTCTTCGTTTTTGACTTCAATTTTTAGTTCCATGTCGACCAAGACGAGATCTGCATCATATCCTACGGCGATTTCTCCTTTATGCTTCATGTCCCAGACACGCGCCGGCGCTTCACACATCCAACCAACCACTTGCTCAATCGAGCATCGTCCTTGATTGACTTCGTTCAGCATCAAAGCCAACGAGTTCTCCACTGCCGGTAGTCCCGAAGGGCACTTGGGATAGGGAAGCTGTTTTTCCTCGATTGTATGAGGTGCATGGTCGGTAGCAATGACTTCGATCGTGCCGTCGAGCAGTGCAGCAAACAACGCTTTATTGTCAGCTTTACTCTTAATCGAGGGGTTCATCTTCACTAGCGAGCCAAGTGTTTCATAGTCTTCCACGGAGAAGAACAAGTGATGCGGGCACGCCTCGGCGGTGATGAGGTCGTGCTTTGCTTTTGCGGCTCGGATCAGTTCGACTTCGTCCGCCGTCGAAACGTGCAGCACGTGAAATCGATGTTGGTGTTTTTCAGCCAGTGCAATCGCTCGGGCGGTTGCGATTTTTGCTGCCTCGTAATCGCGGACCAGCGAGTGAGCAGCGACGTCGGTGCGGTCGGCGTATTTCGCAGCGTTGGCGCGTACGGTGGTTTCGTCCTCGCAGTGAGCGCAAATGGTCAACGTCGTTTCGGCAAAGATGGTCTCCAAGGCGGCTTGTTCGTCGACCAGTAGATTGCCAGTACTCGACCCAATGAAGATCTTGATGCCCGGTGTGCGTACTGCATGTTTCAGTTCGGATGCGTTGTTGGGAGTCGCTCCAATATAGAATCCAAAATTGACGATGCTCTTTTTTGCTGCTATCGCCAATTTGTCATCGATCAAACTTTGGGTAATCGCATTGGGAATCGTGTTAGGCATCTCCAGAAAACTGGTGACGCCGCCTTTGGCACAGGCGCGTGAGGCGTGCGTTAGATCTTCTTTAGCGGTCAGCCCGGGTTCGCGAAAGTGAACTTGATCATCGACCACGCCGGGGATCAAGATTTTTCCACCGCCATCGACTACTTCGTCCGCACCCACCTGTTGCGCTGGAGCGATATCGACAATCTTACCGTCGGCGATCAATAAAGAAGTTTCGACCAACTGTCCGTCGATGACGGCGTTGACGTTGCGAATCAGGGTGCTCATAAGGCGTTCTCACCGCTTTTGTTCGGTCAATCAAGGATTTAGACAATAGCAGAATCGTGACACACATCGCTGGCATTGACCAGACGCCTTGGCGACCGGATGACAAATTGCGATACTGTTTTCCCCGCACAAATTTTGATTAATCGTCTAGAGGACGTTTCAGATTTCGAATTCTGAACGTGACGCAATGTGGAACGACTCTTCGAGTCGTTGTTCGCCTTGCCAATACGACTCGAAGAGTCGTGCTGCTCATGTTTTGAAATGCCCTCTAATCAAAAATTGATTTAAGTCTCTCAGGAAATATTACAGGATCATTCAGCGATGCAAGACTTCGAAAAACTTGGCGCATTCTATCTCGGCCGCGAATATGATATTGCCCAACGGGCCGGTAAAGAAGATCTGCTGCTGTACAACTCCAAAGATCTCTGTACGCATGCGGTTGTCGTCGGAATGACTGGCTCGGGAAAAACGGGGCTGTGTGTGAACCTTCTTGAGGAAGCGGCGATTGATCGAATTCCGTCGATCATCATTGACCCCAAAGGCGATATCTCCAACCTGTTGCTTTCGTTTCCGAATCTGACTCCTGAAGAGTTTCGTCCGTGGATCGATGAAGGCCAAGCCGATCGAGAAGGGGTTACGCCGGAGGTGTTTGCCACCAACGAAGCCGAAAAATGGAAGAAAGGCCTTGAGAGTTGGGGGCAGGATGCGGAGCGTATCCGCATGATGCGCGACACGGTAGAGATGCGCGTCTACACACCGGGGGCAACCTTTGGACGACCGCTGACGATCCTCAAGTCGTTTGATGCGCCTAACGAACAGGTCCTCAATGATGCAGATCTTCTGGCCGATCGAATTAGCTCGACTTCTTCTGGTTTGTTGTCGTTGTTAGGAATCGATGCCGATCCTATTCGATCCAAAGAACATATTCTGATTTCGAATATTCTTAACCACACTTGGAGCAAGGGACAGAACCTCGATCTGGGAACCATGATCAGCAAAATTCAGGATCCTCCATTCGAGCGCGTGGGTATCATGGAATTGGATAAGTTCTATCCAGAGAAAGATCGCCGCGAGTTGGCGATGACGTTGAACAATCTTTTGGCGTCGCCCAGTTTCTCCAGCTGGATGGTGGGTGAGCCGGTGGACATCAAACGCATGCTGCACACCAGCGAAGGCAAGCCTTGCGTTTCGATTGTTTCGATTGCTCATCTTTCTGAAGAAGAACGCATGTTCTTCGTCACGATTTTACTCAATGAAGTGTTGGCGTGGATGCGGACGCAAGCCGGTACGTCCAGCCTTCGCGCGATTCTGTATATGGATGAAGTGTTTGGCTATTTCCCGCCGGTGAAGAACCCACCATCCAAACAGCCAATGTTGACGCTGTTGAAACAAGCGCGTGCGTTTGGGGTGGGCTGTGTTTTGGCGACACAGAATCCGGTCGACCTTGACTACAAGGGATTGTCTAACGCCGGAACGTGGTTCCTTGGCCGCCTGCAAACCGAACGCGATAAGGCTCGCGTGCTGGAGGGGCTCGAAGGAGCTTCCACCCAAGCCGGAAGTAGTTTTGACAAAGGCGCGATGGAAGAGATCTTGGCTGGACTTGGTAATCGCGTGTTCCTGATGAACAACGTCCATGAAAACCAGCCTGTTACCTTTGAAACGCGATGGGCGATGTCCTATCTGCGTGGGCCGCTGACGCGCTCTCAATTGCAAAAAATTACCGACGAGGATCCAAACTTTGATGCTTCAGCCGCGGCTGAGGCGACATCCAACGCTAGGCCCGGAACGCGTAAGAAGAGTGCTTCGTTGACGCCTCAAGTCAATCAACAGCAATTGGTCCCATCTTCGGTGGATCAGTTCTTTGTTGAGTGCAACCGACGCATTGGTGACGGTCAGCGGTTGATCTATCGGCCGACGCTCATTGGCGAGGGGCGTGTGCACTACGTCCGTGCGACTTACAAGATCGACAAATGGATGGAACTGAAGTTTTTGGCGGAAGTGGAAAACGGTGATCTTCCCGATGAGATTTGGAGCGATGCCGACCCGTTGGTCGAAGCGCTTGACTTCTCTCGAAAACCAGATCCGGATGCTGAATTTGGCGAACTGCCGGGCGACATGCAGAAATCAAAGAATTACACATCGTGGAAGAAAGAGTTAAAGGAATTTCTCTATCGTGAGAAGGCGTTGACGATTTACAAGTGCACCGATTTGAAAGTCTACAGCCAGCCGGGCGAAGAGTTGGGAGATTTCAAGGTCCGTCTGGAGCAGATGGCCTCCGAGAAGCGCGATGAAGCCAAAGAAAAATTGGAGAAGAAGTACGCCTCAAAACTTTCCACTTTGCGAGACCGCATCCGCCGCGCCGAGGACAAAGTGGAAGTGCAGGAAGACCAGTACAAGCAAAGCCAGAGGAGCAGCATGATCTCGATCGGAACGACCGTGCTGGGCGCGCTGTTTGGTCGCAGTTTGGTTAGTGCCACTAGTGCACGGAGAGCGGGCAGTTCCATGAGGGCGGCTGGACGCGTTTCAAAAGAGAAGGCCGATATCGGCCGCGCTGAAGAAGAACTAGCAGCAGCCGTTGAGAAATACGAGGATCTCGAAGCGGACTTCACGCAAGACATGGATGATCTCGACGAAAAATTGACCGTCGATGAGATGGAATTTGAAGAATTGCGAGTGCCTTCTCGCAAAAGTGATATTTCGATCGAGCAATTCGGCGTATGTTGGCTGCCGTTTGTGGTGGACGAATCAGGTGACGAGGATCCGGCATATTAAGGCTCGTTTGGTAACAGTTCGCCTATGTGCCTATTCGCCTATGTGCGCTCGGGCTGTGTATGGCAACGTGCCAGAATTCCTAGCGGGCATTTCACAACCGATAGTGGACTTCGCCAGAAGTCCGATTGGTCTCAGGGACAAAAGGAATTCCGGCCGGTCCCACTGCGAATAACCAATGAATTTGCTTTTTGAAATGCCCTCTAGCTTTAAGAGAAGGTGGTCGACAAGTTTGCCCGGCTCTTAGCCCAGTGCATTTGTTCCAATTGAGGTACACCAAACGCGGCGAAAGGGTAAACTGTAATGTTTGCCCTATCTCGCGTCCGCTTTAGCCTTCCTTTATGTTCAAGCTCTCATCTAAGTTCAAGCCTGCCGGTGATCAGCCTCAGGCGATTAAAAAAATCGTCTCGAATCTAAAGGCTGGACAAAAGAAACAGCTGCTGATGGGTGTGACGGGCTCTGGAAAAACGTTCACTATGGCGAACGTCATCCAAGAGATGAAAAAGCCCACGCTGGTGATCTCGCACAACAAGACGCTCGCCGCTCAGCTCTATTCCGAATTCCGCGAGTTCTTTCCCCGTAACGCGGTCCATTACTTCGTTAGCTACTACGACTACTACCAGCCGGAAGCCTACATTCCGCAGCGCGACATCTACATCGAGAAAGACGCATCGATCAATGAAGACATCGATCGCTTGCGGCTTGCCACGACCAGTTCGCTGGTCAGTCGCAAAGACGTGATCATCATCGCCAGCGTATCGAGCATTTACGGATTGGGTTCGCCAGAAGACTATCGAACGATGATGGTCGCGTTGAAGGTTGGTGAAACGATCGACCGCGACAAGATGTTGGGAAAATTTATCGACATCCAGTATCAACGCAACGACATCGCGTTCGAGCGTTCGCGCTTTCGCGTACGTGGCGACAGTGTTGAAATTTGGCCGTCGTACGAAGAGTTCGCCTATCGGGTCGAATTTTGGGGCGACGAAATTGAGAAGATCTCGATCATCAATCCGCTGACTGGAGAAGGTGTTTCCAATGAGGATCAGATCTTCATCTACCCGGCCAAGCATTTCGTGACCTCCGAAGACCGAATTCAGCAGGGCGTCCGGCGGATTAAGAAAGAGCTGAAAGAGCAGCTGGAGAAATTTCAAAACGAGGGAAAACTGCTGGAAGCTCAGCGTCTCAATGCGCGAACACGTTTTGACATCGAAATGTTAGAGAATGTTGGACACTGCCCGGGGATCGAGAACTACAGCCGTCATCTGGCCGGTCGCGCTGAAGGCGAGCAGCCAGAGACGTTGTACAACTTCTTCCCGGACGACTTTCTGCTTTTTATCGATGAATCACACGTTACCGTTTCGCAGATTGGCGCGATGTATGCCGGCGATCGCAGTCGCAAAGAGACGCTGGTTTCACATGGATTTCGCTTGCCCAGCGCAATGGATAATCGCCCGTTCAAGTTCGAGGAATGGGAGGCGCGTCTAAACGAGGTCGTTTATGTTTCGGCTACTCCCAATGACTACGAGCTAGAGCAAACCGGCGGGGAGATGGTTGAGCAAATTATTCGTCCAACGGGCTTGCTGGATCCGATCGTTGACGTCGTCCCGGCTAGCGGACAGGTTGCCCACCTGTTGGGTGAGATCAAGCAGTGTATCGCCGGTGGCGATCGGGTTTTGGTGACGGCGTTAACGAAACGTTTGGCGGAGGATCTGTCAGCGTATTTGTGCGACAATGGAGTGGCGTGCAAATGGATGCACAGCGAGTTGGACGCGTTCGAGCGCGTCGAGCACTTGCGTGATTTGCGAATGGGAAAGTTTGATGTGCTGGTTGGTGTGAACTTGTTGCGTGAAGGCTTAGACCTGCCGGAAGTTTCGTTGGTGGCGATTTTGGACGCTGACAAACAAGGATTTCTCCGCAGCGAAACGTCACTGATTCAGACGATTGGACGGTCGGCCAGAAACGTCAAGGCACGTGTGATTCTTTACGGCGATAAAGTTACCGCGGCGATGAAGAACGCCATCCAAGAGACCGATCGACGTCGCAGTCTTCAAATGGCTTACAACCAAGAGCACGGTATTACACCCCAGACAATCATCAAACCGATTGGCACGGATATCGCCCAAACAATTCGTAGTCGCAAAGAGGCCACCGATGCCGTGGCTCGCAACGACAAAACGGTTTACATCACTGAAGAATTGATCGAAGAACTGCAGACCGAGATGCTCAAGGCGGCGGAGGATTTGGAGTTTGAGCGCGCCGGTATTCTACGCGATCGCATTGGGCAGCTGAAAAATGCTATCGGTCAACCACTAGACAGCGTTGATTCGAAGCCATCGGCTGGCGGTAAAAAAGGAAAGCGACGCGGACGCAAGGCGTCAAAACGACGCGGATCCAAAGTGCCCCGACCTCGAAAACAGAACTGATGCAGCGTTCAGCCGTGGTTGCCCATTTCACAAGAGATTGGAAGTCTGCCATCCGCCTGTTCTCGTAGCCGATCTCGCAAGAGATTGGATAATTTGTCTTCAGGGAATCCAAAGTCTCGCGACTTCGGCTACGGAAAATCGGTAGCTGATATCTTGGCTCAGTTGCATCGGGCACAACCCGTCAATTAGCCTGCGTGAGCAAACGGATTGGGTAACGCTTCGAGCTCTTCTGTCGTCACTTCGAATTCGACAACTGGAGCGCTGTTCGCAAATCGTTGCTTTGGCTGCTGACAAGATTTCGTATCGGTCTCTTGATCCGAAGCAACACCATAAGGTGCCAGTTCGCCTCGAAGAATTTTCACATCCGATGGTGCTTCAATACCTAAGCGGACCGTATTGCCTTTGATCTTGATGACCTGAATCTTGATATTGTCACCGATGATGATGTTGTCGTTTACTTTTCGTGAAAGTACAAGCATGTCTTTAATCCTTTAAATGGGGGGACGTGAGAGAAGCGACTTGCTTTCTCTGACTATTCCTATCTTCGCTGACCCCTGTGACACCTTAGGTCGTAGGTTCGAACAATTAGTTCCCAGACCTTGTGGATACCGTTTGAATGCTTGCAGAATTCACGTGCATCTTGAATAAACAGGGGGGTTATTAGGTGATTGGTCGTAAGTGCTAGCGTGACTATTTCAACATCGGGAGCTTTCAACCGTAAGGTTGGTAAAGTTTGACGACGAATCCGGTTTTTCCGTAGCCGGCAGGTGTTCTTTCCGATTATGACTTTCGTAACGATTACTTTGACCGTCGCTGAGACGGCCTTTTTTTAGTGATCTTACTAATGATTTGCTGAAAACCCTGCTCAGGAGCGCTTCAATGCCGCTTTGGAAAAAAATCACGACGATCTGTGCCATTTTGCTCATTTGGGCTCCCGGAGTATCGGAATCGCTAGCTCAGCGCCGCAGTCCTTTGTTACCACTGCCGCCGGCGAGCGTGGCCAGTAGCACTGACAAAGAAGAATCGATTTTCTTTGATGTGGATCCCGCTGCCCAGAAAGTGCCAAAAGCCGGGAAATCGCGTTATTACAATCCGCTTAAGCCAATGGCAGAACCGGGAGCTCCGATCGTCAAATTTGCACAGCGTCCGGTCTTTACGCCAAAGCTTCCGCAGAAACCTGCTCCTTCGATTAGGCAAATTCCGGCTCACAAAGTGAACCAAGCCGAACTTGGCAGGTTGCTGGCAATTTCGGGCGTTAAGTCTGCTGAGCCGATCTCTACACCCGCGGAAGTGCCACAGGCTGAGAGCATAATGGAGTCAGCAGTTCAATCGCCTGTCGCGACGACTGCCAAACTGCCTTCATCGATGTTAACGCCGCTGCCGAAATCCGCACTTGTGGCAACAAGCAAGAACGCAGTTGTCATGAACAATGATTTTCCACTAGCTGCCACGACTCCGTCGGTTGTCGTTCGGTCGCCTTTTGTACAGCCGGGCAACCCGAATCGTTACCTGTTTGTGGTCGAGAACATTGGTACGGTGGATGCGGTTAGCACACGCGTTGATCTGCGTGTTCCTGCTGGAGTCATTCTTAAGCAGGTGGTTGCTGATTCTGCTTCATCGACGGCCCGTCATGCGATTGTACGCATCAACGACCTCAAGGCCGGAGCGAAAGCAATTCTTGAAGTTGAAATTGAACCAACGACCTTTGATGTGACATTTGACACTAGTCTGACACTTGAGACGAAACGCAGTTTTCATGGATTAACTCTTCCGGAGAAGAACTTCGCTGGCACCGCTTCGGCAACGTCTATTGTCAACACGCCGGTTGAGGGAACCTCGTTGGTTTCGTTTAAGCACGCAGAGTCAACTGATGCTTCTCCAGTAATTGCGGGCAACGGCAATCTGTCGGCGACAGTCGAAGGGCCTGTGATGTTGGCTGCCGGTCAGACCGGCGATTTTGCGATCGTTGTCAAGAATCCGAACTACTCAGAGGCGTCGAACATCGTTGTGCAGTTGGCCATTCCGCGAGGAATAAAGATCACGACCTTGGATCGCGAAGCGTGGGTCAATGACGCAGACAATACAATCTCATGGGAGCTTGCATCCCTTGGATCTCGCCAAGAAGTGGCGATTCAGTACAAAGCAGTTGGCAAATCATTCGGCCAGCAGGTTCAGAAAGTCACCTTAGGAATGGCAGATGTCTATCAAGGTGACGCAAAATTAGTGACTCTCGTTTCCCAATAGTTTTTCCCATCGCCCAGAACATTTCGTCTTGGCGGTCGACTAGAATGTTTCGCAGGCGGATATTGCTGAAACAACACACAAGCGAGATGGTGAGTACGCTATGAACCCGGTTCTGGCCCGAAATGTATACTTAGTAAAAGAACACGTTGGCATGTTCAAAGCAGCCAACAACTTCGATGTTCTGGACCCTGCCACCGGTACGCCACTATTGCTGTGCCGTGAACCAAATCTTGGGATGTTCACAAAACTTCTCCGGTTCACTGACTGGAAGCGATACACGCCGTTCGAAATCCAGATTCAACTGCCTGACGGCCGCTCGATCATTACGATCAAGCGTGGTGTTTCTTTGTTTGTTTCCAAGGTGGAAGTCTTCGACGAACAAAACCAAAAGATTGGCGGCTTCAAGCAAAAGTTTTTTTCGATCGGCGGAGCCTTCAGCGTGCTCGACGCCAACGACCAGAAGTTGTGCGATCTCAAAGGCAAATGGACCAGCTGGGAATTCAAATTTCTCAGCGGGACTGCAGAACTGGCAACGGTCACCAAAAAATGGTCCGGGCTTGGTAAGGAATTATTTACTTCGGCCGATAACTACGTTTTGCAGATTTCGGAAGACGTTCCCCCGAACCAGCCGGTGCGTCAATTGATCCTAGCTGCCGTCATGTGTATCGACATGGTGTTGAAAGAGTAGTTTTCAATCGGCAAAATCTAAAGACAATGATCCGGTCCCCAGTTACACTGCGGGGCCGTTTTGCTTTTTTCGACGCCCTTGTTGAAGCTCGCGACGTTCCGCCACCCAATCGTAATTCCAGCCACCAGCGACCATTGCTTTGGACGACCAACACTCCACGCTAGACCTACCGAAGATTGGCAAGTTAATCGAATCGACGATGCAGTCTGATCGGTTTCGCCTGCGCAGAGAGTTTGGCCGGATCAAAAAGCTGAAAGCCTCAGCGCGTACACCAGAGGTGCTGCAGCAACTTTTCGAGGCGGTGTCGACATCAGCACAACGTTTGGAAGATCGAAAGCAACGGGTCCCAAATCTAAAATTCGATACCGAGCTTCCGATCTACCAGCGCAAGGACGAGATCGCCAACGCCATCATCGAGCATCAGGTCGTCGTCATCAGCGGCGAAACGGGCAGTGGAAAATCAACACAGCTTCCACTTATTGCACTGGAGGCAGGGTTTGGTATCTCGGGCTTCATTGGTCACACACAACCGCGGCGGATCGCGGCGCGTGGCGTGTCGGCGCGCATTGCCTCTCAGTTAGGATCGTCGCAAGGAACGGATGTCGGTTTCAAGATTCGTTTTGACGACAAAACATCCGATTCCACGTACGTCAAACTAATGACTGACGGAATTCTGCTGGCCGAAACGCAAACGGATCGGTTTCTCGATCGCTATGATCTGATCATCATCGACGAGGCACATGAGCGCTCATTGAATATTGATTTTTTGCTGGGCAGTTTGGCTCGTATTCTGGCCAAGCGCCCTGATTTGCGGCTGGTGATTACTTCGGCGACAATCAACACAGATAGTTTTGCACGGCACTTCGAGGAGGCCACTGGAACACCAGTGCCCGTCATTAGTGTGGAAGGTCGAACCTATCCAGTTGAGATCATCTATCGGCCCCAGGAGACTGAAGATGCCAAACAGATCGATCTCTACGACCACATCGCTGATACCTGCCAGCAACTGGCCGAAGAAGACGATGGCGATATGTTGATCTTTCTTCCGACCGAAGGCGACATTCGTTCTACGGCAAAGAAACTTCGCAACACGCATCTCAAAGGACGCCAGACGGAAGTGTTGCCGCTTTACGCGCGGCTCTCCACGGATCAACAGAATCTGATTTTCAATCCGGGAAAGCAGCGGCGGATCGTCTTAGCGACCAACGTCGCCGAATCTTCGGTGACGGTTCCACGCATTCGATTTGTGATCGATTCTGGCACCGCGCGAATCAGTCATTACTCACCTCGCAGCAAAGTCCAACGGTTACCGATTCAGGCGGTGTCAAAGGCATCGGCTAACCAGCGCGCCGGCCGCTGTGGGCGGATCGGGCCGGGAGTCTGTGTCAGGCTTTACTCTGAAGAAGATTTTCTTCAACGCATCGACTTTACGGTGCCAGAGATACGCCGAACGAATTTGGCGTCAGTGATTCTACAGACGCTCGCACTGAAGCTTGGAGCGATCGAACAGTTTCCGTTTATTGACCCGCCGCGTCCGGATGCGATCAACGACGGCTACAAAACACTTTTCGAAATTGGTGCGATCGATGACCGACGAAACTTGACATCGCTGGGACGCAAGATCGCGCGGCTGCCTGTCGATCCACGCATCAGCCGCATGATCTTTGCGGCCGATAAAGAGGGAGCGTTGGCCGAGATTTTGATCATTGCCGCAGCGCTAGAAATTCAAGATCCAAGATCCCGGCCGGTCGAGAAACAGAAAGCGGCTGATGAGGCCCACGAGCAGTTCGCCGACGAACGATCGGACTTTATCGCTCTGTTGAACGTTTGGGATTTCTACCATCAATTGAAAAAAGATCTTTCACGTGGACGCCTGAAGAAAGCTTGCCAACAAAATTTTCTCTCGTATTCACTGATGCGGCAGTGGGAGGACATTTATCGACAGCTCAAATCGACCGTCGCATCGCAACGACTTAAACCCACCAAGCGTCGGAATGACTACGATGCGATTCATCGCAGTCTGCTGACGGGATTGCTCTCAGGAACAGCGATGTTGAGCGACAAGCATCTGTACACCGGTGCTGGCGGGATCAAGTTCAACCTGTGGCCGGGATCCTGCATTTTTGGCGGCAAACCCAAGTGGGTCATGGTCAGCGAAATTGTCGAGACCAGCAAAACGTACGGTCGAGTTTGTGCGAAGATCAATTCCGATTGGCTTGAACCGATCGCCGGTCACCTTGTCAAACGCCGCTATGCCGATCCGCGGTTCAGTAAAAAACAGCAATCCGTGATGGCGTCGGAGCACGTGAGTTTGTTTGGGTTGCCAGTGGTCGCAGGCCGCGCTATCCACTACGGGAAGATTGATCCGGCTGCATCGCGCGAGATATTCATTCGTGACGGGTTAGCGACAGATCAGTTCACTGGCAGCCAAGACTTTCGCGTACACAATCAATGGTTGATAGAGGAACTTACTGGTGAAGCGGCCAAAACACGCGCCCGCGATCTGGTCATCGACCCCAATGATGTTGTCTTGTTTTACGAATCGAAGTTGCCCGAGGATGTTTTTGATCAGCGTTCGCTCAATCGTGTGATTAAGGACACGCCAGAATTGGATCAGCAGCTGCGAATGACACGCGCGGATATATTGCCCGGGGCCAATTTAGAAGATTCGCAGCATCTCTATCCCGATCAAGTGCTCGTCGGAACGATGCAGATTCCTGTTAACTATCAGTTCACGCCGGGGGCCAACGACGACGGCGCTACGATCAAGATTCCAGTGGAGGGGCTGGGGCAGCTAGATGATGCTCAGACTGGCTGGTTGGTGCCGGGGTTAATGAAGGATCGCGTGATTGCGCTGATTCGTAGCCTCCCAAAACAGATTCGCAGGAATCTCGTGCCTGCCCCGGAAACGGCGGACGAGGTCGTTGAGAAAATCAATTTCGGCAGTGGATTTTTCAACCAGGCTGTCGCCGCGCAGCTGACGCGTATTGGTGGTCTTCCCGTGACGCCAGCCATGTTCAAGCTTGAAAAGGTTTCGGATCATTTGAGCGTCAATCTTCAGGTCACCGACGAAGAGGGGAACGTGATTGCCGAGGGGCGTTCGGTGGCAAAATTACGTGAGGAATTGGGGGCCGAACATGCCAGCAATGTCGTTGAAGTATCAGATTCCGATTGGCACCGTGATGGAATTGTCACTTGGGATTGGGACGAATTCCCAAAAGAGATTACCATCACGCGTGGAGCGACACAGCTGTCTGCTTTTCCCGCGATCGTCGATCAGGAAGAAACAGTCGGTTTGCGACTTGTCGATTCACGCGTTGCCAGCGATCAAGTGACGCGGCAGGGATTGGTACGCTTGCTGGCGGTCTTGCATAAGAAAAGTGTGCGGGCGCAAGTCAGTGGGATGTCAAATATAGAGCAGCATGCTCTTAAGCTGTCGAGAATTATTCCATCGAAGCAGTTACGCAAGCAGTTGGGAGATTTGATTGTGCGCGTTGCGTTTGTGCACCTAAAGAAGATCCCACGCACCGTCGGCGAATTTGAAACGCTTCAGGAAGGTGCGCGGGAGCAATTGAGTAAGGCCGCACATGAAGTATCACGTTGGTTGCCCCGGCTGTCGGCGTCGGTACATCAAGCGTTCTTGCAGATAGAAGATATTCCGGCCGCTCGGAGTCCGGTCAAAGGTGATATTCGCGCTCAAATAGCATTGCTGACTGAGGGACAGTTTCTGTCGGAAACCTCTTGGGATTGGTTGGTCGAGTATCCGAGATTCTTCGAGGCGATTGGGTTTCGCGTTGACAAACTGTCTTCTACACCGGTCGACAAAGACAAAATGCAAACAGCGGAGATTGAGCACTATCTTCAAAAGTATCATGAACTGAAAGTACGCCATGATGCTCAGTCGCTAGTGGATCCCGAGCTTGACCACTTTCGCTGGATGATCGAAGAGTACCGCGTATCGTTGTTTGCTCAGTCGCTCGGGACGAGCATTACGGTTTCAGCCAAGCGATTGGAGAAACAATTCGCCAAAATCAGGCAGGTGTAAGTTGTGATGAGCCTCAGAAATTCCACTACAGCAGACTTTACTCCCCTCTCCCAAAAAATTTGGAGAACGTTCAATCCTATTGTTGAGCTGCTCCGTCCGGCTTTGCGGGGAGAGGGGGAACAAAGGTACTGGATGCTTACCCTGCTGTTAGTGGTGATGTTTTGCTCGGGCTGTGAGTATTCACCGAACGAAACAAGAATGAGCGCTGTCAAAACTCAATCGCCGGAAAAAGTGATTGCTCAGCCCGAAGTCCTGTTTGATGGTAAATCACTCGACGGCTGGGAGCTGACCAGCTTCGGCGGTGAGGGGGATTGCAACGTCAAAGACGGAGCGATTGTGATGGCGGCAGGCGACCCACTGACGGCAATCAATTTGCTTGATGAGTATGACTTGCCGACGGACAATTATGAATTATTGGTTGAGGCAAAACGTGTTGAGGGAACTGATTTTTTTGCCACCGTTACGTTTCCTGTCGGCGATTCGTTCTGCTCGTTAGTTGTCGGTGGTTGGGCAGGAACGCTGGTCGGACTGTCTTCGATTGACGGTGAAGACGCTTCGATGAATGAAACCCGCACGTTGAAAAAGTTCGAGGGCAATCGCTGGTACAAAATTCGACTGCGTGTTACCGGAGACAATATTTCGGCATGGATCGATGATGAAAAGGTGGTTGACCTAAATACCGTCGGCAGAAAAATCTCGTTGAGAAATGAAATGATTCCGTGTCGCCCGTTGGGAATCGCTTCTTTCATCACGACTGCGGCCATACGTAAAGTTGAATTGGTGCGTTTGCCCACTAAAACACAGAGCAAAACAAACTCAAATGAGATTGACGCAAAATGATCAAATCTAACGACTACAGCGAAGCTGATGATGCGTTACCGCATGAGCACTATATGAAGTTGGCGATGCAGCAGGCAGTCGCTGCTTTTGAAGCGGACGAAGTTCCTGTAGGTGCGGTCATTGTTCACCAGCAGCGCGTCATTGGCGCGGCTCACAACATGACGGTACAACTGCGCGATCCAACCGCCCACGCCGAAATGATGGCAATTACTCAAGCGGCTGAGGCGATCGGTGACTGGCGATTGGAGGATTGTACGCTGTACGCGACGCTCGAGCCTTGCCCAATGTGCGCGGGCGCGATCTTGCAGGCGCGAATTCCCAACGTGGTCTTTGGTGCGGCAGATCCTAAGGGAGGGGCGGTTGAGTCGATGTACACGCTGCTCTCCGATGCGCGTCTGAATCATAAATCGGTGGTGACCAGTGGCGTTTTCGCCCAAGATTGCGGGGACATCTTGACCGAGTTCTTCCGCAACAAGCGTGCGATGGGGAAAAAGTAGAAGACATTGCACAACCCGAATTGTTAGATTGTCCGTAGTGGGATTCGCCAGAATTCCTTTAGTCTTGGGATGAATCGGACTTCTGGCAAAGTTCACTACTGGATTTAAAGTGCACCCTAGTGGTTTGTCAGGGATGGAAGTTAGATTGTGTCATCGTAGCCGGAGTCGCCAGACTTCGGTTTTATACTGCTGAACTGAATTCTGGCGAATCCAGCTACCCTAAAATTAAATGTTGACAGACCACTCGCCTTGTTTTGACTGACTTGAGGAAAGTTTCTTGAAGAAAGATTCACAAGTTTCTCTCGCCGGTGTGACCTAACGTGTCATGTGGCCCTGCGATGATGTTTACATCAGACAGTTTGGTCATCAAAACAGGACGTACGCCATGCAAACCACAGACACTATTGCCCCAATCAACATGCGTCAAGATATCATTCGCGCCATGCAAGACGCCGACAATCAGGTCATCGAGCTGGAATATCGAGATTCAAAAGGTGCCGTCAATCGACGTGTGGTCAGTCCGATCCGATTTGTTACTCCCGAGCGATTCATCGCGCTGTGTTTGTGTCGTGAGGCTCCACGAGTTTTCTATCTCAAGAACTGTTCCAACGTTTCGCTCAAACCTGCTTGGCAATATGTGATGCCGGTCGAGATGGTGGCCTGCTAAATACCCCTTTGATTAATCGCTGTTGTGTTAGAATGGTGCGATCCGAAGTACTGCTTCTTCTGAGCTCGCATGATTCACATTCAAAATCTCGACTTTCGATATCCGCGCGCAGCGTTTCAGTTGGTGATCAATGATCTCAAAATTGAGACGGGGGAAAAAGTTGCGTTTGTCGGTCCCAGTGGCAGTGGAAAGACAACGCTGCTAAATCTGATTTCTGGCATCACGCTTGCTCGGTCGGGGACCATTGAAGTGGCAGGAAACCACGTTGGTTCCCTCTCAGACAAACAGCGCCGAGATTTCAGAGTGGCGAAAATTGGGTTTGTTTTTCAGAGGTTCGAGCTGATCGAATACCTTAATGTCAGTGACAACATTCTGTTCCCGTTCTTAATTAACCCTTCTGTTGATTGCACTCCAGAAGTTCGTCATCGCATGATGGGGTTGGCCGATACGGTCGGAATTGCCAGCCTGTTGAAACGCTACCCGCGCCAGCTATCGCAAGGTGAACAGCAGCGCGTCGCGATCTGCCGCGCGTTAATCCTCTCGCCTCCACTTATTCTGGCGGACGAACCGACTGGAAATCTGGATCCCGCCAACAAAGAAATCATCCTTGATCTAATGTTGAGCGAGTTTGAGGCTCGCACACGCACGTTTGTTGTGGTCACTCACGATCAGTCGGTGGCCCAAAAGTGTGATCGGATGATCGACTTTTCCAGCTTCCATCATCAATTGAAAACAGGCGAGGCAGTTTCATGAAAGGGCTGCTTTATCTGACGTTCAATTACATTCTCTATCACCGTTGGAAAACGGCCGTGATGATTGCTTGTTTGTTTCTGACGGCAATACTGCCGGTAACCATTTCAGGACTGATCCGATCGTTTGAAAAATCGATCTACACAAGATCTGAAATGACTCCTGTCGTGATTGGGCCCGAGGGAAGTGCGTTGGATCTGACTCTGCGGGCGCTTTATTTCAATCGCGGTTCTGGGGAAGATCGGCTTAAGACCATTTCCATGTCGGAACAGGAAGAAGTATTGCGCGATGGTTTAGCGATTGCGATACCGATTCACTGCCTTTACGAGGCCAAGCAGTTTCCCATTGTAGCAACGACAGGAGACTACTTTCGTTTTCGCAATCTGAAGATCGCGCAAGGAGAGCCACTGGCAATTCTTGGTGAGTGTCTGCTTGGCGCAGATTGTGCCGGCGAACTTGGGCTAGTCCCCGGTGATCAACTGCTTTCCGATCGTCCGAAGTTACTAGACCTCGCAGGAGACTATCCACTGAAAATGACAGTGGCCGGCGTGCTGGCGAAAAATGGTTCACCGGATGATAAAGGCGTGTTTGTTGATCTCAAAACGGCGTGGATTATCCAAGGACTTGGCCATGGTCACCAAGACTTGCAATCGCCCGAACAGGATGAGAATGTGGTTCGGCAAGATGGGCAGATCAAGGCCTTGCCGTCCAAAGTGGTCCCCTACACGGAGATCACTGAAAGCAATATTGAGTCGTTTCATTTTCACGGCGACACCAGTTCGTTCCCAGTTTCTGCCATTATTGCCGTTCCCAAAGACATCAAGAGCCAAACGCTACTGGAGGCGCGATACCAAAATAACGACCGTGGGGTGCAGTTCGTTCGGCCGGTCGAATCGATCAAAGAAATGATGTCGGTGCTGTTGCGCGTGCGACAGTTCTTTATGATCAATACGATCTTGATCGCGGTGTCCACACTGTTGCTGACTGCGCTGGTGTTGCTGTTGTCGTTGAAGCTCCGCCACGGGGAACGAGAAACGATGTTTAAGCTAGGCTGTCGCGGCGGAACGATCATAGCATTACAAGTCATGGAGATGCTGATCGTGGGCGTCGTTGCCACGGTTTTGGTTCTAGCCGTTTCTTGGTTTGGTTCTTCACTGGCCGGCAGTTATTTTGACAGTTGGATCACGCGCGGAGGAAGTTAGTGAGTAGTCGTAGTTTGATAATATTGGCTTTGCCGTTGATCTTTTGTCTTGGCTGGGGATGTGAACGCCCTACTGATGGCCCAGAAAGCGTGAGCGTTTTTCAACAACTTCAGGACAAGACGCAGAGCAGAAAAATTGCGGCCACCAGTTATCCACTGGTGGCGATGGCCGGTTCAATCACCGGTGAAGAATACGAAGTTTGGATGCCAGCCAAAGCGGATAAGATTCCTTCAGCGGAGGAGATACGTAGGCTCCAAAGTTCAGATGTGCTGCTGACCAATGGTCCGGGGACCGCGTATGCGACTTGGTTGCCAATGGTTACTCTGGATCGTAAGAAGATCTTCGAGACCACGACGCACAGTTTTGAGTTGACTGATTTCATTCAGGTCCGAGAACATAAAATCGTCCACTCCCATGGTGGCGAAGGCGAGCATTCGCATTTCTGGATGGTGCCGCATTGTTGGTTGAATCCTCGTTTGGCTTTGCTGCAAGGAAAAGAGGTCTGCGATAAGTTGTGTGAAATGTATCCCGAAGATGCGGATTCATTTCGTGCAAACTTCGAAGTGCTGGAGAGCTCGTTGAAGGAAGCATCAAAGGCGGCCGATGCGTGCAAGGATTTGCTCAAGGCTAAGAAAACGAGCCTGTTGTTAAGCGATCCAAGACTAAAGCACTTTGCGAGGGCGTTGGGGGCAGAAGCCGACTGTTTGTTGTGGTTTGAACCTGAAGAGTTACAGTTGGCCAAAGAACATCTGCAAGAAAAGATCGCTCAAAAGAAAACTGATGGACAGTCCCTTCTGCTGTGGGCACGGGATCCTACTTCGGACGAGTGCGATCTTGTCTCGGGGCTTAAGTGGGTTCAGCTTGACTTGATTGAGTCACCTGATTCGCAAAAGGGGATTTCAAGACGCGTGAAAGATAATTTCAAGTTGTTGGTTGAAGGAGTGAAAGCTTCAGTTGAGATTAAAGATGGTTCGCAATGAAGTTTTTTCGATTTAATTTGGCGACATTGTTGGTCGTGATCGGGTTGGTCGCGTTTGCTCTCGGTTATTTGTCCCAAGCTGGATTTGCGGAGGCACAGTTTGAAGTGCTGTCCAATCAGCTGCGCGTGGACAACGCCGGCGTGTTGCGTGGGGACTTGGCGTGCCAGTGTTCGATCCCCGGAAAGGAAACGACGACCATGATCTGTCGTGTCGAGCAGTCTCATCTTACGGAGCTGACACGCCTGACGCCCGAGTCTGTTTTCTCGGTGAGGTACCGCTGGGACCCTCCGCTGGGATTGTTTGACAAGCAAGATCCCTATGGAATGTTCTTGACGACGAAGCTTGGGTTTCGGGCCGAAGATGTTGTTGGCCAAATGAAAATGATCGACCAATCGGTGGTGCTGATTCGCCAGAAGTAAGAGTCCGCTGATCGTCGCCAAAGTCGAGCGAAGGAATTAGCAATAGACCGCTTGTGCTACTATACTGGAGTCACGATGTTGTATTTCCTCCCCCTCGTAATTTGAAGGCTACTTATGGTTCGTCGAAAATCACTTCTATCTTTGGCTTGGCTGCCGTTGTTCGGATTAGCACTTGCCGTCTCGCTTGCAGGATATTGCCATGGCCAAGTGACGATGAAGGACGCGCCGGCAAAAACTGCTGACAGCAAAGTCACGGTTCAATCGCGCAGCATACAAGTTGGTGCAGTGTTCCCCAATTTTGAGCTGAAGGATCAAGATGGGAAATTATTTGGTCTGAAAAAAGCACTGACTGATGGGCCAGTAGTGCTTGTGGTCTATCGATCGGCTGATTGGTGACCTTTCTGCAAGCGGCAGTTGGTTCAACTGCAGAAGAAGCAATCCGAGTTCACCAAAAACGGACTACAGGTAGTAGGGTTGTCCTATGATTCGGTTTCGAAATTGGCGACATTCGCGAAGGCGAAAAAGATCTCGTATCCGTTGGTCAGTGATGAAGGAAGTAAAACGATCAAGGCGATTGATTTGGAATACCAACGCGGACTGCCCTACCCCGGCACATTTGTCATTGGCAAAGACGGAGTTGTAAAGGGAAAACTTTTCAAAGAGGACTTCAAGAAACGTCATTCGGTTGATGAGATCCTCAAGAAGGCGATTGAAGTTGCCGCTGCCAAGGGTGGTTCTGCAACTAAAGCTGGTTCAGCCGCGAAGGCAGCTGGCTCAGCAAAGAAATAGTTCCCGCTAAAAGGTAAGGCTCATGGAAGAAAAGTTTCGCTCAATCCTGTTGTTTGGCCCTCCCGGTGTGGGCAAAGGCACCCAAGGTTCAATACTTGGGACGGTTCCCGGTTTTTTTCACCTCTCCGTCGGTGAGGTATTTCGCTCGATCGATATTGGTAGCGAGGACGGGAAACAAGTCTATCAGTACAGCTCACAGGGCCGGTTGGTGCCTGATGAGCTAACGGTGCGCATTTGGAAGAAAGCGTTGCATGCCTACGTGGCGCTGTCTCGGTTCAAGCCGCGCGAAGACCTGCTGGTGCTCGACGGTATTCCAAGGAACGTAGAACAGACCGAACTGGTGAAAGATCATCTGGACATCCTTAAAGTGGTCCACATGAAATGCAGTGACGAGGAGGATATGATCCATCGGATGCGAAGGCGTGCCATCCGTGAGAATCGAGCCGACGATGGTAACGAAGACGTTGTTCGACGACGATTTGAGGTCTATAGAGAGAGATCGGCCCCGTTATTGGCCTGTTTTTCAACTGAGATGATCGCCGAGGTGGATGCTAACGGGTCGCCGGCCGAGGTGTTGCGCGAGATAATCGACTGTCTGATTCCCACCCAAAACGAACACTTCCGCGAGTGCAGCGGGCCCTAACAGTGGTCACTAGCAGTCACGATAACGTCAAATTTAGACGATGGCGATCTACAGTTATCCGGTGCCTTTGGAGAGGAACTTCAACCAACTCTTCTTGCCACCGCTTTCATCAGATTCATCCATTTCATCAGGTTGGATTCCGATGAGCTTGTTAGCCAGTTCTTGAATGGCTTGAGTGATTGCCGTTTTTGGCGCTTGCATTAGAAGCGGTACACCATTGTTACGGCATTCAGAGATGACGAAGTAGTTGTTTGGAATTCGTGCGTAGATTTCGCGGTCAATCGTCTCTTCGGCTTTGTCTGCACTGATTTGCATTTTGTCCAATCCGCTACGGTTGACAACGACTTTAGCCTTTGAAGAAACGCCTTCGAGTTGTTCGAAAGCGGAGAAAAGTCGGACCACGTTCCTGAGGCAGGGAAGGTCCAGTTGCGTCAGCAGAATCACCGTGTTGGACGCTTCCAAGGCGGCCTTGTCCAAGCGATTGTAGGTCTTAGAAAGATCAACGATCACGTGCGAGAAAGACGCCTTGAGCAATCCCAGGACGCGGCGAAAATCGTCTGAAGGAACAATGCTGATATCTTCTATTTGTACTGGTCTCGGCAGAAGGTAGACACCTGAATCATGTTTGGTCAATGACTTTCGCAGGAGGGCCAGATCAAGACGCGCGACGTTTTGTGTAACATCAAGGAGTGTATACTCGGGTATCATGTCCAGAAAAACATCGGCATCACCGAGCGCGAAATCTAGATCGACCAACGCGACTGTGTTGCCGGGATGCTGAGCCATGGCAACAGCAACGTTGACGGCAACTGAAGTCGATCCAACTCCACCTGAAGCCCCCGCGATTGTGATGATTTCACCTCCCTTGGAGCGTTTCCCACCACCTACAGCTGAGTCAACTCTTTCAATGGCAGCAATTAGTTCATCAAGTTTCAGAGGCGAGTTCAGAAACTCCTTGGCTCCGGCCCGCATCGACTTCAGAATTAATTGGCCATCTGCCTGTGAGCTGACGACGATGATTCCGCACTTGGGCAGGGCCTTTGAAACTGCCTTGACTGTCTCTAAAGCCTCGTGCTCATCGGAATCAATATCTACGATGGCAACATCTGGGACTGCCTTTTCGGCAACCTCTGGAAAAAGGCTGTACTGCGACGCATCTCCTTCTAGCCAGATCTCATCCATCCCCATGAGGGATTTCTTGAGGCTGTTTCGAGTGGATTCATTTGGGTCGCAAATGACAACACGAAGGGTTCCGCTCATTGAATTCCGTTCCAAATATTACTCAAACGATCTTATTGCCGCGCGGGACTTGCTCATATCAACCAGAAGGATCATCGGCACCTGACACTGGAAAAGTGAGAGATGCCGACCCTACTGATATAATCGTTATCTGGTCCTCGGACTCGTTGGCCATGCAAATCCGGAGTTTGCACTTCGGTCAGGGCGTGGCTGACGGGCTGTTCCGACTGGGCCATACATTTGTTGTCCGTAAGGCTGGGCCGCTGGCATTTGAGGTGATGGATATCCCATGCCTGGTTGTTGGTATTCCATGCTTGGTTGTTGGTATTCCATGCCGCTTTGTGGATATCCACCTTGCATAGACATTTGTTGGGATGCGACGTTAATCCCGCTTGATCCGAATGAATCGTTGACTGGACAGTCGTCGTTACACTTTGGAACTTCCGTGTAACCGTCAACATACAGTTCCCGATCCGAAGGAGATGCTGTCAAGCGTCCTGGGCGATCTGCTGGCAACTGCGAAGCCTCGACGTCGCTAACGAAACGTGGTGTGATCAAAAAGACCAATTCTGTCTCGTTCACTTCATCGCTGACGCTGCGGAACAGAGGTCCAAAGAACGGTGAGTGCTTCAGTTTAGGAATGCCCCGGCTTTCGGTGGCTGTCAGCTCGCGATAGTCTCCTGCCAAAGCCAGTGTGTGGCCGGCACGCATTTTTACGCCAGTGTTGACTCTGCGGACACGAAAGCCTGGGATACCGTTGTTGGCCAGTTCAGGAGCCACTTCAGAGACTTCGGCACGAACCTCCAATGTAAGCTCGCCGTTGCCGTGAACGATAGGAACCATATCCAATTTTGTGCCAAACGGGCGGAATTCGACTTGCGTTGATCCTAGGCCAGCGGCAGTTTGAATCGGAATTTCACCGCCGGAAAGGAACTCAGCGGGGCGGCCGTTTTGAGCAACCAAAACTGGTTGATCAAGCAATTTGGCAACGTTGTTCTGTTCCAGTGCCCTGATGACGGTTTGGAAGAATTCGTCGTTGTTAAGTACGCCAAAGGAAAATGTATCATCGTTGCTGGTCTGGAGTTCGCCGTCGGTTGAGAGGCTCAGGATATCAGAGATGCTGGTGAAGGATCTAACACGGCCAGCAAAGACAGCCCAATCCACGCCCAATTCGCGAAGTTTCGTGCGTGAGACTTCAAACACCTCAACTTTGATGGCGATGTTTTGATTGCCGTTGACTTGGAGCTGGTTCACGACGTTGGTCGGGAAATAATCAGAGGCCACCTTCATGATGTTGGCCACCTGATCGGCTCGTGCAACGTGCCCAGCCAAAATGACTCCCGAGTTAAGCGGATGTACTTTGATCTGTGAATTAGGGAAGTAATTGTTGAACGCCAGTTCTAGCTTGCGAGTGTCAACAAGCACCTCAATGGCGATGGTTTGGAGATTCTTATCCGGGTCACTGATCGTGATCGACGAAACGCCCGGCTTGAGCCCCGTAACGAGAATCTCATTAGGAGAAACTGGCGAGGCCTGAATTACCTCAGGGTTCTCCACCATCAGTTCAGGAACCTGATAAGCGAATTTAAGTCTTCGCGCTGAACCAGAAATGATATCGAGAGATTCGACAGACTCATTGACCTCGAAGCGAGGGCCTGAAATCCCTTGAAGAGCAAAGGCGCTGCCCGGGCAGACGCAGAACAGGGCTGTAAGGCAACCCAGAATAATTAACTTGATACGCATGTTCATCCGTGAATCCTCGCGTTGCGGCAGCTCAACCATTGCTTAATGGCTAGCCAGTGCTTTTGCCGACATCATCCATGACATCAGGAACCTCAAGCACTATCGGTATAACATGACCGACCAGATAAGTCGAAATAGAAATTTTTAGCAGTAAAAAAGGCACCAACGGAATCGCTGGTGCCTTGCTATTATTCGAAAAAACCGGAACTACTCGCCTTGGGAATTATTCGCCTTGGTATTGATCTTCTTCGAACTCTTCGCTGAAGTCATTCGGTCCATCGAAGCTCACCTCTGTTTCGGAGTCTTGGCCGCGCGAGCCACTACCCTCAGGGCGGTGATTTCTTCCATAGGTGAATCCTCCCGAAGGCTTTTCGGGCGTCTGCAACCGGCCATTTTCGTCGAAACTATGGCTTTTTGACTCCATCCCATTATAGACCGTCATCACAAAACTTGGAGCTGTATCGACATCCACATCAAATTTCGGTGTCTCAGGCTCTTCTTGGGCTGCCGATGGATCCGAGATAATGCCAGCAAACAGCTGGTTGAAGTCTGGATTTACTTCGGGCTCTAGGTTGTCCGTTTTCCCGCGTAGGACCAATTTCAAAGCTCCCACTCGTTGCACTAGGACGATTTGTTCAGACTGTTTCTCGGTAACCAACACGCCGACCACAGCGTCGCTACGTCGGCCTTTCTCCTCAGAGGCGGCCGATCCGTCACGCACGCCATTAATCGAATAAACACGTATCCCTTTGAGAAACGTCTTGGCAATCTTCAGCCGGTCACGGTTGTTTCCTTTGGACGGCACATCGACGACACCAATGATGTCAACTTGCTGGCCAGGCTTTAACAATCCAGAAATCGTGTCGTCTTCTTTCACTTTGACGGCAACGACTTTGTGCCCTGGCGGAATCATGTCCTGTTGGAAAAATGACTCGTTGGCGATCTGCTCGGCCATGATTGGGTAGCCTTCAGACAGACGCATTTTGTTGAACATCCCTTCCAAGCCAGCAAAATCAGAGACAGCATCTTCGGGAATCAGCTTCACAGGCCAGTGTTCGATATGGCAGTTTTCTTCTGTTAACGGAGTGTGAATGTCCAGAGGTTCATTTGCCACCAGAACCGGAGCGGTTGCTTCAGCGACGGCCCCACTGTTGTCCCCGATTGCATTCACGATCCCTACGGCAGCGAGAATTCCACAGCCAAGGGCAATAAAGAGTGCGATTAACGTTTTTGATTTCATCTGAGTACCCCAAAAAGTCTCGGACTTAGTCCGCATAGTAAGATGGTTGAATTTCGACGCGATCCCCTCCTGGGTACAGTTGCTTCCATCTTGGAGCATAGGGCGTCAGCTTTGCTAGCGGCAATGCTTGCATTCTTTGTCTTCGGCGTCCTGCGTTAGACACTGTTGATTAAAATTGTGGTTCGTAAAAAACGCCAAGACCGACAGGGTTTATCACCCTGTCGGTCTTAAAAGTTGATTGGTTCTGTTTGTGCTACCCTAGAACGGGAAGATCAAACAAGCATTCCTTCCCAGCCCATGTACATTAAAGTGCCGATTGCCATTGGAATTCCATAGGGCAACAGACGCATTGATGGTTTTCTTGCTCCGGCGATTTCGGCTAGTTTCTCTGGGTCGCGTACGGTCATGATCTCGTTAAAGATTGAGAAGAACTGGTTGTAGTGCTTCGTCCACTGGCCGGCTTGAACGGCCATTGCGACGGCCATCACGCCCCCGACAACCGCTCCAACACAAAATGAGTAGAAGACGATCGTTGCGCCGACCCATGCTCCGATTCCCATCATCATTTTCACGTCGCCACCGCCCATGCCACCGATCGCGTAGAACGGAAGCAGTGTCAAACAGCCAACAGCCGTTCCCAGCAGACTATAACCCAGTCCTGTGTACCAATCGCCACCTTGAAGTTCGAAGGCAATCATACTGAAGACCCAACCTGCGACGACGAAGGGCAGCGTCAATTTGTTGGGGACACGCAGTTCTGTGCCGTCGATCCAAGCGGCAACAACCGCAAAAATGGCGACTGTCCAATATCCAAATTGCATCCAGTTGTCTGGGGTCAAAAGGTCGTACATCGTAAAATCCTACTCTGATTTGTCTGGGGAACAGGCAGCCCAAGGGCGGACCGCAAATCTCTTTTGAAAGTCGTGTTTTGCTCGGGCTTTCCTATGATCAGGTTTCTCCGAACGAGTAAAACTTAGCCCGCAGTTACGGCAAATGTCGGGAAAAAACGCAAATTAGGCTAAAAGCGGGTTCAACTGACACGCTTAACCTGCGCCAAAAAAAAAGCCCCCGCAGCAAATGCCACGGGGACTTTGGATGTCGTTAGACAACCGAATCTGCACTAGTTAGCACCAGGCAGACCAGCTTGTACACCTTGGAAGGTTGAATCAACCTGAGTACCCAAAGTAGTGATTGTTCCGATACATACAACGATGATCAGAGCAAGCATCACAGCGTATTCAACAGCTGTTGGGCCAGATTCGTCTTTGATGAAGTTTTGAACTTTAGTCATTAGGTTTTTCATAATTTTTTCCTCCGACGGAATAAAAAAGCGCCTGAAAAGTGGCGTGAGCCAAGGGGCTCAAAAAGGTGGGACAGAACTGAACAGACTTGCGCCTGCCCTGCATGAATCAGCGTTCCCGTAAAAACAAAATTGCAGGTTACTGCTTGAACCGTATGGTTCTCGCAGCGAGCCAACTCGTTTCCAAATGGTCCGTTGCTGAACTCACACAAACCTATGACACAGCTGGAGGATGTCAAACTTTAACGGTCAAGAAAAAGCGGATTTTTGTTTCGGTTGCTCTGAACAGGTGGTTTTGGTTAGGTTTGAGCACGTTTTCGTTGGACCTGTCACACTTGTGAGGGTTGTAACGGCGCACCCAATCTATCCACCGTGTTAAGGCTTCCTCAGAAGATGGCCTTGGCAAGCGACATCAGGCCATCGATCGGCGACGCCGCCGACTGTACTTCCAACCGGCGGTGAAGAAGCATGCGGCCGAATTAAAGCCAAATAGTATCATCGCGCATTTCGGCAGACAGGCCATCAGAATTGCCGTCCCAAACATGACCGCGGCCTGAATATAGAAAGTGCCCGAAAGAATTCCGGCTTTAATCAGGAACACCATCGCCGCGACGACTCCCAATAGCGGTGCCAAGGACAGCGCTTCTAGGCCAAGTGCCGCCTCCAATGGAAATAGAAACGCAACACAGGCCATCGCCGCCGCCCAAACATGGGCGATCTGGCGTTCAACAAAGGTCACCGGCCCCATCGTACGCCTGACAAACCAGAACACGATGGCCCAAGTGCCCAGTCCCACCGTCCACATCAACCAATAGTGAATCCGATTGTCGTCGCGAAACAAAGCCAGCATATTCGTCGCAAGGCTTGCAATCAGAAGCACCAGCGAATGCCACATCCAGATCACTCCCCAGTTTTCGAGTACTTGGGCATGATGAGTTTCGCGGAATACATTACCAATGACCTGCATGAACCGACCTTCTCTGGCCGAAATAGACTCGTTGTTTAGATAGGCCTTTAAGTCGTTCTTTAAATCTTTCGCTGAGGCGTATCGCAAGTCCTGAGGTTTCTGCAGGCAGCGAAGTGCGATCATCTCCAACCGCCGGTCCACCCGCCGATTGAGCACTCGCGGCATGATCGGATCCTGCTCCATTACCATTAACAGCGTGTCGACAGGTGAGGGACCGAGAAACGGCGGCCGACCGGTCAGCATGTGATAAAGAATGGCTCCAAGGCTATAGACGTCGCTGACATCGCCGACCTCTCCCCGTGCACCGGCGGCTTGTTCGGGGGACATATAAGCCGGCGTTCCAAGAATGGCTCCCGAACGGGTTAGGCTGGCATGACTGGTGGTTTGTTTGGCCAATCCAAAATCTACGACATAGGCATGTCCGTCAGCGTCCAGCAAAACATTCGATGGTTTCAAGTCGCGGTGAAGTACGCCTTGTGAGTGAGCGTAGCTGATCGCATCGCTCAGATCAGCCATCACCATCCCGGCGTTACGAGCACGCAATGGGCCGCTAGCCAATTTCTCGGTCAGCGTGCCTCCTTCGACGAGTTTCATGCAGAAAAATGCGAGCCCCTCGTGCTCACCGATTTCGTAGATCGGGGCGATATTTTTGTGAGTCAGCCTTGCCGCGGCTTCCGCCTCGGCCTGAAACCGTTCACGCTCGACCGCCGAGGCGAAATCGCCCTTGAGGATCATCTTGATCGCGATCGACACGCCATCAGATTTTCGCTTGGCTCGGTAGACGATGCCCATGCCGCCGCGCCCGATTTCCTCTTCGAGCACATATTTGCCTAAGTCGTAGGGAACCTCAAGCCCGGGAATGCGGATGTCGGAATCTGGTGAAAACGAGCGCGTGGCCATTTCGTCAGCCGCGGCACGAGTGACAACGATCGTTCCCCATAAATCGCGCAAGTCAGATTCAAACTGTGGGTACTTCTTGCACGTGGCCTCAAGTTCGACTCTTTCTCCAGCGTTGGTTCGGTCGGCAAGTTCCGTGATTAGATTTGCTAGTGATTGGTCGTATTCTAATTCTTTTGCAGTCTGTTTTTCTTGACCGACCATTGGCCTACCTCTGTCGTTAATTACTCAAGAATCCAAGCCCTACTTCCGAACCCAAGCCCTACTTCTGAACCCAAGCTTTATTTTTCGCCGGATTCTCCGTCGTCCTGCATCACCTGTCTCAGTCGACGAATAGCACGGAGATACCTCATGCTGGCGGCGGGCTCTGTCAGATCCAGCACCTTGCCAATTTCTTGGTTGGTCAAATGTTCATAGTGCCGCATCACAATGATTTCACAATCTTTTTCATCCAGCTTGGAAATGGCCTGTTCGACTTTCTTGGCCATCTCTTGCTGTAAAGCGGCAGCTGCCGGAGTCAGACGTTGGTCTCCCAACAGCGAGGCTAGGTGGATCGAAGATTGGTCGTACCCGCGCGGGGCAACCATCTGTTGTTCGCGATCAACGGACCGCTTGGCCGAAACGCGGTGTCGTCGATGGGCATCAATGATGCGGTCTTTGGCAATCTGCCGCATCCAAAGATGAAACGGCATGACGGGATTATCCAAATACCGTTGCAGGCGGCGATTGGCTTCCACCAAAACATCCTGAACCACATCGCTGACATCGACGCGTTTTTGAATCTTCTGGTCCAACCGCATGCGAACTAGCTGCCGAAGGGAGTTTCGGTGCCGGTCCATCAGTTCGTTGACCGCAGACTCGTCACCCTGACGCGCTTGCTGCAGAAGTTCTAACGTTTGATCTTTTTCTGGCCACATAACAAGATTATGACTCAAACCGTGCCTTCAGGCTATGCCCGCGCCGAACGATTGTTTTGACGCAGGGCGCGGCAATTCATCAAAGTCAACGAAAAAACCCCGCCGGAAACCGACAGGGTTGATTCGGAATCAAATTCGCAGTTGCCTGATCTAGGCAGTCTTGACGGTCTTGATGATTTCAGCAGCAACCTTGTAAGGATCTGCATTGGAGGCCGGGCGGCGATCTTCCAACCAGCCCTTCCAGCCGCTGGTAACTGTTCCAACAGGGATACGGATCGAAGCTCCGCGATCAGAAACGCCGTAGCTGAATTCGTCGATACGTTGCGTTTCATGGTCACCGGTCAGACGCTGATCATTGTCGGCACCGTAAACAGCGATATGCTCTTTAACACGTGGCTCGAACGCTTGACAGATCTTGTCATAGACGGCTTTGTCACCACACTCGCGCAGTGTTGAGTTTGAAAAGTTAGCGTGCATACCTGAACCGTTCCAGTCAGTCGCGCCCATCGGTTTCGGATGGTACTCAATTGCCAGACCATACTTTTCGCCAACACGCTCAAGCAGGTAGCGGGCAAGCCAGATCTGATCGCCGGCTTCTTTGGCACCTTTTGAGAAGATTTGGAATTCCCACTGCCCCGCAGCAACCTCAGCGTTGATGCCTTCTACGTTAAGACCGGCTTCCAAGCAAAGATCCAAATGCTCTTCTACCAATTCGCGGCAGTAAGCGTTTTTGGCACCGACGGAACAGTAATACGGTCCCTGTGGTTCAGGGTATCCGCCTACAGGGAATCCGGGTGGGCGGTTGGTTTCAGTATCCCACAAGAAGTACTCTTGCTCGAAGCCAAACCAGAAATCGTTATCGTCGTCTTCGATGGTTGCACGACCATTAGACTCGTGAGGTGTGCCATCGGGGTTGAGCACTTCGCACATTACCAAAAAAGCATTTCTGCGGTCAGGATCAGGAATGATTGCCACTGGCTCAAGCAGGCAGTCAGAGGAACCACCTTCGGCTTGCTCAGTCGAGCTTCCATCGAAGCACCATTGAGGGCAGTCCTTTAGTTCGCCGCTGAAATCTGCAACGATTTTGGTTTTACTACGCAGGCTTTGTGTTGGCTGATAACCGTCAAGCCAGATGTACTCAAGTTTGGATTTACTCATCTTTTGAAATTACTCCAGATATCTCTGAGGGTGAGGCACTACCGTGTGCGAAACGAAATTCCGAGTGGTACAACATTCTGGCTCGCAAAAGTTGACCTTGAGATCAATGGTGGTTGTGGGTTTGAGCATCCGCCGAGATTGTGTCTCATGCGGTTGTTCTAGTTCTTCCCTTGCGCTAAAAACGATTTCCTCACGCTGTTGAAGAAGTCTCTGATGATAGCAGGCAAAAACGGCTTTTTACAGGGTCCGAGATTCTCAAACCGAGCAAAGAACCGACAAAACCGCTCACGCGCTTCGGTAAAACCGACCTGGGATTCCCAGTTTTGCTATCCCTGAAATTCAGCCGCCGTTGGGCCATCAGGCCACTTGGGGAAACCAGAGCGCGGTATTGGCGGATGAGGGATTGTTCGCACCCGCAACCGGTCGTGCGTAAGCAATTTCCTCACCTGCCCTACTCTCAAGAGCTTGCTGGTTTAGTAAATGAATTGAGATTAACGACATAGCAACGGGCATTTGTACCGGTTCAAATTAATCAATCTCGGCTGAGAGTCGTCAACACTACCGCTAAATCAACACGCCTTTGAATTTGGGGGATGCGGTTTTCTCTAACCGAATCGCCCAGCACCAAGCCAAAATTCCCGCAAACCGGTTACAATCGAGACCAAGACCGATGATTGATACCAACATCCTTTTGAATCGTTGATCCGAGCGCGGTGTCGGTAGGGTAAAAATCTAAGCAAAGGTGTGTTGTTTTGACTCCGAAAGAAGTTTTGGCGTTTTGTCGTGAAAACGATGTGAAGGCCGTTGATCTGCGTTTTATGGACTTTATTGGCCAGTGGGCTCATACCACTGTCCCCGTCAGTAAGCTAACCGAAGCCACGTTCGTTGACGGCGTTGGCTTTGATGGTTCAAGCATGCGTGGCTGGCAGCGTGTTGACGAAAGCGACATGTTGCTGATCCCGCAAACCGAGAACTGCTTTCTTGATCCGTTCACGAAACTTCCGACGCTTAATTTGATCTGCAACATTGTCGATCCGATTACCCACGAGGATTACAGTCGCGATCCAAGATTCATCGCGCGAAAGGCCGTCAATTATTTAAGCAGCACCGGTGTGGCGGGCGCGGCCTATTTTGGTTCGGAAGCCGAGTTCTTTATTTTTGACGATGTGCGCTTTGATCAAAACGAGCACTCGGCGTTTTATCATGTCAATTCCGTTGAGGGCCAGTGGAATCGCGGCAGCCAAGAACAGCCGAATCTTGGCAACAAGATCCGCTACCAGCAAGGCTACCTGCCGTGTACGCCGGTCGATCAAATGATGGACATTCGCAGCTCGATGATGCAAACGATGATCGACTGTGGACTGGATGTGGAATGCCAACACCACGAAGTCGCCACCGCAGGCCAATCGGAACTGAATCTAAAATACGAACAACTGGTCTCGATGGCCGACAAGATGATGATGTATAAGTACATTGTTAAAAACGTCGCCTACCAGAATGGCAAAACGGTCACCTTCATGCCCAAACCAATTTTTGGGGACGCCGGTTCGGGAATGCACACGCATTTGTCTTTGTGGAAGGACGACCAGCCCCTGTTTGCCGGTGACGGATATTCAGGTTTAAGCCAGATGGCTATGTATGCGATCGGTGGAATTCTCACACACGCCCCTGCCCTGCTGGCCATCACCAATCCGACCACCAACAGTTACAAACGGCTCACGCCGGGCTTTGAGGCACCGATCAATCTCGCTTACTCACAGCGGAATCGGTCGGCCGCCTGCCGAATCCCGGTTTACAGTAACGCTCCGGCGTCCAAAAGAATTGAGTTCCGCTGTCCTGACCCAAGCTGCAATCCCTATCTAGCATTTTCAGCCATACTGATGGCGGCACTGGATGGGATTGAAAATAAGATCGACCCGGGCGATCCACTGGATAAGGATATCTATGACCTGCCACCAGAAGAACTAGGTGACGTGGCGAAAACGCCGGGGTCGCTTGCCCAAGCGCTTGACGCGTTGGAAGCCAACCATGAATTTCTCCTGCGGGGTGATGTGTTCACCAAAGACGTCATAGAACACTGGATCGCTTTCAAACGCGACAGCGAGGTCGAGGCAATCAGCCGCCGACCGCATCCTTACGAGTTCTGTTTGTACTACGATGTCTAAAACAAACGCCCAGACAAAAGTTATCTACCTGACCTCTGGGGCGGGCGGTATGTTCTGCGGCAGTTGCATGCATGACAATGCGCTTACGGTAGGACTCAAGGGAGCCGGTTGGGACGTTCAATTGGTCTCAACCTACACGCCAATCCGTACCGACGAAGTCGACGTCAGTGTCGACCAAGTTCTCTTCGGTGGGCTGAACGTTTACTTGCAACAAAAGATACCTTTGTTCCGCTATCTGCCCGCAATAGTAAGTCGGTTCCTTGACAGCCCCAAACTCATCCGCCGCTTTACGTCCAATGCCGCAGGCGCGGATCCCAAAACACTAGGGCCTCTGGCAGTTTCGATGCTAAAAGGGATCAAAGGCAACCAACGCACAGAAGTTCTTCGAATGATCAAATGGCTGGGACTGGCCAAACCTGACGTGCTGGTTTTTTCAAATATTCTTGTCGGTGGTTGTATCCCACAAATCAAAAAAGAACTGAACGTTCCCGTTTTGGTGACGCTGCAAGGCGATGATGTTTTTCTGGACAGTCTGTTGCCAAAGTTTAAACAGCAATGCATTGATTGGATTGGCAGCATTGCGGATTCCGTTGATGGCTTCATCGTTCATTCAAATTTCTACGCAGACTATATCTCTGATTACTTTGGCATCGATCGCAGCAAGTTTCACATTACGCCGTTGGGACTAGACGTGCGACCGTTTTGGAGTAGCCACGAAATTCAAAACGATGCAGGGCCGCGTCCGGTCGACGCGCCGTTTAACATTGGTTATTTGGCTCGGCTGGCACCTGAGAAGGGGCTGCATCATCTGGTCGATGGATTCATCTTGCTGAAGCAGCGGCCCGGTTGCCAACATGCCAAACTGTTGATCGCGGGCTGGCAGAGTGATCAATGGAAGGATTACACCGAGGCCCAGTGGAAGAAGCTCGCCGGCGCTGGGCTTCAGGACGATTGGCAAAATCTTGGCTCGCCGGAGCAACCTGCGAAAATTGAGCTGTTGCAGAATATTGATGTTCTGTCTGTTCCGACCGGATTTCTTGAGCCCAAAGGACTTTATGCGCTTGAGTCGATGGCAGCAGGAACGCCTGTCGTGCTTCCCGCTCATGGAGTTTTCCCCGAGATGATCGACTCGACTGGAGGCGGTGTGCTGGTCGCGCCCGGTTCGGCCCAATCGTGGGCGGACGCCATGGAAGATCTAATCAAACGCCCCGAACACCGTCGAGCGTTAGGGCAGCGCGGCCAACAGTCGGTGCATTTGAATCGCAACTCGGGCTCAATGGCCGCCTCGACTGGTGCCGTTATTCGCAAGGTGCTTGAGCAGACAAAATAGAGCCGTGAACTGCAAAGACGAGTTTCGGGATCTTTTTTGCTTGCCCCGTTATCGCGCGGGGGAAAATGTGGGATAAACAGCGTTTCAAAAAAATCGAAACACACCAGCGGAAGTCACGATGGCCAAACTGTACTTTTATTATTCGGCGATGAATGCGGGCAAGAGCACAACGCTACTTCAAGCCGCGCACAACTACGAAGAACAGGGGATGAAGGTATTGCTGTTCACGCCGACAATCGATGATCGAGCAGGCGTCGGCAAGATCTCCTCGCGCATCGGACTAGAACGCGAGGCGTATGCGTTTGAACGAGAGTTCGATCTGCTCGACTACATTCAGGGCCAGCATGACGAGGCCAAAATCAGTTGCGTGTTTGTGGACGAGTGCCAGTTCCTGACGGCCAAACAGGTCCTGCAATTGACCTTAGTCTGCGATCGCGTTGGAATACCTGTGCTGTGCTATGGACTGCGCACAGACTTTCAAGGCGAGCCTTTTGAAGGCAGCAAGTATTTGCTGGCTTGGGCGGACGAGTTAGGCGAGATTAAAACGATTTGCACCAGCGGCAAGAAAGCCATTATGAACGCGCGAATGGACGAAAATGGTAATCGCGTTTTCGAAGGCGACCAAATCGCCATCGGACACAACTACGTCGCGCTAAGTCGTAAAGAGTTCGAGTTGGATAAGGTTTCGCCCGTCAAGTAGGTTCGGTTTTCAACCGAACAAAATTACCAACCGAACAAAATTACTTGACAGGCGCTACGATCGGAATTCGAATTCGGTTGAAAACCGAATCTACGTAGGCAACTTCCAGTTGTGCTTGCGAAGTAAAAATTCTCCATCACGTAAATTGGCCTTTAAGGGGTTGCTCGCGATGTATTGTTGGAAGGCGAGTAGTTCTTTTGAGTCGCGCACGATGTGATCGTAGCTATGTTTTTGCCATAAGGCGCCGGAGGTATGAGAGAGCCTGTTGCATTCCCTAGCCGAGTATCGTTTTTGACTGCGAAGGATATCTTCCAGTTTGAATCCGGTTTTGGGCTTTACTAAAACGTGTACGTGATTCGGCATCACGACCAGATCACCAAGTTCATAGCGCTGGCTATTGAAGTACTCCCATCCCTGTAGGACGACCGCCGCACGCTCGGGATTGCGAAGAGGGCATTTTCCATGGCAACCATCAAGATAAGTATTCAATTTTCGATTGAAGCACTTCAAGAAGGCGTATTTGTCTTTCGCAGACAGCAGTGGAAACAAATCATGCCATCGGTCACTGTTTCTTGACGACTGAATTCTTGCCTGAATCCACTTTAGTTTTTCGAAATCCCATTCCACGATTACTTTCTCAGGAATAGAGTCCGCCAATCGATAAGTGACGAAGTAGATGCATCCTTCCTGCCGCCAGTGAGGCATCGACGTGAAATAGATTTGAACAGGCTTCTGTTGGTCGAAGGGTTGGAATTCCATATTGCCCCCACAACGTAGGTTCGGTTTCTAACCGAACAAAATTACCAACCGAACAAAATTATCTGACAGGTGCTACGATCGGAATTCGAATTCGGTTGAAAACCGAATCTACACCTTCAACCGGTAAAAATCGATTGCGTTCTGTCCTAAGATATGACCTCGTTCGGCCTCTGAAACGCCGCCGATGCAGTCCATCAATGCGTCGAATGTTTCACCGTAGCTGGCCGCTAGTTCGCACACCGGCCAGTCGCTGCCAAACATACATCGTTCTGCTCCGAACGCTTCCAGTGCCGTTTCGACGTAAGGCCTCAGGTCAGCCGGTTTCCAGTTCTTCCAATCTGCTTCGGTGACCATGCCGGAGAGTTTGCAGTAAACGTTCTCGTGCTTGGCAGCAGCGACGAAATCCTCTTTCCATCCCGTCATGTCTTGTTTTTTGATGACAGGTTTGGCCAAGTGATCGATCACCAATCGTAAATTTGGAAATTTCGCAGCGACCGTTTTCGCGTGTTTTAGGTGTTTGACGAAGAACAGCAAGTCGTAGGCGAGGTCATGTTTCTCCAGCAATCCCAGTCCCTTGCTGATGTCGTTGCGCAAGATGAAATCGTCGTCTTTCTCGCCCTGCACAATATGTCGCACACCGACAAACTTTGATTTCGATTTGTACTTTTCGATCTGAGCCTCGCAATCGTCGCTGGCCAGATCAACCCAGCCGACCACGCCAACCATCCAGTCATATTGGTCAGCAAGGTCCAGCACCCAATCGTTCTCGCGTGTGTCGTGCTGGGTCTGCACGAAGACGGTTTTCTCAACACCTTTGGCTTTGATCAAAGGTTCGAGGTCAGCCGGCAGAAAGTTCTTGCAGATCTTTTCATGGCCTTTGTCCTCATGCCACTTATGATCAAATTGAGTCATCGATCGATCCCAGAGATGGTGGTGAGCGTCAACGATTGGTGGCATGTGAATCTCCGAGGGTAAAGCGGTATGTGATTGAGTGGGTTGGACGGCAGCGTTATTCACTAATGTGAATCATCGCCTTGAGCACCTTTGACGCAGGGTCCAGATACGTCGGGAAATCATCGGCCAGTTTCTCCATGTCGGTACGATGAGTGATCCAAGCATCAGTGTCGATTTTTCCCT
Source organism: uncultured Pirellulaceae bacterium (assembly GCA_938036435.1). GTDB lineage: Bacteria > Planctomycetota > Planctomycetia > Pirellulales > Pirellulaceae > Mariniblastus. The sequence goes on along the minus strand of CALHPU010000118.1, from coordinate 12,500 downwards.
GCTTCATCAATTCAATAATCTGAGTGAAGTCTTCCGCGAGCGCATTTCGGCTGCCCATGATCGTCATTTCACGGCGATGCATAAGCGGATGCGGGAATGAGACTTCCTCGCCCGTTACGCCAACATAAACTAATTTTCCAGCGAACGCTACAAATTCTAGGGCGCGCGACATGCTGAATTTGTTTCCGGTAGCATCGATGACCGCCTCGCAGAGGTTCCCGTCGGTTAATGACGATAGTTGCTCCAATTCCGATCCATCTTTTTGAACCTGAATCGTGGCGTCCACTCCCATTTCGTTCTTTGCGAAGTCGAGTCGATCTTGATTCATGTCCATCATGATCGTGCGGCAACCACGGATCTTGAGAAATTCGACGACGGTTAAGCCGATGGGACCGCATCCGATGACTAAGACGTTTTCTCCTTTCGCCGGGTCCGCGCGGTTGACGGCGTGGCAACCGATCGCAAGCGTTTCCACCAATGCCAGTTGGTCGTACTTGAGTCCATTGCCCACGTGCAGTTTATGAGCAGGGATAATAAACTCTTCGCACATTCCACCGTGACAGTGAACGCCGATGACCTGGAGGTTGTCACAGCAATTGGGCCTGCCTCGTTTGCTGGAGTAGCTTTCCGGATCGTTCATGTAGGGTTCGACCGAACATGCGTCGCCCGGTTTGACATTGGTTACACCGTCGCCAACGGCCAGTACCTCGACGCCAAGTTCGTGTCCTGGTGTCCGAGGGAATTGAAAGAAAGGGAATTTGCCAAGATACGCCGATGTATCGGTTCCACAAATTCCGACGCGATGCACGGCGACTCTTGCTTCGCCGGGCCCCGGTGCTCCCGGTGCATCGACATCGATAACAGAAATAGATTCTTTTGCGTCGAACGAAATAGCTTTCACGGCGGGCCTATAGATGTCTTGCGGATTTGTTAGTGAAAATGAGACGCGGGTTAGCTTCGCTTACCCTTGGCTGAGCGATATTCTCAATCATGGCCGATATTTGGCAACCCAGTATTCCGCTTCCTGCGCTAGCTGACGCCTCGCAAAGTCGATAGTGATCCGCTATAAGGTTGAGGTCAAATTACCTTCAGCCTGAGAAATGGAACTGTTGATGTCGTTAACTATTGAGAAATTTTCGTTCGGCGTTGGTGATCGTTTTGCGCACCAAGCCAAAGCACAATTGGCTGCTGTGATGAAGGCCGCCGAACAAGGCGTGGAGATCGTCCCTGTCTGGAACAAATCCAATCGCGAACACACGACGATTGGCTCGGTCCCGCAATCGACTCGCGATGCTGCCGACGCGGCTTGCAAAGAGATGGGCTGGGAGAAATCTCACTACGTCGATGCTGACCACATTAATTTGGACTTGGTCGATGGTTTCCTTCCCAATAGCGACTTCTTCACGCTCGATGTGGCCGACGCGATCGGATCGGCGGCGTCTTCTGAGGACGTTGCTGCTTTCGTCGATAGCGTTAAAGACTTGATCGGATCATTGAAGATTGACGGCATCGAAGAAGAGCTGAACATCTCCGAACAACTGATTACAGATACAGCGAACAAGTTCCTCAAAGCCGTTCAGTCTGCCGGCGAGATCTATCGCTATATCGCTGACAAAAAGGGCGAAGGGAATTTCATCACTGAAGTTTCGATGGACGAAACAGACAGCCCTCAGACGCCGCCCGAATTGCTGATCATTTTGGCAGCCTTGGCGCAAGAAAATGTTCCAGTCCAGACCATCGCCCCCAAGTTTACCGGTCGGTTCAACAAGGGCGTTGACTATGTCGGCGACGCAGACCAATTCGAAAAAGAATTCTCCGACGATCTGGCTGTGATTGCCTTCGCGGTGAAAAAATACGGCCTGCCGGCGAACTTAAAATTAAGCGTTCACTCCGGTAGCGATAAGTTTTCGATCTACGGACCCATTCGACGCTGTTTGGAGAAAACTGGCGCTGGACTACACATCAAGACAGCTGGCACGACTTGGCTGGAAGAGTTAATCGGATTGGCCGAAGCCGATGGTGACGGATTAGCATTAGCCAAAGACGTTTATGCTCAGGCGTTCGAGCACAAAGATGCTTTGTGCGAGCCTTACGCGTCAGTGATCGACATTGATTACGCTAAACTCCCCTCGCCCGAAGAAGTGCAAGGCTGGACGGCCAGCCAATACGTAAACGCGTTGCGTCACGAGCCAGACCATCCGGAGTTCAATCCGTCCGTTCGCCAACTATTGCACGTCGGTTATAAGATCGCCGCTAAAATGGGCGACCGATATCTTGATATGCTAGTCCAATGCGAAGAGTCGATCAGTCGCAACGTAACTGACAACCTCTACGAGCGCCATCTCAAGCCGCTGTTTGTCTCGTAGGGTTGGCCCCCTCGGCGGCCGCGTCAACAATCGCGTTGCTTGGGCCGTGAAATGTGCGCGCTGAGGCCGCATCATTGTTGTAATCCGCCATCTATCTAGATGCTGGGGGAGCTTGGCAGAAAAAAGGCAGATCGATGAAGTCTTTTCGACCTAGGGTTTCTCTGCCGGGTTTTGTACGTCGAGAAACTCATTATTCCCCTCCTATTAAGAAGGAGCCCTGCTATGTCACCAAACGCAGCGCGATTTCTGATTGCTATGGCTGGCTTGTTTGCAATCAACTGGTTGTATGACGGTCTGTTTGGATACGACAGCGTGTTTTATCCCCAGCCCTCATGGGAGCAACGCACTGTTAGTGATGTTGAAGAAGTGCGAGGTGGCACTCGTAGGTTGTGGTCGAGCCCGCATCCGTCCATTTTTGCTTCCGCGGTGGACGATGAAAAGTTCGTTAGATACCTTCGTGAATTAACTTTGTTTCACGATCTTTCAGAGTATTCGAAACCAGTTCAAAAACTTGTTAATCTAAAAAAAGTAGTCTTGGGGCACACACAGAACACTGCCGAATTTTTAAAGTCGCTGCCTTCCGGATTGACTTCTCTTGTTTTGGACGGAACTGATTTGTTCCAAACTAAAAACGAGGGGCTGTCTCGGAGTAAAGATCATAGCGCTCGAATTCGCTCTCGGATGCAGTTGATTGCTGATTTAGAATCGTTAGAGGAACTCTTCATTTGCGCGTGGGACGATCGTTTTACGGCTCCGGCGTGCGAATGTTTTCCCCAACTGCAGTCGCTGCGGAAATTGAAGATCGAATGGGGAACCGAAAGCGATATTGCAGCACTGCGTGCCGCGCTGCCGAACTGTAGGGTGATCCTTGTAACAGAGCACTAGCGGTTAGGTAACAATTGCAGATGAAAAAAAGTTGCCTCTTAAACTGTGTCCGTGAGAGAAATTGGCACCGGCTCCACCACAGCACCGACCTTTCTCAGTAACTCCGCATACCAAGCAACGCCCGCGTTGACTTGGTACTCAAGTGATTGCACTCCCCAGAACACAGACAGTGTTTTAGTCGTGGTTGCATTGGTCTTGGTGCGTTGGGAGTCCTTGACTCCGTTGGCACATGGCCCGAGATCATCGTAAAGACAAACCAGTCCGTCCAGTTTTATCTCCTGACCGCTGGCGTTGAAGACGTAGCTGGTCTCAGGCGGCGTCGGCTTTATGGTCAGTGGATCGTTGACCAAATCCAGATCGACGACGCTAATTGGAAAACCGCAGTGCAGAGAAACAATGTTCAAAACATCGACGCACGGATTGATCGTGCTCAAACGATTTTCAGAAACGGCTTTGATCAAGTACTCCGACGCAGGCTTACCGCGCCCCGTGGGTTTGTAACCCGTTTGACGCAGGACGTCTCGCACAAGTGTCTTGGTGTTTTCGTCTTTGCTTATCGGTGACGCGAATTGAGTGTCCAGCATCTCAAAAATCTCGGCTGGAGTTTCAAGATTTCCCAACGGCGAATCGAAGACCGCCGTGACTGCGACAACCATCAAACCGGGATATGTTTCCTGATGAATTTCCATGATTCTGCGATGTTAAGTCCATTTTTCGGGAATCCAAGCGATTTGCTGTCGTCTAACTAACAACAGTAAACTCAGCGCCCCATCTATAATAGGGAATCGACCGCAAACCGTCATCGTGGTGGAAAAGTTGTCAACAGCAGGTCTAGGCTTAATCCTGTCCTTATTCGCCTCTACAAGAGGCCCATTTTTCGCTACAACCATTACGCACAGGAGCAGAATCCTTAACACCGGTAGGGTTGAACGAGTAAAAATCGCGTAACCCGCCCGAACCTAACAGGCGGCCCGCACTCACTTAACCATTGGCTATAATTGATAACACATTACTATTCGAGCATCAGGAAGCGGTGTAAAAATCATCGCGGCATTTAATGACTGAAGCCACAATCTCTCCTATCGAGCAGCAAATCGTTTTGCCGCTTTTCGGTGCCAAGGATCAGCACCTTCGTCGACTTCGCCAAGAATTCGACGTCAACATCATCCATCGCAACGGGAAAATTACAGTCACCGGCGACGATGATAAAGCCGTATCTCAAGCCATTGATGTTCTCGAACAGCTAACAGAGATCGTTCGTCGCCGAGGTAATCTGACGCCCGACCTTTTCAACGAGACCGTTGCACGAGCCAGCGGTAAGTCCGCTCCTGCGAAGAAGCACGCCTCCATCGAAACTCTGCAGACCGGAAAAGAAATTCGTCCGCGCACTGCAGGCCAAGGCCGCTACGTGGATGCGATCCGAAACAAAGATCTAGTTTTTGCCGTCGGGCCGGCTGGATCGGGAAAGACTTATCTGGCTGTCGCCATGGCCGTCGAAGCGCTAAAGAACCAAATGGTTCAGCGCATCGTGCTGGTCCGCCCAGCCGTTGAGGCCGGTGAGAGTCTTGGCTTTTTGCCGGGTGATATGCAAGCCAAAATCAATCCCTATTTGCGACCACTGCTTGACGCGATCCACGAGATGATTGGTTACGAACAGGCGCGGAATCTAATCGAGCGCGGCGTGATAGAGGTCTGTCCGCTGGCCTACATGCGAGGCCGGACGCTCAACAACGCGTTTATTATTTTGGACGAGGCTCAGAACACGACCACGTCACAGATGAAAATGTTCCTCACACGCATGGGGCATCATTCCAAAATCGTTGTCTCGGGCGACGCAACTCAGGTCGATCTGCCCAAGCACACCAAAAGCGGATTAGTCGATGCACTTCAGCGGCTCGGTCGCATCGACGGTGTTGCCATTGCCAAATTAACTGCCGAAGACATTGTCCGGCACCGCTTGGTCACCAATATCGTTAAAGCCTACGACGAACCCGTTAGTCAAGGTCGCAACGGGCATCACAGCGGCCAGCGGGAATCCTCCGGTTCAAATGGTGCATCCCACTAAACAACCATGTCCAACGCCGCCAATAATCGCAATCGCTGGATGCTGCCAGCGCGTAAAAAGCCTTTTGCCAAGGTCAAAGACTTCCTTTCCAACCCGGACGTCTGGAACCGAATTGGACTTTGCGCGCTGATCACGGTGATCTTGTGGGTGGTGATGTTTGGCTGGGCACCGCCGTTTTCCTATCGGTTGCGGGAGGCTCCGCAACGTGACTTAAACGCACGGGTCAAATTTGATTTTGACGACTTCGAAGCCACCGACGCCAACCGTCGCCGCGCACGCCAGAACACGCTTTGCTTTTACACCAATGATCCGCTGCCGCTAGAGCAACTGAAGCAGGCGTTGATCGACGATATTTTTGAGGTCAAACAAAAGACCTATCTAGAAGTGCGTGAGTCACAGGTCTGGGATAAATTTTTCAAGCCCAGCGAAGAAGCCATTGACGAAGATGTCCGCGCGGCTGAATTTGAGAACTTCAAGAATTCGATCAGCAAGGATGAAAAACTCAAAGCACTTCAGGCTGCTCTTTCGGCGGCATTTTTGGACTTCGAAAAGAATGGTCTGCTGGAAGACCTGACCCATGAGATTGGTCAAGGCAGCATGACCGAGATTCAGGTCTACCCGACAGGAAACATCCAAGCCGCAAGGCGGGTTTCGGTTTCTGACGTGCGACTTGGCGAGGCAGGCGAAGATCTTTATCGAAAACTAATTGCTGAAATCCTAAAGGCTTCCGATGTGATCGACAACGGCAGCGTTGTTGCTGAGCGCATGTTTGATTGGCTGACTCCTCAGCTCAAGTCGACACTCACTTGGGATGAGGCGGCTTCAAAGAAAGCAGCCAATCAAGCGGCGCGTGATGTTGAAATTGCCAAACGGACTTACGAGGTTGGCGATTTGTTGGAGCAATTTAGTGGCGGCGACTACGATCGTCAGGGCATTCGCGCCAACCGCCCGCTGAGCGATGACGATATTAAACTTCTTCGCGCCGAACACGAAGCATTGGTCGCCTCTGAGAACTGGCTGCAACGCACCATGCGAAGCCTGTTCTTCTTCGGACTTTTTGCGGCAATGTTCGCAATGCTGTGCCAGTATTTGTATTACCGGGACCGGCATCTGTTGACGGATATTCGCCACTTCGCACTTTTGCTGGGGCTGATGTTGATCACGTTGGTGACCGCTTGGATCGCGGCCAAAGCAGTCGATTTTCGCGCTGAGGTGTTGCCGATTGTAATTTTTGCTCTCACGATCGCTATCGCCTACCATATTGAATTGGCGATGATGATCTCGACGCTCGTTGCGTTGGCGTTCACAGTGGCTCACGGTTTTGGTTTGGGTGAGTTTGTCATTCTGACGACCGCCGCGACAACATCGGCCATTATGTGCCGCCAAATTCGTAGCCGCACAAAATTAGTCAACGTTGGCCTCATTGCAGCGTCCATCGTGTTTCCAACAGCGCTTGGCGTTCTGTATATGCTGGGCCAACCACTTGGTTTTCCGCTGTTGCTGGACGCCGCTTGGTTTGCCGGTGGAACGTTTTTGGCAGGACTGTTGATGAACAGCTTGCTTCCCTACCTAGAACAATGGTTTGACATTCAAACGGATATCAACCTGCTGGAGTTCAGCGATGCGAACCATCCGCTGTTGAAGGAGTTGGTTCAACGCGCGCCCGGTACCTATAACCACAGCATCAATGTCGCCTCCATCAGCGAAGCGGCCGCCGAAGCGATCGGCGCCAACGGGCTGTTGTGCCGCGTCGGAGCATACTTTCATGATGTGGGCAAATTGAGAAAGCCGGATTACTTTATTGAGAACCAAGCCGGCGGCGCAAACAAACACGATGATCTTGTACCTACGATGAGTACGCTGGTGATTATTGCTCATGTCAAAGACGGCGTCGAAATTGCCAAAAAACATCGGTTGCCGCGGCGGATCATCGATCTGGTGGAACAACATCACGGCACGACGCTGGTGGAGTACTTCTATCGCCGCGCGACCAAAATTAGCGAAGAGGAGCAGGACGGAGCGCCGGTCGATCAAGCCGACTATCGCTATCCGGGCCCCAAACCTCAAACTGCTGAAGCGGCGGTGATGATGCTGGCCGATACGGTGGAAAGCGCCAGTCGAGCATTGCGCGAACCGACGCCGGCTCGGTTGGAGAGCCTTGTCAAAGAGATTTCCAAAAAGAAATTCGATGATGGGCAGTTCGATGAATGCCCGATTACCGTTGAACAGCTTCACACGATCCAGTCGAGTCTGATAAAATCGCTCAACGCCGTGTATCATGCACGCGTAAAGTATCCAGAAACCCAGCCGGTTTAAGAACGTCGCGTTTGGCTCTCAGGCTGTGGTGTTATTGGAAATTGCTTTTGCACCCTTGGCCATTTGGCAGTTAGTCCAATCGCACTTACTTTGTGGCGGTGCAGCGCAAGCTGCTCGGTTTTATTAGAGTGAAACTTTGTGAAACCGGAGGGCTCGCGCCCAAACGCTTTAAATAGAAGTTTCGGAAATCCATCTCATCGATAGAAGCACAAATGGCCAGCGAAAATTCGCACCGTATCGAGATCTCTGACCAACAACAGCGCTCTCTAAATTTTTCTGATTGCACGGAAGTCGCCCGCATGATCGTGGACGATTTTGGTTATGACCAATCCGAGATCAGCATCGCTTTTGTCGATGATCCCACCATTCGAGATCTGAATAAACAGTACCTAAATCACGACTACGAGACGGACGTGATCAGTTTTGTGTTAGAGGAATCCGAAACAGCGCTGACGGGTCAGTTACTAGTCAGCACCGACACGGCCGACAAAATGGGCCAGCAGATTGGCGTCCCCATGGAGCACGAGGTGTTGCTGTATGTCATTCATGGAATGCTGCACTTGGTTGGTTTTGACGATACCGATCCAGAGTCGGCCGAAAAGATGCGTGCGGCAGAAGCAGACTATTTGGGCCGATTTGGGATTGAGCACCATTGGGAACGCTGCCAATGATCGAGCCATTTTTGTGGATGATGCTGATCGGGTTTGCCATCGCGACATTTTCAGTGATTGCGTTCCATGTGATCAAAGAAATGCCTTGGCATGAGATGGAGGACTATTGCAAATTAAGAAACCAGAAAGATAAATCCGATCTCTTCGGCATTATTTTTGACCTGCGCGAGGAAATGGAACTGGGAGCAGGCGTCCTTCAGATGGTAGCTCTAGCGATCGCCCTTTTGTCGACTGTTGCTTGGGTTTCGAGCCCAACTGGTGTATCCCAGTTGCCCTTCGGCCGACTGGTGACGATTGCTGGTTTGATCGCCTTTGCGATGGTAGTAACGCAGGTCTGGATTCCACGCGCGGTAGCCAAGATCGCGGCGCCAGCGTTTCTTTATCGGACGTGGCGTTGGTGGAGGATGGTGTCCGTTGTAAGTTTTCCTTTCTTGGTGGGCGAGCGGTTCGTCTCCCAGATGTTCGCGCGGGCTTCCGGACAAGAGGAGGATCAAGACGCCGAAGAGGAAGCTGTCGAGGACGAAATCCTTTCTTTGGCTTCCGAAGCCCAGCACGATGGACTGCTGGAATCCCAGACGGTCGATATGATCGAAGGGATTATGGACCTCGACGATTTTACGGTGGTCAAGGTTATGAAACCACGGTCGGGTGTCGATGCCATGGACGTGAGTACTGACTGGGAGGAAATGCTGACGTTCGTTGTTAAATCTGGCCGGACGCGCATCCCAATCTTTGATGGCAATATCGACAATATCGTCGGCATCCTGTTCGCAAAAGATCTCTTGCGCGAATCACTCAAGAAGATGAACAAACGCAAATCGCTTGAGAAATTGATACGTCCGCCGATGACGGTGTTGGCCACCACCCAGTTGGACACGATGCTGCGAAAGTTTCTTGACGGACGCATGCACATGGCGATTGTGCGGGATGAGTACGGAGGTCTGGCGGGCGTGGTGACCATTGAAGATGTGTTAGAGGAAATCGTTGGCGAGATCGTTGACGAAACTGACGCCGAAGAGGAGGTGCTTATTCGTAGGTGCGGGAAACAGGCGATCGAGGTGGTCGGTCGAGCACCAATCGATATGATCAATGAAGAACTGGCGACTCAGCTTCCAGAGGTCGATGATTTTACAACCGTGGCGGGGCTGTTAATGTGGGAACTGAAGCAACTGCCTCGTCCGGGCCAGCAGTTGGTTGTTGGAAACGTGCGATTTGAGGTCAAGGAAGTAAATCGTCGCGAGATTCGGAGGGTCCGAATTGAAGTGCTGGACATCAACCGTTCCGAATCTTCTTGACGGACCACATCTGAGACACCGAACTTTATGAGCTTGTTGATTTAGTCGTAGCTTGGCCACGATTGGCCGAGATCGATAGCCTTGAACGGGCAGGAGTGCCCATTGCTACGTCGTTAATCTCAATTCATTTATTAAACCAACAATCCCCTATGCGTCTGACACAAAACTCAACGGCCTTGATGGCAGGGATGGCGGCGATCATCGCTCAACTGGTTTGGGTGCGCTACGTCACCCAATTGCTAGGCGTGTCATCGCTGACGATCGCTTCGGTGATCGGAATGTCGCTGTTGGGGCTGGCGTTGGGTAATCTTTGGGGCGGGCAGAAGCTTCGTTTGGGTTCGCCATCGAAGTTCGCCGGCGTTCTGCTGTGCGGAACCGGTCTGGCTGTCCTGCTGTTGCCAGCGATGTTTGCGTTGGTCTCGGCGATCGATGCGACATTTTTTGACTCGCCAATTACCGGTGGAAGTAACGTTGGCAGTTTGTGGGTTTTGGCGGTGGCTTCTCCAGTACTGCTTGTGCACTTTTTTGCGGGTGCAGTGTTTCCGGCGTTGCTTCATAGAGAAGATTCGACAGCATCGACCGCCGGCAGCATTGCCGCCGCCGAAACGGTTGGAGGATGCATTGGAGCAACTCTGGCTGGTTGCCTGTTGATAGAACTTTGGGGGATGCAGCTGACGCTGCTGGTTTGCGGTGCTGCTGCGATGATAGTGGGAGGAGGTGTCTGGCGGGTGAGCCAAGATTCTGTCGTTGACGGAGATTCTCACTTGTCCGAAAACAAGAACGCTGCCCTGTTCAAGTTCAGCCCGCTGATTGGTTTGGCGATTTTCTTGGCTGGAATTGCGTCGTTGGGGCTGGAAGTCATTTGGCAGCGCGTGCTGATTTTGCTGGTGGGGACTGACGCGTACAGCCTGACGATCGTCGTGGTGGCCTATCTGATCGGTATCGCCCTCGGGGCCGCTTTGGCAGCGCTCTGGCTGAAGGTTGATACGAGATCGATCGAAAACTCTTGGGAAACATGGGCCTCGCGCGTGGCCGTGCTGCAATTGGCGGGTGCGTTGGTGTCGGTGCTTGTTCTGTCAGCGCTAGTGTATTTGGCCTCCGGGCCGGGCCAAGCGTGGTTGAACGATTCGCTCGACATCATGGAATCACCTCTACTGAAGCGTTTTGCCTTGTGCTGCGGTTTGCTTCTGTTTCCGGCGGCCGTCTACGGAGCATCGTGGCCGCTGCTATTGCGAGCGCTCACTGGCGGGCGGGACAATGAAAGTTTAGGGAGAACCGAATTGGCGACTTTGGCGGCCAAGGTCTATTCTTTGGTCGCGTTGGGAAATGTTGCCGGAGTCATCCTGACAGGATTCTATTTGGTACCAGCGTTTGGCCTGCAAGTTTCTTTGTTGGTGCTGGTTGCGATAACGGCAGTCGCGGTTTGGATGATCGTTGGAGCCAATTTTAGTCAGACGGCGGTTGTTCTGACAATTGCTTTAGGTTTTGTCGGGATTGCGAAATGGTTTTGGCTGCAACCAATCGGTATTGTGACGACTTTAGAAGACACATTGTTGTACTATCGTGAGGGGCCGGCCCACACGGTTGCCGTTTTGGCCGAGTCCGATCGACCGACGCATCGGCGGTTAAGCGTTGACGGAATCGTGGTCGGGCAAAGTGGAGACAACATCGAAGAGAAACAGCTTCTGCTGGCTCATTTGGCTCCGATGCTAAGCGCTGGCGGAAATCCAGCGAAAGATACGGTAGTGATTGGTTTGGGGTCTGGAATTCTATCTCGTGAACTGGCGGCCGTTGACGGCGTCGCTTCGGTCACCAGCGTCGAACTTTCGCCATCAGTGATCGAGGCAGCGGAACAGTTTGCCGATTTGAGTAGACCGGCGGTCGCACAGTCCCTCACCGTTCAAGCTGATGGTGTTTGGTGGCTGAAAAAACAGGCTCGGAAATTCGACGCCATTATCAGCGATGGTAAGTCACGCCCCGGGCATGTCGGTAACTCTGCTTTCTTTTCTCTGGACTACTATTCTAGCGCCGCTGAGAGATTGGCCGAGCAAGGTTTGTTTGTCCAGTGGGTCTCATTGGACGCCGATGTGCGTGAAACTCAGATTGTCATCAGAACGTTTGCCCAGTCGTTCCCTTACGCTTACGTCGCGATTGCGACACCCAATTCGTTATATCTGGTCGGTAGCAATCGACCCGTGAAGTGCGATCCAAAAATGATTGATCAGTATCTTGTTTCGGCAGATGCAGAATCTCTCAACGGTTACTTTTGGCGAAACGCCGATGATATTCGAGCGATGGGCTGGATGAAAATGCCATCATTCACCGGTAGTGATCGTTCGACCGAAGCGTTGGAACAGGTCGAAGCAAATACGTTGAACCGTCCGTTGCTTGAGCGCGTTTCGTTTGATACGCGCATCGAAAAATTGAAATCCAATCGAGTTGAAAATCTAGAGATGCTTGGCGTGTTGCTAGAGCAAGCCGATAGCATCGGTCTCTTTGATGCGTCGGCCCGTCGACAAGGAGATTTGAAGAAGGCGATTGCCGAGTTGCTTTTGATGGCTCACCACGAAGTTCTGCAAGACCAAGGCTGGGCGAACAAGGCAATCGGTCACTACCGGAAAGCTTCGGAGACTTTGCCAGATCTAAGTCGAGGTCAGTACTTGGCGAAGATCTCGTTTGCCGCTGCGGTGCAGGCTGCCGAAGCAAAGCAACCTGATCGAGAGGCCGAATTGCTAATGCAAGGAGCGTCGATCACCAGCGATGATTTCGATACTCAAATGCGTGTCGCGAAACGTTTGGATGCGTTGTTACGATTCGAAGATTCGATAGGAGTATATTCTGCTGCAGTACAGTGCTTGCCCAATGATGTTGCGGCTAATCTTGGTTTGGCCAATGCGCTTTT
>CALHPU010000117.1 GCA_938036435.1 uncultured Pirellulaceae bacterium | reverse complement strand
AGTGGACGATATTGGACTTGAACCAACGACCTCCTCGATGTCAACGAGGCGCTCTAGCCAACTGAGCTAACCGTCCTTCTCTTCCGCCGATTTTAGCAACTTGGCGGCCTCGGTGGTATCGGTCTTTTGTACCGAATACTTTATCTTCAGCAAAATTTTTGACAACAGTTTTTAGCTTCCGCACGTGAAATCACGCTCAAAAATGAAGCAAGGGCGCACTTTTGTGCCGACGTGGCCCGTTTTCCTTTATTGTAGGCCGTAGACGCTTGCACTAAGAGACTGAGTAAAAACTTTGGCCTCTACATGACATCGAAACCAATAAAGCCGTCGGCTTCAACGCTGGGTCGGCAACCGATCGCTGATCGAGCATTTTAGTCAGCTCAGCCACGCCGACTTGGTCCGCCCAATACAAAAGTCCGCCACGCTGCCGCGGGAAGGAAAGACCATGAGTAAATGCCAGATCAACGTCGCGGAAGTCGTTGACGATTCCCTGGTCAATAACGCGCGTCGCCTCCAGCACAACAGGTACCAAAATCTGACGCGCCAAATCTAAGTCATTTTTTTTTCCGCCATCAGCACTCTCCACCCCCAAGGCAAAAGTCTGTTGGTAAGGATCCAGCAACGGTTGCAATTCGGGATCGACAAGCGCTTCGCCGCGCGGATCGGGGTATTTATAAAACCCAACCCCCGTCTTGCGCCCCAACCGACCGTGCTTCACCAAACGTGGAAGGATCGGAGAAAGGCTCACGCACTCGAGTTTATGTTCCCACATCGTGCGACCGGCATACATGCACGTATCAGCGCCGATGATATCAATAATCTCAAACGGGCCCGCCTTAAAACCAAACTTCCTCATCGCCGCGTCGATATCAGCGACCGCAACACCTTGGCTGAGCAAGCGTAGTGACTGATTGAGCATCGCTGAGAGTAAACGATTGACGACGAATCCGGCACCATCGCCAATAGCGACAGGCATCTTTTCAAGTTGACGAACAAAGCCAACCGCGTTGGCGGTGGTTTGAGCTGATGTGCCGGGGCCGGAGATAACTTCCACCAATGACATGACTTCCGGGTGGCAAAAATGGATTCCGCAAAACCGCTCGGGAGAGCGGAAGTGTTTCTCCATCGACACAAGCGGAATGGACGATGTATTGGATGCGATGATAGCGCCCGACGCTGCGACCGACTCGATTCGCTCATGCACGGTTTTCTTTACTGGCAGCGTTTCTACAACCGCTTCGATAATCAAATCGGCGGACGAAAGTAAATCGTATTGATCAGTAACCGTGACGCGGTCCTCATCTGCAAACGTTTCGCGAGCCGCAGAAAGCGCAGTCGGAGCCACATCGACCATCGTGATCGAGATGTTTTGACCAACAGCCAATGCGGCGATGGAGCACCCCATAAGCCCGCAGCCGACAATGCCCAAATGCTTGACCGGGTCCGGAGTAAGTTTCAGATCAACTTTACCGGGGGCCGTTCGGTTTCGAAGCACTAGTGCTGCGTCGTTGTCGAGCCCGGCTTGGGCAAGTTGTTCGGTCAAATTGTCAGGACTAGACATGTCGGGTTTGGGAGGATCGCTCATGTAAGTTATGCTACCCCGACAGTCGGAGTAGACATACACCAGCCCCGTTTGTCATGCTGCGTTTTCGGGGAATCGCTTAGAAACTTTCCGGCGGCCACCAATTCCAAATAAAATTCTCACTCGAAGTATGAGCCAGTCACTATGAAGAACGTCGCTATTTGTATTTCACTGTCGATATTGGCGATCGCATCGTGGGGATGCGATCGAGCCACGTCTTCATCGAGCCCCTCAGCCCCGGCCCGGGAAATTGGCACGGTGGATTTAGTGGTTGATTTTGGGGGCGTACATGAAACGGTGGAAAAAGCAATTCCCTGCTCGGCGGACTCGACAGTATTCACTACGCTCAAGCGCGCCGACCAACATGGCGATCTAGAGCTTGACGCATCCGGCAGCGGTGAGACTGCGTTCATCAATGGCATCAATGGATTGGCCGGCGATACAAAGAGTGGAAAATTCTGGTTTTTTTATGTCAACGGCCAATTGGCGAAACAGGGCTGCGGCGCGACGGAGGTCGACCCGGGCGATAAAGTAGAGTGGCGGTACCAAGAACAACCGGCAGAATTCGATGAGTGATGGCCAATCGAGGCGAAGCAGTAGAAATGGGTCTTTCGTGGGTCTACTTCGCGGATAAACTGTGTGTCTGACAAAGCGACTGAAGACAAGACCGGAAAAGCTGAAATGAAATCCTCTGCACAATACTCTCCCGACCAAAACTCTGGTTCGACACGCTCACTGAAGGTTGAACTTTTGGTGCTGTCGCTAATTTTCGTGGTCGGTTTCTCCAGCCGTTTTCTACTTGGCGATCTGCCCAACTTCAAACCGGTTGCCGCTCTGGCGTTGTTTGGAGGGTTTTACTTTCAGCGATCGACTTTGGCTGTGTTGGGGCTGGTGGCGATTTTGATGGTCAGCGACTTCTTTTTGGGCGGCTATACACTTTCGATTGCACTGACGGTTTATTTTAGCTTGGGATTGGGAGTTTGGTTGGGACGCCGCTTCAAGAGATCCGAGTCCCGTAGTCTTCCCGCTCGCTACGGCGGAGTCGCGACGGCCTCATTCGTAATGGCGGTGGTGTTTTTCGCGCTGACCAACCTTGCGGTATGGGGCGCGTGGTACCCGGCGACGTTGGAAGGATTCGTGGCGTGTTACGTCAGCGCGATTCCGTTCTTCAAGTACACACTTGCCGGTAACCTATTTTTCTCTGTCGCCGCATTCGGAATCTATGACGTGGCTAAGTCGATTCTGGCAAAAAGAACTTCATCAGTGCAGTCTTCGGTAGGATGCGCTGCTTCAAGTAGCTAGGCCGCATAACAGACTGTCACATCAACTTTGGCGGTGCCGATTCGCCCGAACCCTCGCTCGAATAGAGCGTCTCTCTGACCAGATCGCAGTGAAAAGCAAGCCATGCGGTGCGGGTGTAAATGCTATGCCCCATCGTTGCGGCGGCAAGCCCTTTGGTGTTGTCGTAATCGACAAGAACACTAACACCTTCGTTGGCAACGCGCACGCCAATACTCGCGTGGCGAATGTAGTCGTTCCGCTCATGCCCGGGGGCAATAAATTTCTGCAACGCTGCTTCGCAGTCGCGCGTGCCTTGGTCGAGCAACCAAGGTAAAAACTCCGATCCGGCAATCCCGAGGATCTGAATCATGTCGCCTGATCCTTGGCCTTCGTTGCTACTGCCAGAATCTGTTGCAGACGCTTCCTCACCTGCCTTTGAAAACAACCATCTGCCTGCAACTTTGACCGGCGGGCACAACCAACGTGGGTGAAATTCCGAGGGGCGGTGATTGACCACGTGCATCAACTTACGATATCCGCCTGAATCCCAACCGTAGCTGACTGGCGTACCAAAATTGACGATATCCAGTTCCAGTTTCTGCACCTTACCGTTGGAAAATCCGTCGCGCACTTGCGTCAGCGCTGTCGGCTCTTTCGGCTCTGTCTTGGGATTGTTCGAAGGCGGAAACAAAGGTTCGACCAACTCCAAAAATGCATCGCGGCACCATGGCTCAGCCCCGATCAAATTCGTGACCAAGGACGCGATGTTGCCCGCATG